>JBMNNX010000370.1:0-5421 GCA_050942745.1 Myxococcales bacterium
AAGCAGTCCATCAGGCCCGAGACCACCGAGCCCTCCTTTGCCATCACGATGAACAGCTCGCCCGGGGTGCCGTCGTCGTACATCCCGACGGTCAGGTAGCCCTCGTGGCCGCCGACCGTGAACTTGTGCGTGATCGAGCGCCGCTCGTCGGGCAGGCGGCGCCGGGCCATCTTCGGCGACCCTTCGGCGGTCTTCTCGGCCGTCTTCTCGGCGCGCTCGGTTATCCCGGTGCTCAGCGGCTGGGTGCGCTTGCAGCCGTCGCGGTAGACCGCGATCGCCTTGAGCCCGAGCCGCCAGCTCTCGAGGTAGACCTTCTCGATGTCCTCGACGCTCGCCTCGTTCGGCAGGTTGACCGTCTTGGAGATGGCCCCGGAGATGAATGGCTGGACCGCGGCCATCATCTTGACGTGGCCCATCCAATGGATGGAGCGCTCGCCGTTCTTCGGGCGGAAGGCACAGTCGAAGACCGCCAGGTGCTCGGGCCGCAGGTAGCGCGCGCCCTCGATCGTCTCCTGCTCCTGAAGGTGCTCGAGGATCGCCTGCACCTCGTCGGGCTGGTAGCCGAGCCGCTCGAGCGCCTGGGGCACGGTGTTGTTGACGATCTTGAGCAGCCCGCCGCCGACCAGCTTCTTGTACTTCACCAGGGCGATGTCGGGCTCGATGCCGGTCGTGTCGCAGTCCATCATGAAGCCGATGGTCCCGGTCGGCGCGAGCACGGTGACCTGCGCGTTGCGATAGCCGTGGTTGACGCCGGCGGCGAGCGCCTCGTCCCAAGCGGTCTGGCTCGCCTCGAGCAGCCGCGCCGGCACGCGCTCGGCAGGCAGGCTCTTGCCCTCCTGTCGGTGCTTGTGGACGACCGGCAGCATCGACTCGCGATTCTGCTCGAACCGGGCAAACGGCCCCATCTCCTCAGCGATGCGCGCGCTCGTCAGGTAGGCGTGAGCGGTCATCAACGAGGTGACCGCCGCGGCGTAGGCGCGCCCCTCGTCGCTGTCGTAGGGGACGCCACGGGCCATCAACAGTGCGCCCAGGTTGGCGTAGCCGAGCCCGAGCGGGCGGAAGGCGCGGCTGTTCTCCGAGATCTTGTCGGTTGGGTAGCGCGCCGTGTCGACGAGGATCTCCTGCGCGAGGACGGTCAGCTCGATCGCGTGGGTGAAGGCCTCGATGTCGAGCTCGCCGTCGAGGCTGCGGAAGCGCATCAGGTTGAGCGAGGCGAGGTTGCAGGCCGAGTTGTCGAGGAACATGAACTCGGAGCAGGGGTTGCTCGCCCGGATCGGCCCGCTCGCCGCGCAGGTGTTCCACGCGTTGATCGTGTCGTGCATCTGCAGGCCGGGGTCGCCGGTGACGTGGGCGTTCTCGGCGATGCGGCGCAGGAGCGCGCGCGCCGAGTAGGTCTCCATCGGGCGCCCGTCGCGCACCGCGCGGGTCGTCCACTCCTCGCCGTTCTCGACCGCGCGCATGAAGGCGTCGGTGACGCGCACCGAGTTGTTGGAGTTCTGGAAGAAGACCGACTGGTAGGCCTCGCCGTTGAAGGACCCGTCGTAGCCGGCGTCGATGAGCGCCCAGGCCTTCTTCTCCTCGCGGGTCTTGCACTCGATAAAGTCGACGATGTCGGGGTGGGAGACGTCGAGGATGACCATCTTCGCAGCGCGCCGGGTCTTGCCTCCCGACTTGATCACGCCGGCGAAGGCGTCGAAGCCCTTCATGAACGACACCGGCCCGCTCGCGGTGCCGCCGCCGGCGAGCTGCTCGCGGCTCGAGCGCAGCGAGGAGAGGTTGGTGCCGGTGCCCGAGCCGTACTTGAAGAGCATCCCCTCGGTCTTGGCGAGCTCGAGGATCGAGCTCATCGAGTCCTCCACCGAGTTGATGAAGCAGGCCGAGCACTGCGGCTGCTCCTCGATGCCCACGTTGAACCAGACCGGCGAGTTGAAGGCCATGCACTGGTGCAGCAGCAGGAACGAGATCTCCGCGCGGAAGGTCTCGGCGTCCTCGTCAGAGGCGAAGTAGCCGTCGCGCCGGCCCCACGCGGTGATGGTGTCGACGACGCGCTTGACCAGCGCGCGCACCGAGCTTTCGCGCTCAGGGGTGCCGGGCGTGCCGCGGAAGTACTTCGAGGCGACCACGTTGGTCGCGAGCATCGACCAGCTCTTGGGAACCTCGATGTCCTTCTGCTCGAAGACGACCGCGCCGCTCTCGTTGGTGATGGCGGCGCTGCGCTTCTCCCAGGCGATCTCGTCGGCCGGGTCGACCCCCGGGGTCGTGAAATAGCGCTTGAGCGTTACCCCCCGATGCCGCCGCTTGGCACCGGCGCGCCGGCTTCCGGACGGCCTTCCCGCGCTCTCCTTCAGCTCCATTCTTCCCTCCGGGGTTTTCACCCTTCGTAGAAATTTGTGGCGCACGCCCCCCCGTCTGCCACCCCCGCCTCCCGCGCCCCGATGCCCGGGCGAAGAGCGGCCGAGGAGGAGGCTCGCTCGCGCCCGAGAAGCCCTGGCGACCTGTGCGGCCGCCTGTTCACTTGTTGGGACTGTCGAAAAACGGCGCGCATGAAAACAGGCAGCCGGCCGGCTTGTCAAGCAGGTAAGGGCACAATCCCTTGGGGGGGAAGCCAGGTAGAGGCCCAGGATCTTCGGCCTGTCGCCCGGCGCACCGGCTGTGCGCCCGTGGACAATCTGCGCCGCTCGCCGCTCGGGCGCGCGCCCACCGGCTAAGCGCCCGAGAACTCGGCCCGAGCGTGGGCGGGCGCGCGGCGGAGGCGGGGGCGCACCTGCGGCCGTTGCACTCGTAGTGTTGTCGCGCTCTGGGCCTTACACCAGCCCGAGCGCGGCGAGCCCGAGCAGAAGCGCGACCCCGGCCACCGTGGTCACCAGGGTGACGGGCACGCCCGCGGCCAGGTACTCGAAGAAGCCGACCTGGCAGCGATCGCGCGCCGACTCGACGACGATGAGGTTGGCCACTGAGCCGACCAGCGTCAGGTTGCCGGCCAGCGTGCTCGAGAGCGCGAGCGCGACCACATCAGCGTGGGGTCGGCGAAGGCGGGGATCCACTTGCCCGCCAGCATGACGAAGGGGACGTTGGAGAAGAGGTTGGAGGCGACGACCGAGACCGCCGAGAGGGCGATCACCTGTCCGTTGGCCGAGCTGCCCAGGTAGGGCCGCAGCGCCGAGAGCATCCGCTCGGTCCAGCCGGTCGCGTCAACGCCGTAGACGACGACGAAGAGGCCCGCGAAGAAGACGAGTAGCACGAAGTCGACCCGCTCGAAGACCCGGCGCGGCGCGCGGCTGCCGGTCGCCATCAGCAGGGCCGCGGCGGCCAGGGCCGACCACGCGGTCGGCAGCCCGGCGAAGAAGGCGATGACCACGCCGATGAAGGCGATCAGGCTCTTGGCGAGTAGCGGCCTGTCGACCGGCGGAGGCGGCGGCTGCAGCTCGAACCGCTTGCGGGGGAGCTGCTTGCGAAACAGCAGCACGAGCAGCCCCGCGCACACGAGCGAGGTGACCAGCGCGATAGGGGCCATGACCGCGGCGAAGTGCCCGTAGCTGATGCCGGAGAGCTGGCCCACCAGCATGTTCTGCGGGTTGCCGGTGAAGGTGGCCGCGCTGCCGACGTTCGAGCCCATCGCCACTCCGAGCAGGTAGGGCGCCGGCGGCAGCTTGGCGTCCTCGACGACCTGCAGGACGAGCGGGGTGACCATCACGCAGACCGTGTCGTTGACCAGGAACCCGGAGAGGCCCGCGCAGACGAGCGTCACTCCGGCGAGCAGGCCGCGCGGGGTGCGCGCGGCCTGCAGCGCGAGCTGGCTCGCCTTGCGGAAGAAGGCCGCCTCGGCCAGGTAGGCGGCGAGGATCATCATCCCGAGCAGGAGCGCGATGGTGTCGAAGTGGATCGCGTCGCGATAGACCTGCTGCGGGGTGAGCACGCCGAAGCCGACGGTGAGCACCGCTCCGAGCAGCGCGCCCGAGGGGCGATCGAGCCGGGTGAAGGGCACCTTCTGGAGCGCGATGATCAGGTAGGTCAGCCCGAGGATCGCGATCGCGAGCGCGGGCCGCAGCGAGGGGTCTACCGGGAACAAGAGGAGCGGGTCGGTGGACATGGCGGCCGCGCAGGATAGTCCGAAAGCGCTCAACCGCGGGGACAGGCGGCCGTCGGGGGGCAGCGTTTGACGTGTGGGAGCGCCGGTCGCTATCCTCCGCGCCATGCATCCGTCGCCCATCCGTCTGGATGGTTCGCAAGGCGGAGGGCTCGCCCTTCGGTCAGCGCTCGGCCTCTCGCTCGTGTCCGGCTTGCCTCTGCTGATCGAGCGGATCGGCTCTCCCGGCGGGCAGGGCCTCGACGCCCGGATGCTCGCCCTGGTTCGGGCTGCGCAGGCGGTCGGCGGAGCGCAGGTCGAGGGGGCCGCGCTCGGCAGCGAGCGCCTCCTGTTCGCCCCGAGCCGGGTGCGGGCAGGCGACTACCTGCTCGACCTCGGCGCGAGCGGCCCGATTCCCGAGTGCGTGCAGATGATCGCCCCGGCCCTGGCGCTCGCCGGGCCGTCGCTCGTCAAGCTTCGCGGCCTCACCAACCCGGCGCGAGGACCGGTGCTGCCAAACCTGACGATGGTCTGGCTGCCTCTGATGCGCGAAATCGGCTACGACCTCGAGCTCGAGCAGCACTCGGCCGGGTTCGAGCCCGAGGGCAGCGGCGAGGTGAGCCTCTGGGTCCGCGGCGCCGGCTTCGGCCGGTCGCTCGACCGGCGCTCGCGAGGGACTCTGCGCGAGGTGCGGGTGCTCTCGACGATCTCCAACGTCCCGCTGGAGGTCGCCACCCGCCAGAGCGACCGCGCGATCCAGCGGCTCAAGGAGAGCGGCATCCCCGCCGAGGCCGAGAACATCCCGGTCCCCGCGCCGCGTTCGCGCGGCAGCCTCTGCCTGGTCATCGCCGTGTTCGAGCGGGGGCGGGCGGGCTTCTTCGCCGTCGGCGCGCCCGGCGACGAGGGCGGCGCGGCCGGCGAGCGCGCCGCGGAGGCGTGCATCGAGTTCATCCGCTCGGGCGCAGCCGTCGACGCCTCGCTCGCCCAGCGCAGCGTCTTTCCGATGGCGGTCGCCGTCGCTTCGTCGAAGTCCAGGCCCCCGGTCTTTCGCTTCACCGTCGCGCGGCTGACCGAAGGCTTGATCGCGGAGGCGTCGGTGGCGAGCCGACTCCTCGGCGTCGAGGTGGCGCTGCTCGCCGGCGCGCGTCCCGACGAGGAGGCGGAGGTGCGGATCGCCCACGCGCGCGAGAGCCTGCTGGAAGCGCTTCGGCGTCGCGACACCTGAGCTTGTTACCGGCCGTGGGGCCGGCTGCGACCGTGAACCAACACCTTTCAGCCCGTGCCCCTTCGCCCCGGCTCAGGAGGCCGAGCTTGCGAGGCCGGAGGCGAGGGCCTGCCGCGGCGGGCTCCTCGAC
>JBMNNX010000059.1:0-27257 GCA_050942745.1 Myxococcales bacterium
CTGCGGCGGCTGCGACGGCGAGGCCTGCGACGACAACGGCGACTGCAAGAGCGGCTACTGCGACGGCAGCGTGTGCGCGCCCCCGAGCTGCGACGACGGCGCCCAGAACGGCGACGAGACCGGCGTCGACTGCGGCGGCAGCTGCCTGGCCTGCGACGGCGACGCCTGCAACGACGGCGGCGACTGCAAGAGCGGCTACTGCAACGGCACGACCTGCGTGACCCCGAGCTGCGACGACGGCGCCCAGAACGGCGGCGAGACCGGCGTCGACTGCGGCGGAGGCTGCCCGGCGTGCGACGGCGAGGCCTGTGAAGACGGGGGCGACTGCAAGAGCGGCTACTGCAACGGCACGACCTGCGCGGCCCCGAGCTGCGACGACGGTGCCCTGAACGGCGACGAAACGGGCATCGACTGCGGCGGAAGCTGCTTGGCCTGCGACGACACGACCTGCACCCAGGACAGCGAGTGCGCCAGCGGCTTCTGCCACCCGATTCTCGAGGCGTGCGCGACGCCAGACTGCGAGGACGAGGTCAAGAACGGCGACGAGACCGACGTCGACTGCGGCGGCGCCTGCGCACAGAAGTGCGGCGGCGGCAAGAGCTGCCTCCAGAACAGCGACTGCGTAAGCGACCTCTGTGACAACGAGACCTGCGTCGCTCCGGTGCCGACGATCACCTCCATCGAGCCGGCGTTCGGCAGCGTTCTCGGCGGAACGACCGTGACCATCACCGGCACCTATCTGACTGGCGCGATCCTCGTGCTCGACGGCGCGGAGGTTGAGCTCGACGAGTCCACCGACACCACGCTGACCTTCACGACGCCGGCGCACGCCAAGGGGCAAGTCACCCTCGAGATCATGAACTCGTTCGCCGAGGTCGCGACGTCCGAGAACGCCTTCGAGTACACCCTCTTCAACGACGCCATCGTCGCCGACGGGTCTGACGCCGATTGGTCCGAGGCTTTCATGATCGGCGAGGAGCTGACGCTTTCGAACTGGGCGAACAATGAGCTGCTGGAGATGTACGCCGCCTACGACAGCACGAACCTCTACGTCGCCATCTACGGCACCGTCGAGGCCCAGAACGCGATCGTCCTCTACCTCGACACCGACGTCGATGAGGATACGGGCGTCTCGGACTTCGAAGAGTTGGATGACAACGACGGGAGCCTCGACAACGCCTGTGATGGCTCCGGCCTCCTCGTCGAATCCTTTGGCGCCGAGCTGTGCGCCGGAACGATTGGGATGAACACGGTGACCGCCGGGGTGAGCGATTTCGCCGGCCTCCGACGAATTACGAACGTAACCGACTTCGGCTGGGAGACCGCGACCGTGGCGACCAGCACCGGAGAGCTACCGCTCGTCGAGCTCGCCCTACCCTGGGATTCCATCTACCCGGGCACCGGCTTCCCGGCCGACGGCGCGGAGATCGCCTTGTTCGCGCGCCTGACCAACGCCACGGGGGACACCTACGCGAGCCAGTGCCTGCCCGCTGACGATCCGGATTGGCCGGAGCTCGTCACCACGACGGCGCGCATCCGCATCCGCTGACCAACGAAGCGGCCTCCGCGCCGCTCGCCCGATTCAGCCCCGCCCTCTCGCGCGAGAGGGCGGGGCTTTTCGTTTCCGCGAGCGTTTCAGTGAAGAGGGCGCCGCTCTCGCCCCCGCACTCGCGACTCATGACTCAGAACTCACAACTCGACTCCAAAGAGCCCCCCGTGCTATCGGAGACCGCTTTCCCAAGGGCCCCTGGGGCACAGCGATGAGATGACCACTATGAAGAGACGCACCGCAGCCGAGATCCGTGAGCTTTTCCTCACCTTCTTCGAGTCGAAGGGCCACCGCCGGGTCCCCTCCTCGCCGCTCGTCCCACAGAACGACCCCACGCTCATGTTCACCAACGCGGGCATGGTCCAGTTCAAGGACGTCTTCACCGGCCGCGAGAAGCGCGACTACACCCGCGCCTGCAGCTCGCAGAAGTGCGTGCGCGCCGGCGGCAAGCACAACGACCTCGAGAACGTCGGCTTCACGGCTCGCCACCACACGTTCTTCGAGATGCTCGGGAACTTCTCCTTCGGCGACTACTTCAAGAAGGACGCCATCGCCTTCGCCTGGGAGCTCGTCACGAGCCCCGACTGGCTCGGCATCGACCCGGACCGCCTGGTGGTCACCGTCTTCGAGGGCGAGGGCAACATCCCCGCCGACGACGAGGCCGCGCACCACTGGCTCGAGCAGGGCGTGCGCCCCGAGCGCGTCTTTCGCCTCGGCCGCAAGGACAACTTCTGGCAGATGGGCGACACCGGGCCCTGCGGTCCCTGCTCCGAGATCCACATCTATCGCGGCGAGGAGTCCGACCGCGCCTTCATCGATGAGCACGGGCGCAGGTTTTTCCTCGAAAACAGCGTCCCGGACCAGGACGCGTGGATGGAGCTGTGGAACCTGGTCTTCATGCAGTTCGACATGGCCAAGGACGGCTCGCTCTCGCCGCTGCCCAAGCCCTCCATCGACACCGGCGCAGGGCTCGAGCGCATCGCCGCGGTGCTGCAGGGCGTCCACTCGAACTACGACACCGACCTGATGCGCGACATCATCGCCAAGGTCGAGGTGCTGTCGGGCAAGCGCTATGCCTCGAGCATGAGCCCCGACGACGTCGCAATGCGCGTCATCGCCGACCACTCGCGCTCGACCGCCTTCCTCATCGCCGACGGCGTGCTGCCGTCGAACGAGGGCCGCGGCTACGTGCTGCGCAGGATCATGCGCCGCGCCATCCGCTACGGCTCGCGCATGGGTCTGAACGAGCCGTTCCTCTTCCAGACCGCCGAGCGGGTCATCGACCTGATGAAGGCCGCCTATCCCGAGCTCGAGGCGAGCCGAGCGACGATCGTCGAGTTCGCGCGCAACGAGGAGATCGGCTTCCGCCGCACGCTTGACAAGGGCATGCGCATGCTCTCCGAGACGATGATCGAGCTCGGCAACAAGGGCGAGCGGGCCATCCCCTTCGAGACCATCTTCTTCATGCACGACACGCACGGCTTCCCGCCGGACCTGACGCGCATCGTCGCCAACGAGAACGACTTCTCGGTAGACGAGGAGGGCTACCGCAAGTGGCTCGAGGAGAAGCGCGCAGGCGGCGGCGAGTTCGGCGGCTCGGGCGAGAAGGCGGTGGCCGACGTCTACCACCAGCTCCACGGCGAGCTCGGCGACAGCGAGTTCCTCGGCTACGAGTCGCTCGAGGGCGAGGCGAAGGTGCTCGCGCTCGTCCAGGGCGGCAAGAAGATCGAGCGGGCGGACAAGGGCGCCGAGGTCGAGGTCGTCTGCGACCGCACGCCGTTCTACGGCGAGTCCGGCGGCCAGATGGGCGACGCCGGCCGCATTGAGTCGCAGGGCGCGGTCGTCGAGGTGAGCGACACGGTCAAGCCGGTCGGCGGTCTCGTCGTGCACCGCGGCAAGGTCGTCGAGGGCACCATCGAAGCCGGCAAGCCCGCCAAGCTCGCGGTCGACGCCGAGCGCCGCCAGGCCATCCGGCTCAACCACTCGGCGACGCACCTGCTGCACCACGTGCTGCGCGAGGTGCTCGGCGACCACGTCAAGCAGGCCGGCTCGAAGGTTGGCTCCGAAGGCTTCCGCTTCGACTACACGCACTTCTCGGCGCTCACGGCCGAGCAGATCGCCGAGATCGAAGAGAAGGTGAACGACCTCGTGCGCGCCAACCTCTCGCGCGACTTGAAGGTCGTCTCCATCGAGGAAGCGCGCGCCGCGGGGGCGACCATGCTCTTCGGCGAGAAGTACGGCGCCAAGGTGCGGATGGTGCGCTTCGGCCCCTCGCTCGAGCTGTGCGGCGGCACGCACGTCGATCGCACCGGCGACATCGGCGCGTTCATCATCGCCAGTGACGAGTCGCTCGCCGCGGGCGTGCGCCGCATCTTCGCGGTCACCGGCCGCGAGGCCATCCGCCGCGTGCAGGAGCAGCGGCGCGCGCTGTGCAGCGTCGCCGACCGGCTGCGCACCTCGGCGGACGCCGTCGAGCCCGCGCTCGAGAAGCTGCAGGGCAACCTCAAGGCGCTCGAGAAGGAGCTCGACCGCATCAAGAAGCAGGGCTCGACCTCGGGCGCGGGCGACCTCGCCGAGAAGGCGCGCGACGTCAACGGCATCAAGGTGGTCACCGCCCGGATCGACCCGGCGGACGTCGAGGCCTTCCGCGGCCTGGCCGACAAGCTGCGCGACAAGCTGAAGACCGCGCTCGTAGCCTTCGGCGGCGAGAAGGACGGCAAGGCGGTGCTGCTCGTCGCGGCGACTCCGGACGTGGTCGCCAAGGGCATCAAGGCCGGCGACGTCGTGCGCGAGATCGCCAAGGAGGTCGGCGGGCGCGGCGGTGGCAAGCCGGACATGGCCCAAGCCGGCGGGCCGGATGTCTCGAAGATCGAGCAGGCGCTCGAGAAGGTGTACGAGCTCGCGGCTCGGTAGTCGGTCCGCTCAGCGATCAACGACGAAAGAGCCGGCCTGATGGCCGGCTCTTTCCGTCTTCGGCGCCTGCCCGACCCTGGAGGGCCGATGCGTGCGCGGCCGTCACTTTCAGCGAGCGCTCTTCAAGCCCCGCGCGCCGCGCGAGCCCGCAAGGCCCCGACCAGCGCCGCCGCGGCGAGCCAGAGCGGCATCGCGCCGCCAGCGCTGCTGCAGCCCCTGCTCTCGCAGGTGCCCGCCTTGCAGATCTCGCTCGATGCGCACTTCGGCGCGCCGGTACATACGCCGATCATGCAGACGTTGTTCACCGTGCACGGGTCGCCGTCGTCGCAGGGGACGTCGGTCGCCGGCCCGCAGACGCCGTCCTTCTTGGCGCCAGCCGCCCTGCTGCAAGCCCGGCAAACCCCGTCGCACTCCGTTTCACAACACACGCCTTGGCTGCAGATGCCCGTCTCGCACTCACTCGCCGACTCGCATTTGTCGCCGCCGAACTTCTTCGACAAGAACGCCTCGTACTCGTCGACCTTGGCCGATACGCCGATGAGGTTGAGGATGCCGGCCGAGGTGACGCCGACGACGTACTCGGTGCCCTCGACCAACAGCAGCGCCGCTCCGCCGCTGTCGCCGTGGTCGGTGCTGCTCGCCGTGCAGTCGTAGGAGAAGGTGTGGGGAGCGAGCCCCAACTCGGACGGCGAATTGCCGCGGCAACCCGCATCGTCGCTGCACACGTCGAGCACCGGGACCGTCGTGTGCAGCCGAGTCCCGTAGCCGCCGCTCTCCGTCGTGCCGTAGCCGACGATTTCGACGTGCACGCCCTGCTGGAGCATCCCGCCCATGCGCGCGGGAAGCGCGGGGATGGGCTCAACGCCTTCGGGCGCATGCTCCAGCCGCAGGATCGCCATGTCGTCCTTGGGCAAGCCGCGATGCCAATCGCTCACGTATCCGGGATGGCGGTGGATCGCGACTGCTCCGATGACCTCGTCGAAGGGCTCCGCGAGACCGAAGGCGACAGCACAGCTCTTGGGTCGGCGAGATTCTTGGAGGTGAAGCAGTGCGCCGCCGTGAGCACCGTCCTGGGCGCGATGAGCGTGCCGCTGCACAAAGCCGAAGCCGTTGCTGACTTCGCAGCCGATGTAGCAGACCGCCTCGTGCTCGAAGTCCTCGGTCCCGTAGTGGATGGGCTCCTTCAGAGTGCCCATCGACTCGGGCTCGTAGCTCTGGCAGGCGAAAGCGATCCCGAGCAGCGCCAGCAAGCAATAGAGACGTACGGCCGCGCGCATCGGGCATCACTCCTTCGGTGGCAAGTGAGGGTCTTCGGACTTCCGCCTTCGAGTGGCCCTCTCGAACGGCAACCAGGCGAACGGCCGCCATTCTTAGACAACGGCTTCACGGCCCGGCAAAGCCGCGGCTCGCGGGAATGACAGGGGTATCGGCACGAGAGGCCGCGTGCGCGGAAGGATGGACGGCGGAACTCCAGCTCCGCCACACGCCATCTGGCGTGCTTGATGAACCGGGGCATGCGATCGAACGCTGCCTGGCCTGCCCGTGCGCTACGCGCTCGCCGGGTCCGAACGCCGCCCCCTGCCCTACTCGGCCGACCCGGCGAGCGCCCATGACGGCTTATCGAGCGAGAGAATCCCGTCACCGAGCTCGACCCGCCCATCGCCCACCGTCAGACTGGCAGTGTGGTGAACCCGATCCCTCCAGAACGCCAGCCGGCGCTTCTGGTGGCGAAGCTCGGTGCCACAGATCAGAGGATGGCCCTCGACGTCGGACTCACGGCTGCAGACGAGCGAAACCGTGCCCTTCTCGGTCTTGAAGTCGAGCGCGTTGGCCGACGCGACGTTGCCGGGAAGGACCTTCACAGCGCGGAGGCGCCCGACGGGCCTCCACCGCTTCGCCGAGGCGAGGTTGCGCAGGTGCTCCGCGCCGTCTGAAACCTGCTTTGAGCAGCGGCCGCCACCGCAGGCCAAATCCGCCGATGCAGCCGCGTCGGCTAGCTCAGCCCTGCAGAAGCCTGCCGAGCGCCTGGTGACAGCTCTTCGGCGGAGCCTTGCCGCCGGCAAGCGAGAGGCGCTCCTCCGTTCAGACAACAGTCAGCGGCTCTTCGGCCCGAACCGAGCTGCGGGTCGCGCGCACCAGGGTCTTCGGCGCGCGGGAAGCAGGGCGCGCACCGGCGGGCGGCAGCGCCGAGACCCAGCCGCCTCCTCGAAAATCGGCGAAAATGGCGATCGCCTGCCCGTGACACCGGCGAGGCGCAGCCCTCCACCTTCGACCCTCCTCCTTGCTCCGGCCACGCGCTCCGCGCCGTCGCGCGCGGCGAAGGCCTGCCTCGACAAGGAGACGACATGACCGGCCCCACCCGTCCTTCGCGCCCGACGCCGCGGCCGCCTGCCGCCATCGCCGCCCTCCTCGCCGCCTGCGTCACCCTGGCCGGCTGCAGCGACACGCCCACGATGCCCGACGAGAAGGTGCCGCCGGTTGTCGAGCCGGCCTGCGGCGACGGCGCCATCAACGGCGACGAGGCCTGCGACGGGACCGAGCTCGGCGGCGCGCGCTGCGAGGCGCAGGGCTTCGCCGGCGGCGCGCTCGCCTGCAAGCCCGACTGCAGCGGCTTTGACACCTCGGGCTGCGCGCCTGTCGAAGAGCCGCCGCACTGCGGGGACGGCGTGCGCGAGGGCGCCGAGGTCTGCGACGGCGCCGACCTGAACGGCCAGAGCTGCGCGGGGCTCGGCTTCGCCAGCGGCGAGCTGCGCTGCCGCGGCGACTGCACGGGCTTTGACACCCGCTACTGTTGCGGCGACGGCTTCCGGCGCGCTGGCGAGGTTTGCGACGGCGAGGATCTCGGCGGCGAGACCTGCGAAGGGCTGGGGTTCGCCGGCGGCGAGCTCGCGTGCGCGCCCGACTGCGCCTCGTTCGACACCTCGGGCTGCGACCCCTGCGGCAACGGCGTCGTCGACCAGGGAGAGACGAGCGAGACGTGCTGCCTCGACGCCGGCTGTCCCGAAGGCGCGTGCGACCCGGCCGCGATGCGCTGTGTCGATCCGTGGCTGCTCGACTGCCCCGCGGGCGCGCCCGCTGCCTGCTCGGCGCAGAAGCCCTGGTACTGCCCAGCGTCGGGCCTGCCGGTCTACGACTGCGGCCGCTGCGGCTGCCCCGAAGGGCGCGTCTGCAGGGAGCGCTTCTGCTACGAGCCCGAGGTGCTCGCCGCCGAGCGCGACCAGCGGATGCCGCCGCTCAATCTTCCGCTCGATCGCTACTTCGAGCTCTACGACTGGGCGATGTCCGAGCCGGCCTTTACCCTGGCGGAGCTGGCCGAGCGCCTCGACGCCAGCCTGCGCTCCGACGCGCGACAGGTCGGCCTGCTGCTCGGCGAGTCGCACAACTCCGAGGACGAGCAGGCGGTGGGCGTGCAAGTCATCCGCGACCTGCTCGAGGCCGGCTGGAGCGTGAGCGAGCTGGGCATCGAGACGCACGGCAGCCCGATCCTCGACCCGGCGCTCATCGCCGACACCGGCGTGCGCACCGCCGAGATCGAGGGCGACCTGACCAACGACGCCTACTGCGCGGCGGCCCGCGCCAACGTGCGCAACAAGCTCAACCGGACCAGCGGCGTCTACCTGCAGTACACCGGCTCGGGCCACACCTCGCGCGAGATGGCCTACCACGAGGCGAACTGGTTCATCTCGCGGGTGCCGCACACCGCCGAGTGCATCGCGCGCGAGGGCCGCAAGGCGACGACGGTGGTGCTCTTCGACCCCGAGGTCTGGCTCGTCCTGACCGACCAGGTGCTGCTGTGGCGGCTCGGCGACGCGTACCCGAGCGAGCAGGCGGTGGGCGACGCGCTGGACGAGACGGTGGCGCGGTGGCGGCTCACGATGGGCGCGCAGGCGCGCGAGCCGCAGTTCGACGCGCAGGCGAGCGGGCGCGCGGTCAACGTGCGGATCGTCGCGGCGCGCACGCCGGGGGTGTTCTTCGCCTACTTCCCCAGGCCTGGCCGCCCCGCCTATTTCGTCGAGGGCTTTCGCGCGCTCTGGCAGGTGTCCGAGATCCGCGCCCTGATCCTCGCCAACGGCATCAAGCCGGGCAACTGCTCTATCGCGTGGGACCTGACCCCGGGCGAAGAGATGCTCGAGTTCTCCTGCGGCAACGACGCGCTGCGGATTCACGCCGCGGTGGACGGCCGCTCGTTCGAGGTGCTCGACTGGAGCGCGCAGCGCTGAAGAGCCGCTCCACGCGCCGCCGGCGCGCGCGCGCGCGTCTCGCCGGGCAGGGCTCGCCCGGGCGAGCCGTCGGACAGGGACTCCTGCCGCGGAGCACCCGGCGCACGAACACCCCGGGGAGCCGCTTCGAGCGAGCGCCCTGGCATCACGCGAAGCGCCAACCATACTCTCGACTCTCGACTGTCGCCTATTCCCCGCCCTATCCCCCCCCACTGCCCTCGGTGAGCCCGCTCGCAAGCTGCATCAAGCCCTTCAGATCCTCTATCGACTCGCCAAGGTGAGGCGCGGCCACCGCGACCGCGCCGCTCGGGGCGAGCTTCGCCAACCGCTCGAGCAGCCCACGGTCGCGCTCGACGCGCGCGTACTCGTCCTGTGCGAGCCGGACGAGCTTCTCGAGGGCGCTCCGCGCGCTCTCGGGCGCATCGGGAGGCAGCGCGACCGCTTCGGGATCGCGCAGGCCGTCGGTGCAGGCGTAGCTGCGGTTGAGCACATACCCGGCGAACGGCAGGTCCATCTCCAGGATCCGGTCGCGCATGTAGGCCGCCTCGGAGAGCGCGGCCTGCTCAGGGCTGGTCACGATGAGGAAGGCGGCCGCGTCCGAGCCGAGCATGGCCTTCACCCCGTCGGCGTGCAGGCGCATCGCGGCGAACATCCCGGAGAAGGCGCCCATGAACTGCAGCAGCTCGTCGTAGAAGCTCTGGCCGAAGACGCGCGCGAAGACAGTGTTGATGAGCTCGGCCGCCTTGCGCCAGAAGCGCCCGGTTCGCCGCGCGCCGTCGGGCAGGAAGAAGCTGACGATGCGCTCGTCGAGAAAGCGCGTCAGCCGGCCGGGCGCCTCGAGGAACTCGAGCGCGTTGCGCGAGGGCGGAGTGTCGAGCACGACCAGGTCGTAGTCGCCCCCGGTGGCGAGGTCGTAGACGGCCTCTGCGGCCGTGTACTCCTGCATCCCGGCGACCATCTGCGAGATCTGCCGGTAGATCCGGTTGTCGAGGATGGCGCGGGCGCGCTGCTCGTCGGGCGCCAGGCGGCGCACCATGCCCTCGAAGACGACGGCCGGGTTGAGCATCCAGGCGTCGAGCGAGCCTTCGGGGCCGACGCCCGCCTCCTCGAGCCTGTCGCGCGGGACCGGCGAGGGGCGCGTCCCGGCCTCGGGGATGCCCATCGCCTCGGCGAGCCGGCGAGCCGGATCGATGGTGAGCACGAGGACCCGCCGCCCGGCGCGCGCCCCGGCCAGTCCGAGCGCGGCCGCGGTCGTGGTCTTGCCGACCCCGCCCGCACCACAGCAGACGAGGATCCTCTTCTGGCAGACCAGCGATGCGAGGCGCTCCGACGACACGGGGCGAGCATCACTCATTCGCCACCTCCTGGCGAGCCTCGGCGCGGCGGAAGGTCTGGGCGATGGTCTCGGTCAGCCCTGGGCCCGCGGCGGCGAGGTCCGGGACGACGGCCATGGGGAGGTCGATCTCGGTCCGCAACCGCTGGTAGGCGGCGCGCGCCCGCTCGAGCCGGCGCATCGCCCGCGCGCCGAACAGCGGCCCTTCGGCCGCGTTGATGCGCTCGGCGTGGCCGCGCTCGACCTCGGTGAAGGGGTCCTGCGGCATGCGGTTGACCACGAGGCCGGTGAGCGGAACCTTGTTCTTCTTCAAGCCGGAGATGAGCTCGACGGCCTCGGTGACCGGCAAGGTCTCGGGCAGGGTGACGACGATGGCCCCGGTGTGGCGAGCGTCGGTCATCAACGACAGCCCCTCGCGAACGGCCGAGCCGATGGGACCGCCGGGAACGATCTTGAGCAGCACCTCGGGAAGCTCGGCGATGGCGAGCGCGTGGCCGGTCGCCGGCGTATCGACGACGATGGCCTCGAACTCCGGGCTGCCGTCGTGCCGCTTCTGGCGCAGCAGATCGAGCAAGCGATAGAGCACGCCCAGCTCGGAGAACGCCGGGGCCGCGGTAAGGAAGCGGCGGATGGCGTGCGCTCGCATCGCGGCCTCGGCGAGCAGCCGCACGCGCAGCGTGTCGTGCAGGAAGCGGCGGTGCCCGGCGGTGGGAGTCATGCGGACGGCGCGGATGCCGCGCTCGATCTCGACGGGCCGCTCGCCCGAGCACGGAGCGCCGAGCGCATCGGCGAGCGCCGAGGGCTCGCCCGCCTCGGAGGCGACTTCGGCGACGAGCACGCGCTTGCCGCCGTAGGCGAGCAGGCGCGCGATCGCCGCGGTGAGGGTCGTCTTGCCGACCCCACCCTTTCCCGTAACCAACAGCACGCGCCGTGAAAGCAGCTCCACCTGGCCTCTCCGCTCTCTCCGCTCATACAACAGAAACGAGCCCGCGGATCTTAGCCGGTGGCAGGCGAAACATTAGGCGGCCGAGGCTCGGCGGGGCGTCCGAGGCCGTCGGCAGCGAGGTGCCAGGCGCCTCGCAGGCCCGCCAAGGGCGAGGACCTTGTCAGGAGAGGGCAGCCGGCCGGATCCGAGCTGCGCGCTCGGGACGCGCCGCGGGAGCGCGGCGCCGTCGAGACGCGAGCTCGCGCTCCGGCGACAGGATTCGCGAGCGGCTGGGCGCTCAGCCCAGCGTCGACAGCAGCGAGCGGGCGCGCTCGGCGAGCAGCCCCGGTCGCTTGGCGGCATCGGAGAGGGCCGGCTTCGCCCTGGCGCCGATCTGCGCGAGCACCGCGGCCGCGTCGTCGCAGCCGGGCGCAGGCGTCTCGAGCCTTTCGATGAGGCAGGGGATGATCTCGTCCGGGAACTGAAGCTCGGCCTGGAGATGATCGGCGGCGCGCGAGTCCCCGGGGCGCAGCGCGAGCGCGCGCATCCAGGTGATGACCGCCTCGGCGCGCGTCTGCGGATCGGCGACGTTGCGGCGGATGAGGTTGACGCCCAGCATGTTCCAGGCGTCCGCGTTGTCGGGCGCGAGCCGCACGAGCTCGCGGCACAACGACTCGCCGCGCTCCACGTCGCGCGCGTTGGTCGCCTCGTCAGCTTGCGCCTGAAGCGCTCTCACGTCCGTCGCGTTCGTTTCTTGCCTCTTCTTCTCGCCGAACAGCCAACCGAAAACCATGCCAATGCCTCTTCCCCACCAAAATGGCCGTCACCCTAGCACGTTCGGCGCGGACACGGCATCGCGCACCGCGTGCGCCGGCTGGGCTAATCTGCGCCGCATGATCAACACGCGAATCGGCCCCTACGAAGTCGGCGACGGCCAGCCGCTGCTGCTGCTGTGCGGCCCGGACGTCATCGAGAGCGAAGAGCTCACCCTGCGCGCTGCCCGCACGGTGAAGGAGCTGGCGGGCAAGCACGGCCTTCCGCTCGTCTTCAAGTGCAGCTTCGACAAGGCAAACCGCACCTCGCTCTCGAGCTTCCGCGGCCCGGGGCTCGAGGAGGGCTTGAGGGTGCTCGCCAAGGTCAAGCGCGAGACGGGGCTCCCGGTGCTCACCGACGTCCACGAGCCGGCGCAGAGCGCCCGGGCGGCCGAGGTGGCCGACGTGCTGCAGGTCCCGGCCTTCCTGTGCCGGCAGACCGACCTGCTGGTCGCCTGCGCGAAGACCGGGCGGGCGGTCAACGTGAAGAAGGGCCAGTTCGTGGCGCCGCGCGACATGCGGCACGCGCTGGGCAAGCTGCGCGAGAGCGGCAACTCGAACGTGCTGCTGACCGAGCGCGGGGCGACCTTCGGGTACAACAACCTCGTCGTCGACATGCGCTCGCTCGCCATCATGCGCGGGCTCGGCGTGCCGGTCTGTTTCGACGCGACGCACAGCGTGCAGCTGCCGAGCGCGGCCGACGGCACGACCGGAGGCCAGCGCGAGTTCGTGCGCCCGCTCGCCCGGGCCGCGGTGGCCGCGGGCGTCGATGCGCTGTTCCTCGAGGTCCACGAGGACCCGTCGAAGGCGCTGTGCGACGGTCCCAATTCGCTCGACTTCGCCGAGCTCGACCTGCTGCTCGGCGAGGTGACGGCGATAAGGCGCGCGCTGGGCGCGAGGTGAGGCGACCGTGAAGCTTTCGAAAAAGCAGTTGCTCGCCCGCGCCCGGAAGGTCGAGCTGCTGGTGCTCGACGTAGACGGGGTGCTCACCGACGGAGGCCTGTACTACGGCCACGACGGCGAGGCGATGAAGCGCTTCGACGTGCGCGACGGACACGGGCTCACGCTCGCGCGCCGGGTCGGCCTGCGAGCCGCCATCCTCACCGCACGCCGCTCGCAGATCGTGCAGGTCCGCGGCGAGGAGCTCGGGATCTCCCCGGTGTTCCAGGGCAGGAAAGACAAGCTCGCCGGGTTCGAGGAGCTGCTCGCCGACACCGGGCTCGCCCCGGAGCAGACAGCGTACGTGGGCGACGACCTGAACGATCTCGGACCGCTCGCGCTCGCCGGCCTGAGCGCCTGCCCGGCCGATGCCTGCGCGGAGGTACGGCGGGCGGTCCACTACGTCGCTCGGGCGGCCGGTGGCCACGGGGCGGTGCGCGAGATCGTCGAGCTCCTCCTCAAGGCCCAGGGCAAATGGAGCCAGGTGATCGAGCTCATGAAGACGCGGGGCTTCTCGCCGCCGAAGGGTCGGTAGGGGCGCATGGCAGTGCGCCCGCCGCCGATTCGAGAACAGCCGCCCTCTCGACGCCCGCTCGCCGCCAGGGCGGGCAGGCGCCAGCCTGAGCATGCTCGGCGACGGGGCCTTCTTCCGATTCGAGCCTCGCGTGAAGCGCCCCCGGGGCGCTGCCGTCGAACGCCCAGCTCGCGGCTTTACGACGGCAGCTCGTTTTGTTAGCCTTTGGCACGAGTTTTGATGCGGACAATAATGGCCATGAAATCGAGAACTTGGACGGCCCTGGGGCTGGCGCTCGCGCTCGCCGGGTGCACGGCTCAGGCGCCGGCAGACACCGGCAAGGCGCCACCCGAGCTCGTGCTCCAGGGGGTCGGGTTCAAGTTCTTCCGCGGCAGCGAGCTGACGACCGTCGGGCACGCCCGCTCGGCCAGCTTCCGCAGTGACACCGGGGACCTGGGCGCCAACAGGGTCAAGCTTCGCTTCCTGCGCCCGTCCGAGAACGACATGATCCTCGAGGCCGGCACGGCCAGCGGGAACATCCGCACCAAGCAGGCCGACGCCGAGAACGGGGTGCTGCTCGTCGACGCCGAGGGCACCACCGTGCGGACGACGAAGAGCCACATCGACGGGAACACCAGGCTGGCGACCGCTACCGACCCCGTGGAAGTTACCGGCGCGGGCTTTCGTTCCCAGGCATCGGGAGGGTTCGCGCTCGAGCTCGGCGGCTCGCGCACGCTCGTCTTCCACGGTCCGGTCACCAGCACGCTCGAGGACATGAGAGGGATGCCATGAAAGCGCTCTTCGCCATCGCAGCACTCTCGCTCGCGCTGCCGGCCGTGCGCGGTCCGGGCGCCGAGGCGGCGGCCCCGACCGCCAAGAGGCGCAAGCCCTCGCGCATCCAGCGCGAGCCCAAGAAGACCAGCAGCCCGCTGCGGCCGGTCAACATCACCTCGAAGAGCTTCGAGGTGAGCCCGACCTCCCAGACCGCGGTCTGGAGTGGCGACGTCGTCGTCGAGCGCGAAGGCATGCGGGTGACCTGCGACCGGCTGACCGCGCAGCTCGACGACTCCAAGCAGGTTCGCACCGTGACCTGCCAGGGCAACGCGCACATGATCCAGCGCCCGGCCACGCCCGACCGGCCCGAGCGCGAGGCGTGGGGCGAGGTCGCCGTCTTCGACAACGAGCGCTCGGTGCTCACCGTCACCGGCTCGCCGCGCGCCCGCGAGGGCGAGAGCACGATGAAGGGCCGCAAGGTCGTCTTCCTCGTCGAAGAGGACCGGATCCTCGTCGAGGACGTCGAGATGATCCTCGAGACCTCGAAGACTGGCCCGGCGCTTGGCGACGGAGCAGGAGGGCGCCCGAAGTGACCTCGAGCCTGCCTGCCTCGGCCGAGCGCTCGCCCAGGCTCCTGACCGCCCGCGGGCTCGTCAAGAGCTACCGGGTCGCGCCGGCCTGGCAAGCCTGGAACCGGCGCGTGCGGCGGGTGGTCAACGGCGTCTCGCTGCGCATCGAGCGCGGCGAGGTCGTCGGGCTGCTCGGTCCGAACGGCGCGGGCAAGACCACCAGCTTCAACATGGTGGTCGGGCTCGTCCGCCCGGAGGCGGGCGAGATCCGGCTCGACGACATCGAGCTGACGCGGATGCCCATGCACCGCCGGGCCCGCGCGGGCATCGGCTACCTGCCGCAGGAAGCGTCGATCTTTCGCAAGCTGAGCGTGCGCGACAACTTCCTCGCCATCCTCGAGACGCTCAAGCTCGACCGGTCCGAGCGCGAGCGGCGCGCCCAGGCGCTGCTCGAGGAGTTTCGGCTCACGCACGTCGCCGACAGCTTCGGCGAGACGCTCTCGGGCGGCGAGCGGCGGCGCGCCGAGATCGCCCGCTCGCTCATCCGCAACCCCGCCTTCATCCTCTTCGACGAGCCGTTCGCCGGGGTCGACCCCATCGCCGTCGGCGAGATCCAGCGCCAGATCGAGGCGCTCAAGGCGCGAGGGATCGGCGTCCTCATCACCGACCACAACGTGCGCGACACGCTGCAGATCTGCGACCGGGCCTACATCATCGCGCAGGGCGAGATCCTCGAGGAGGGCACGCCCGCCCAGATCTCGGCGAGCCCGCGCGCCCGCGCGGTCTACCTCGGCGAGCGTTTCAGGCTCGACGACGCTCCCGCGGCCCCGGCACAGTGACTCGCGCAGGCCAGGCTGGGCAGGCCCGGCGGTTCTGCTAGGATTAGGAGCGGCAAGAGCATGAGCCTTGAACTCAAGCAGCAGATGAAGCTCTCGCAGCAGCTGGTGATGACGCCCCAGCTGCAACAGGCGATCAAGCTCCTGCAGCTCTCCCGCATGGAGCTCGTCGACCTGGTGCGCGAGGAGATGGAGCAGAACCCTCTGCTCGAGGACTGCGAAGGCGACGAGCCGACCATCGACGAGAAGGAGATCGGCGAGGCCTCGCTCGAGGCCGAGGCGCTGCCCGCGCCCGAGCTGCCCGAGAGCCAGAAGACCGAAGAGGTCAAGGGCGACGACGGCGAGAACAAGGACATCGACTGGGAGCAGTACCTCGAGAGCTACCAGACCCTCGGCCAGACCGCTCCCTCGGGCAAGGAGAGCAACTCCGACGATCTGCCCTCGTTCGAGGCGACGCTCACCCGGCGCACCACCCTGGTCGACCACCTCGCCTGGCAGGTGGGCCTCATCCGCCTCACCGAGGGTGAGGAGCGGGTCGCCGCGCTCATCCTCGGCAGCATCGACGACGACGGGTACTTCCGGATCGAGGGCTACGAGGGCGACCCCACCATCCGCGTCGCCCAGGAGGCGGGCGTGAGCATCACCTGCGCCGAGCGGGTGCTGCGTCGCATCCAGGAGCTCGACCCGGTCGGCATCGCCGCCCGCGACCTGCAGGAGTGCCTGCTCATCCAGGCCCGCCACCTCGGCGTCGAGGATGGCCTGGTCGGCATCATCATCAAGCGCCACCTCAAGCAGCTCGAGTCGCACAACCTGCCGGCCATAGCCAAGGAGCTGGGCCTGCCGCTCGAGGAGGTGATCGCCGCGGTGCGCATCATCTCCAACATGGAGCCCAAGCCGGGCCGCAACTTCGCGGGCGAGGAGCCGCAGTACATCACCCCGGACGTCTACGTCCACAAGGTCGGCGACAAGTACATGACCGTCCTCAACGACGACGGGCTGTCGAAGCTGCGGATAAGCGCGACCTACCGCAACGCGCTGCGCGCGGGGATGGCCGGCGGCAAGGCCAAGGAGTTCATCATCGAGAAGCTGCGCAGCGCCCAGTGGCTCATCCGGTCGATCCACCAGCGCCAGCGCACCATCCACAAGGTCACCGAGTCGATCGTCAAGTTCCAGCGCGACTTCCTCGACAAGGGCATCTCGCACCTCAAGCCGCTCATCCTGCGCGACGTGGCCGAGGACATCGGCATGCACGAGTCGACCGTCTCGCGCGTGACCACCAACAAGTACGTCCACACCCCGCAGGGCATCTACGAGCTTAAATTCTTCTTCAACTCCTCCATCGCCAAGACCGGCGGCGACGAGATCGCCAGCGAAGCGGTCAAGAGCCACATCAAGCAGATCGTGGCCGGCGAGGACCCGAAGAGCCCCTACAGCGACCAGAAGATCGTCGAGATCCTGCGCTCCCAGGGCATCGAGATCGCCCGCCGCACCGTCGCCAAGTACCGCGACGTGCTCGGCATCCTGCCGTCGTCCAAACGCAAGAGCTATCTCTAGCGAGGGTCGAGAACCGGATGAGAAGTCGACAGTCGGGCAGCCCTTCGATGCCTGTTAGATAATGGGCGCAACGGTGCGGTCGAATCGTCGATCGACCTCGGCCTCAGCAGGCCTCAGGCTCTGTATGCCCTACCCGCTCGCGGGCAACACCCCTCGGACCCAAACGGCGCCGGCTCCCGCCGGCAGGGCCACCCGCCTCGGGAATTTTCACCCGGGCGCGCTGTTTCCCTCGCCGGCCCGCCCGCTCTCCCACGGGCCATCGACTCCTCAACCCGCCCGGCTGCCCGGGCATCAGGCAAGGAGGTGGGCCTTCTTCTAGGTCACCCGAAGGTCGCAGCACCGCCGTCCGCGGCGCGCTTCTTGCGCCGGGGGCAACCACGCAGCAATGCCAAACCCCATCGTGGAGAACAGGGCATGCAGGTCAACATCACCTTCCGCGGAATCGAGTCGACCGAATCGCTGAAGAACCATGTGAAGGACAGGGTCGAGCACATCGAAAAATACTTCGATCGCGCCGTCGAGACCCACGCGGTGCTCTCGCTCGAGCGCTACCTCCACAACGCGGACATCACGATCCACGCCGGGCCGTACGTGCTGCGCGGCCGGGTCAAGTCGGAGGACATGTACAAGTCCATCGACGAGGCGATCGACAAGATCGAGAAGCAGCTCAAGCGCTACAAGGGCCGCATCCGCGCCAACCAGCACCGGGCCGTCCCCGAGGCCGACGCGGCCTTCAAGGTCCGCTCCGACGTGCTCGAGATGCCCGCCGAGGAGCCCGAGGAGGCCGGCGAGGAGTGGACCGAGGGCCCGAAGATCGTCACCAGCGACGAGGTGATGGCCAAGACGATGAGCGTCGACGAGGCGGTGATGCAGATGGAGCTCGCCGACCAGGACTTCTTCGTCTTCACCAACGCCAAGTCCGGGCTCGTCAACGTCCTGTACCACCGCAAGGACGGCCACCTCGGGCTGCTCGAAGTCGCCCCGAGCCCCGCGGCCGCCGACCCGGCGAAGAAGGCCCAAGACCTGCGCGCTTAAGCGGCGGTCCGAAGCTCGAGCGGTCCGCGCCGGGGTTGGCCCGGCGCGGGCCCGCCTCCACCGCGCATTCGGCCGCCGAGCCGCAGGCCGCGCCGTCGGATTGGGGCCTCGGGTTCCGCGGCCGGGCGTGCCGCTTCGCTTTCGGCGCGCTCGGCCCGCGCCGCGAGGGGTTCGCGCGGGCCTTCTGTGTGCCGGACGCTCCCGCCCGGCGCGCGAGGTCCCCTCGCCTTGACCGCCCCTCGAAATCCGGTGTAATTCGGCGCGCGCATGAAGATCACCGAGTTCCTCCACCCCGATTCGGTCATCGGCTCGCTGCAGGCCACCGACAAGCCTGGCGTGATGGCCGAGTTGTGCGGTCCGCTCGCCCGGCAGGTTCCAGGCATCCCGGCTGAGCGTCTGGTCGATGTGCTCCTCGAACGCGAGCGGCTCTCCTCGACCGGCATCGGCGAAGGGGTCGCCATCCCGCACGGCAAGCTGATCGGGTTGCCGGGGCTCGTGGCAGCCTTCGGCGTCTCGCGCGAGGGGATCGACTTCGACGCCATCGATGGCAAGCCGACACACCTGTTCTTCGCCCTGCTCGCGCCCGAGAACTCGGCCGGAATCCACCTCAAGGCCCTCGCGCGCATCAGCAGGCTTTTCAAGAACGCGGCGTTCCGCAAGGCGATAATCGAGGCTCCGGACGCCAAGGCGGTCTACGACCTCATCGCGACCGAAGACGCCAAGGCATAGCCGGCGCCTTCGCGGCCAGGGAAGCCCGAGGGGCGGCCGCCGCGTTCTCCAGGAGCCGATGAAGACGATCACGGTCGCCGCGCTGCTGGGCCCCAACCCCTACGACTTGCGCCTGGTGCTCCTGGCGGGCAAGGAAGGGCTCGACCACCCGATCTCCTCGACCCGCGTCCAGAAGCCGGGCCTCGCGCTCGCGGGCTTCTACGAGCACCTGCACCCCGAGCGCGTCCAGGTCTTCGGCAACACCGAGATGAGCTACCTCGCCACCCTGGCGCCCAGGCGCCAGCGCGAGGTGATCATCGACTTCTTCAAGTCGAACATCGCCTGCCTCGTCATCACCAAGAACCTCGACGTCCCGCCCTTCATGATCGACGAGGCGAACGCGGCGGGCGTGCCGCTGCTCAAGACCCCGCTGCTGTCGCGCGTCTTCATCCAGCGCGTCCAGCAGATGCTCGACGCCGGGCTCACCCCGCGCACCAGCCTTCACGGCGTGCTGCTCGACGTCTTCGGGGTTGGCATCCTCATCCTCGGCAAGAGCGGCATTGGCAAGAGCGAGTGCGCGCTCGACCTGGTGATGAGGGGCCACCGCCTGGCCGCCGACGACATCGTCGAGGTGTGGCGCAGCGGGGACACCGTCTACGGCTCGGGCTCGCCGATCATCAAGCACCACATGGAGATCCGCGGCCTGGGCATCATCAACATCAAAGACCTCTTCGGCGTCGCCGCGGTGCGCGACACCAAGAAGATCCAGCTCGTCATCGAGCTGGTCGAATGGCACCCCGAGGAGGAGTACGACCGACTGGGAATCGAGGAGCGATCCTTCAACGTCCTCGACGTGCCGGTGCCGCTGCTCGTGGTGCCGGTGCGCCCGGGGCGCAACGTGACCACGATCATCGAGGTGGCCGCGCGCAATCACCTGCTCAAATTGCAGGGCCACCATTCGGCCCGCGCCTTCCAGGACCAGCTGAGCCGCGCGATAGCCGAGGGAACCGGGGCCCAGGTGCCCCGCGAGGAGCCGGAGTAGCCTTGAGCAACTGCATCGCCGACCAGAGCTCCCGTGAAGGGCGCTCGCGCATCGTGCTTCTGACCGGAATGTCGGGCTCGGGTAAGTCGACCGCCACCCGCGCCCTCGAGGACCTCGGCTATTTTTGCATCGACAACCTGCCGGTCGTCCTGCTGCCGAAGATGACCGAGCTCGCGGCCGCTGCCGGCGCGGAGATCCAGCGGCTGGCCATCGTCATCGACGCGCGCGAGGGGCGCTTCCTCGGTGAGGCGCCGCGCTTCATCGACGAGGCGCGCCGCTCGGGCGAGTCGATAGAGGTGGTCTTCCTCGACTCGTCCGACGAGGTGCTCATCCGCCGCTTCTCCGAGACGCGCCGCCGCCACCCGCTCGCCCCCGAGGGCACCGTCCCGGCCGGCTTGAAGCTCGAGCGCGAGCGGCTCGCCGACCTGCGGCGGCTCGCCGACCAGATCATCGACACGAGCCACCTGACCGTCCATGAGCTCAAGCGGATCATCCAGGGCCGCTTCTCGACCTCGAGCCGGGGCGGGCCGAGCCTCTCGGTGATCTCGTTCGGCTACCGATACGGCATCCCTCCGCAGGCCGATCTCGTCTTCGACGTGCGCTTCCTGCCCAATCCCTATTTTGTCCCCGAGCTCAAGAGCTTCACCGGGCGCGAGCCCCAGGTCGCCAAGTACGTCCTCGAGCGCGAGGAGACCCAGACCTTCCTCGTCAAGCTGACCGACATGTGCGAGTTCCTGCTGCCGCACTACGAGCACGAGGGCAAGGCCTACCTGACCGTCGCCATCGGCTGCACCGGGGGCAAGCACCGCTCGGTCGCCGTCGCGCACGCGCTCGCCGAGCGGCTGACCGCCTCGCACACGGTGCACGTCTTCGACCGCGACTCGGAGAAGGAGTAGCCGTCCCCGATCACCCGTTGGGGATGGTCAGAGGCGGCCCGACGCACTATAACTCCCGCGGCGGAGAGGCCGCCGGGCAGTCCGATGCTCAATGAGGCCCTTCGGGCCACGGCAACAGGAGGCGAGCATGGTCGGGGTCGTCTTGGTGACGCACGGCAATCTCGGTCCGGAGATGCTTTCGACCGCCGCGGACATCGTCGGCGCGCTCGAGGCCGCCCGCTCGGTGACCATCGCCCCGAGCGATACCCCGGAGCAGATCCGCGAGAAGATGGCCGCGGCCATCGGCGAGGTGGACTCGGGCGAAGGGGTGCTCGTGCTGACCGACATGTTCGGCGGCACCCCGGCCAACGTCGCGCTCTCGTTCCTCGACGAGCGGCGCGTCGAGGTGGTCACCGGCGTCAACCTGCCGATGCTCCTCAAGCTGGCGACCGCCCGCGACGGGCAGGCGACGCTGTGGGAGATCGCCCAGCTCATCTCCGGCTACGGTCAGAAGAACATCGTCTTCGCCTCCGACCTGCTCGGCAGCTCGCGGCGCGCAGGAGCCCGTCCCTGAGCCGGGGCCGCGCGAGCCGATGATTTCGCTCGTCCGGGTCGACAACCGGCTGATCCACGGCCAGGTGATCGAGGCGTGGCTGCCTTACTTGAAGGTCAGCCGCGTTCTGGTCGCCGACGACGAGGCGGCCAGCAATCCGCTCACCCGCGCCGCGATGGGGCTGGCGGTCCCGCGGCGCGTCCGGGTGGACGTTCAGCCGCTGCGCGAGACCAACTTCGCCGACCTCGAGAGCTCGCCCGAGCCGACCCTGCTCGTCGTGCGCGACATCTCGGGCGTGCTCCTCGCGCGCCGGCGCGGGCTCGTCTGCCGGGCGCTCAACCTGGGCAACATCCACTTCGCCCCTGGCCGCGCCCAGGTGACCCCGTCGGTCTTCCTCTCGCCGGAGGAGGTCGCCAGCCTCGAGGAGCTGGCCGCCGGGGGCATGCAGATCGAAATCCGCGCCGTTCCCCGGGAGCGCCCGCTGCCGCTCGCCGAAATCCTCGCCCGGCTCGGTGCCCACGCGACCGAGCCCAAGGTGTGACGGGCGCCTGCTCGCCAGCTTGCCTTTCGAGTAAGCTGTCGCGCCGGCCATGATGCCCTCCCTCTCCCTACTGGCCGCCCTGGTGGCAGGGCTGCTCTCCGTCGAGCGCAAGGCGTTCTTGCAGGCGATGTTCTCGCGCCCGCTCGTCGCCGGGACGCTCCTCGGGCTGGCGCTCGGGCGCCCGCTCGAGGGGCTGGGCCTGGGCGCGGCGCTCGAGCTGTTCTTCCTCGGAGCGGTGAACATCGGGGCCTCGCTGCCGGACAACGACCTGTTCACCACCTCGGGCGCGGTCTGCTGCGCGGGCGCGCTCGCCTCGAGCGCGCCGCTGCCGCTCGAGGCCACGCTCGCCGTTTCGGTGCTGCTCGCGCTGCCGATGGCCAAGCTCGGCAAGTCGGTAGACAGGCTGAACGAGCACCTCAACGGCTGGGCCGCCGCCCACGCCCAGCGGCGCGGCAAGGTCCGGGCGCGGCTGCGCTACAACCTCTTCGGCTTGTGGCTGCCCTTCGTGGCGACCGGCGCAGTGGCGCTCGGAGGCTCGCTCGTCGGCGCCTTCGCCCTGCCCCCGTTCTTCGCCGAGAGCCCGCCCGCCCTGCCGCGGGCGCTCGCGGTCGTCTGGGGCGCGTTCTTGATGGTCGCGGCGGCGACGGCCCTGTGCTCCATCCGCACGCTGCACGCCGGGGCTTACGCGGCGGCCGCCGCGCTGGTCGCCGCCGGAGCGCAGGCGGTTCGCACCTTTGCCTTCTGAGCCGAGCGTGGAGGCCGGAGCACAGATGACCGAGGCCAGGAGCCCGCCGCCGACCGTGGGAACATTCACGCTGTGGCGCGTTTTCTGGCGCTCGCTCTTCCTGCAGGCGGCCTGGAACCCGAAGGGCATGCAGAACATCGGCTTCGCCTACGCCCTCTATCCCGCGCTCGCCGAGCTCTACCCCGATCCCGACCGGCTGCAGGAGGCGACCGAGCGTCACCTGTGCTGTTTCAACACCCATCCCTACGCCGCGGCGGCCATCGTCGGCGGCGCCATCTACCACGAGGAGCGCATCGCCCGCGGCGAGGAGCCGCCCGAGGCGGTCAACCTCTTCAAGCAGTCGCTGATGGGCCCGCTCGCCGCGCTCGGGGACGGGTTCTTCTGGTTCTCGCTGCGGCCGGCCGCCGGGGCCTTCGCCGCGCTGATGTCGCTGGTGGTCGGGCTGTGGGGGGCGGTGGTCTACCTCGTCGGCTACAACGCGGTGCACCTCGCGCTCCGGGCGCGCTTCTTTGTCGCCGGGCACCGGATGGGCGACGAGGTCGTCTCGGCGATCGCCGCTTCGAGGCTGCCCTTCTTCGGCGAGCGGCTCAGGGGCCTGGCCGCCGCGAGCGCCGGCGCGGTCGCGGGGCTCGCCTCGCTGTCGTTTCCCCGGGCCCACGGGGCCTGGGCGGTACTCGGCGCGTGGGGCCTTTTCGCGGCCGCCTACGTGTTGTTGGCAAAGGGCGCCTCGCCCTACGCGCTCGCCTACGGCGCGGCAGCCTTGGCGCTCTTCATAGGACTGGTCTTCTGACAGAATGGGGAAAAGGATGATGAACTCCCAAGGAGGAGCTCGGTGGCACTGAGCGCGCGCGGAAGCTTCACGATAGTCAACGCATTGGGGCTGCACGCCCGCGCCGCCGCCCAGCTCGTGAAGCTGGCCAACCGGTTTCGCTGCGACGTCTACCTCGAGAAGGACGATCAGCAGGTCAACGGCAAGAGCATCATGGGCGTTCTGATGCTCGCCGCGACCCGCGGCTCGACGATCCTCGTGCGCACCGAGGGCGAGGACGCCGAGCCCGCGCTCAAGGCCCTGGGCGAGCTCATCGACAGCGGCTTCGGCGAGGGGACCTAGCGTGGCGCAGCTCGAGACTCAGGGCCTCGCGCGGCCGGCAAAGCCCGGCGACTCGGATCGCCGGACCGGCGAGAGCGCGCTCAGGTGTGTCGCCGCTGCCGCCGGCGGCCGGCAGCTCGGCGTTCGCCGCGAGGGCCGGGCTCCGACTCGAGCGGATTGAGCTTCGGCCCGGCGCCCCCGGGCGGCACGGCGAGCGAGTAAGAAAGCAGCAAGCATGTCGAGAGCCTCGGCACTCACCATCAACGGCATCGGCGCCTCCCCGGGCGTCGCCCTCGGGCGCGCCTACACCATCGAGCGCTCGCGGGTCAGCCTGCCCAAGTACCGCCTGCCGGGCCCCGAGGAGGTCCAGGCCGAGCACGTGCGGCTGAGGACCGCGCTCGAGCTCTCCTACCTGCAGCTCAACGAAATCAAGGCGAAGGTGCCCGAGTCGAGCGAGCACGCGCTCATCCTTGAAGCGCACATGCTGATGCTCAAGGACCCGCTGTTCGTCGAGGAGGCCTTCCGCATCATCAGCGAGGAGCTCGTCAACGCCGAGTGGGCCGTGCGCCGGGTGGTCAAGAAGCTCAAGACCGCCTTCGAGGACATCGAGGACGACTACTTCCGCGAGCGGCGGGCCGACATCGAGTTCGTCGGCGACCGCGTCCTGCGCAACCTCCTGGGCCAGGTGGTCGACGTAGACCCGGAGGGCGACGCCATTCCGCCCGGGTGCATCATCGTCGCTCACGACCTGAGCCCGGCCGACGCCACGGTGTTGATGCGCCGCGGGCAGGTGGCCGGTTTCGTGACCGACATGGGCGCCCAGACCTCGCACATGGCCATCCTCGCGCGCGCCCGCGAGATCCCCGGCGTGGTCGGCGCCGCGCGCGCCAGCGAGGCGATCAAGCGAGGTGACCTCATCGCCATCGACGGCCACCAGGGCCAGGTGATCGTCAACCCCAACGAAGAGCAGGTGCGGCTCTTCCAGGAGGCGATGCGCCGGCACCTCGTCACCGAGCAGGCGATGCTGCGCATTCGTGACCTGCCGGCGCTCACCGTCGACCAGGTGCGAATCGGGCTGATGGGCAACATCGAGTTCGCCGAGCAGGTCCCGTCGCTGCTCGCGCACGGGGCCGAGGGCGTGGGCCTCTACCGCACCGAGTTCCTCTACCTCGAGCGCGAGGGCCCGCCGACCGAGGAAGAGCACTACATGGCCTATCGCTCGGTCATCGAGGGCATGGGAGGGCGCCCGGTGACCATTCGCACGCTCGATCTGGGCGCCGACAAGGTCCCGCGCGCCTCCGGCGGCAAGAGGCGAGACCGCGAGGCGAACCCCGCGCTCGGTCTGCGGGCCGTGCGCTACTGCCTGAAGCACCGCGACCTGTTCCTGACGCAGCTTCGCGGCATCCTTCGGGCGAGCGTGCACGGCAACGTGCGGATCATGCTCCCGATGATCAGCGCGCTGACCGAGCTGCGCGAAGCCAAGGCGGTGCTCGAGTACGCCAAGGAAGAGCTCACCCGCGCCGGCCAGCCGTTCGCCCCGAAGATCCCGGTGGGGGTGATGATCGAGACCCCTGCGGCCGCGGGCATGGCCGACAAGCTCGCCATGGAGTGCGACTTCTTCTCCATCGGCACCAACGACCTCATCCAGTACACGCTGGCGATAGACCGCCAGAACCGCGAGGTCGCCTACCTCTATCGGCCGCTCCACATCTCGATCCTGAGGATGGTCAGGTTCGTGGTCGACTCGGCGCACGCGGCGGGCATTCCGGTGGCGATGTGCGGGGAGATGGCCGGCGACCCGGCCTACGCGCTGGTGTTGCTCGGCTTCGGCCTGGACGAGCTGTCGATGGTCGGCTCGCAGATCCCGGTGGTGAAGCGCGTCATCCGCAACTCTTCGGCCGCCGACGGCCGCGAGCTGCTCGAGCAGGCGTTGAAGCTCAACACCGCCCACGAGATCGAGCGCTTCATGCGCACCGAGATGCAGCGGAGGTTCGGCGAAGCGCTACTGGGGCCGTAGAACCTCCCCGGCGAAGCTCGCTCGGCATCTCTTCCTTCTTCGGCACCGCCGGGGCCTCGCCCGCGACCAAGCGATCGTTCGCGCGCTGGGCGGGGCGTATCCGCAATGGGCCCGTCCCAGGTCGGCAGGGGCGCATCCGCAATGCGCCCGTCGAGGGATCGAGCAATCCGCGGTGGATTCGAGGAAACCTGCGGCCGGCATGAAGGCCGGCGCTCCGGAATCGTGCGCCGCGCGATGAACCTCGATCACAGCGGGTCGGCGGCCGACGTGCCCTCGCCCCGACTGTCGCATCTCGGCCGTAGCCGCAAGCCTGCCGGCGCGTATGCACCTCGGCTCGGGGGGCGCGAGCGCGATCGGTGCGTAGCCGAGCGCCAGCAAAGAGGGCGAGAGACCCCAGCTCCGCGACGCGAGCGGCCGCTGAGCCGGACCTCGCCGGCGCGGCCTTCCGCCGGTTCCCTCCGGCTTCCAAATCGAGTGGCCGACCTCTCCGCGGACGCCGGGCTCGCCCCACAAAGCCCACCTTGTCCCACCTCGACACACCCGCATATCGCCCCGTGCCACAGGCGCGCAGCCCTGCTCGCGCCCTTCCCTCTGCGCGAGGGCGGGCACGGCCGTTGCTCTTACAGCGCGACGTCTGGCCGGCCTCGAGAAGCAGCGCAGGAAGGCGGCGGGCGCAGAGAGCTCAAAGGCAGCGAAAGCCATAACTCTCCGCATTCGCCACGAGGTCGAGCCAGCCCGGAGACATGGGGTCTTTGGGGGCAGGCTGAGGTCCATCCGATGGGCGGATGGCCCAGGGGCGGTCAAGGCGACCGCAGAGGGAGCGGAGCTATGTTCAAGTCGATGATGAAGGTGCTCGTGGTGGTGGCGGTGGCGGCGATCTCGACCTCGGCGATGGCGGCGAAGCGCACCATCAACCGCACCCCGCGGGAGGTCTCGGGGGTCATCAACATCAACACGGCGACCGCCAAGCAGCTCGAGCTGTTGCCGGGGATCGGGCGCAAGACCGCGCGGCTCATCGTCGAGCACCGCGAGAAGCAGCCGTTCAAGGCCCCTGCCGAAATCCTCAACGTCAAGGGCATCGGCGAGGGCATCTACCTGAAGGTTAAGAAGTACGTCGTGGTCTCGGGCGAGACGACGCTCGCGGTGGTGAACAAGGACAAGGGCGGGAGCAAGAAGGGCGCCGATCCTTCCGCGATGGCGCCGCAGGGCGCCGGACAGACCCGCCTAGCGAACGCTCAGTAACCCATCGTCAAACCGCAGAGGGGCGGCTCGAACCACGCCGGCAGGCGCGGCGGCCGCCCCTCGCCCTTCCCAGCGCACGGAGGAGGCCACGATGTCCGCGATGCACGCTGTCGAGAGGACGACGATTGTGGAGACGCCCCAAGAAGCCCCCGTCATCCCGCTGCGCCCGCGGGGCGAGAGCCTCGCGACGATCACCCGGTGTGCCCAGACGGTCATGCGCGAGTTGGGCGCGGGGCTCGAGCCGCTCTTCTACGCGAGGGCGCTCTCGCTGCAGCTCCAGGCGGCGGGGCAGCGTTTCGAGCGCGAGGCGTGGGTGGAGTTCCGCTTCCGCGGGTCGAGCCTGGGCCGGCGCCGCGTCGACTTCCTGTTCGACGATCTCGCGATCGAGCTCGTCGCCGGCCCACGCATCGAGGCCGAGGACGTCCACCGGATGCGCACGATCATCCACAGCGCCGGCCTGGTGACCGGGAT
>JBMNNX010000060.1:0-27212 GCA_050942745.1 Myxococcales bacterium
AGAGAGGCACCGAGGTGGCGGCGCTCTTCTACAGCCTGGTCGAGACGGCCAAGCTCTCGGGCGTCAACCCGCGCGACTACCTGCGCACCGCGGTCGATGCCGCTCTGCGTGGCGACGCGCCGCCGCTTCCCCACGAGCTCGCCGCCTCGGCAGCCAGCCAATAGGCCCGAGCGCTCGCGCAGTCTCCTCCCAGCGTTTCAGGCTTCGCACGACTCTCTAAGTCCGTCACGACGGGGACGGGCGAGGACTTACGGCCACGCCTCGGTCATCGGCCGCTTCCTCGTGCTGCGCGAGCTCGGCGTGGGCGGGATGGGCACGGTCTACGAGGCCTACGACCCCGAGCTCGACCGCAAGGTGGCGCTCAAGTTGGTGCGCGACCCGCAGCGGAGGGGCGAGCTCGACAGCGAGGGGCGCGAGCGGCTGCAGCGCGAGGCGAGGACCATCGCCCGCCTGTCGCACCACAACGTCGGCACCATCTTCGACGTCGGCTTCTTCGGCGGCCAGGTCTTCATGGCCATGGAGCTGGTGGTGGGCGGGACGGTGCGCGCCTGGCTCGAGGAGTGGCCCCGCAGCGTCCGCGAGATCGTGCGGGCCTACGTCGAGGCGGGGCGCGGGCTCGCCGCGGCGCACGCCGCCGGGCTCGTCCACCGCGACTTCAAGCCGGACAACGTCCTCATGGCACCGACGGCCGGGTGCGCGTCACCGACTTCGGCCTCGCCCGCCCCGCCCGCTCGTCGCAGGAGAAGCCCGGCCAGGCCGAAGAGGGGCCCGGCACGCTCGCCGGCACGCCGGCCTACATGGCCCCCGAGCAGGCAGCAGGCCGCGAGGTCGATGCCCGGAGCGACCAGTTCAGCTTCGCGGTCTCGCTCTGGGAGGCGCTCTTCGGGCAGCGCCCGTACCAGGTCGCGCTGACCGAAAAGGGAATCAAGGCCGACTGGTCGCCGCCCGCCGTGCCTCAGGGCAGCCGTGTTCCGGCGCGCATCCGGCGCGCGCTGCTGAAGGCGCTCAGCGTCGACCCCGCGGCGCGCTTCGCCTCGATGGACGACCTGCTTGCCGCGCTCGCGCCCTCGCGCCGCCGGGCGCGGCTGGTGCCCCTCGCGGCGCTCGTGCTGCTGGCGCTCGGCGCCGCCGGGCTCGCGACGGTCACGCTGCGGCGCCCTTCCGCGCTGTGCAGCGGCGCCGAGGGCGCGCTCGCGCAGGCGATGCCCGAGCCAACCCTGGCCGCCTGCGGCGAGGCGTTCGCGGCTACCGGGCTCCCCGGCGCCGAGCAGACCTGGCAGCGGGTGCGCTCCGAGCTCGAGCGATACGGCAGAGCTTGGGTCTCCGCCCACGTCGAGGCCTGCGAAGCGACCCGCGTGCGCGGCGAGCAGTCGGAGGAGATCCTCGACCGGCGGATGGTCTGCCTCGAGCGCCGGCGCTCGGAGCTCGCCTCGCTCGTCGAGCTGTTCGCGAAAGCCGACGGCCCTCTCGTCAAGCGGGCTGTCGAGGCCGCGCAGGCGCTCGCGCCTGTCAACCTCTGCTCGGACCTGACGCTGTTGACCGCCGAGGGCGCGCTCCCGCGCGAGGCCGCGAAGCGCCAGGCGATAGAGGCCCAGTACCGCGTGCTCGACAATGGCCGAGCGCTCGAGCACGCGGCCAGGTACGGCGAGGCCGCCGTGGTCGCCGAGCAGGTCAAACGGGAGGCCGAGCGGCTTGGCTACGTCCCGCTGCAGGCCGAGGCGCTGCTGCTGCTTGGCCAGGTGCAGGCGCGCCCCGGCACGCCGTCAGAGGCCGAGGCCGCGCTCTTCGACGCGATACGCCGAGGCTTTGCGGGCGACGAGCGCAGGCTCGTCATCGAGGCCGCCATCAGGCTCGCCGACTTCATCGCCTGGGGGCGCAACGAGCGTTTCGAGGAGGCGCTGCGGTGGCTGGCCATCGCGGAGGCTGGCCTCGACAGGCTCGGCGAGCGGGGCGAGCTGCGCGCGCGCTGCCTGAGCACGCGAGGCGCAGTGCTCGCCTCTCAGCTTCGCTATGTGGACGCCATCGAGAGCAACCGGCGCGCCGTCGAAATCTTCGAGCGCATCTCGCCCGACAGCATCGACGCCGCCATCGCGTACAACTCGCTCGCCTTCACCGCCATGGCCCAGGGGCTTCACCAGGAGGCGTTCGACGCGCTGGAGAAGGCTGCCCGTATCTACGATGCCCGGCTCGGCAAGAAGCACGACCGCACGATCGGCACCCGCGCGAACACCGGCACGGTCCTGTTGTGGCTCGGGCGCGCCGACGAGCGCGCTCGCGATGGCCGAGCAAGCGGTCAAGGACATCGAGGCGAGGCTCGGCCCCGACAATCCGGTGGTCGCGGAGATGCTGATGAAAGGTCGCCATCGTGCAGCGCGAGCAGGGGCGGTGCGCCAAGGCGCTCGAGCCCGCGCGGCGCGCGCTGGCGATCCGGGAGCGAGCCTTCGGGGCGCAGAGCGTGAAGGTCGCCTCGACGCTCGAGGAGCTCGGGCTCTGCGCGCTGGAGGAGGGGCGGTGGGACGAGGCGATCGCGATCTTCGAGCGCGGCTTGAAGATTCACGAGCAGACCCGGGGCATCGGCCCGGAGCGGACCGTCTCCAAGGTCGCCGGGCTCGGGCTCGCCCTGGCGATGACCGGACGACGAAAGGAGGGGCTCGAAGAGATCGAGCGTGCCATGAAGCTCGCCGAAGGGGTTCAGGGGCTCTACGGGCAGGCGACGCGCGGGCACGTCGCCTGGCTCCATGCGCTGGCGGTGGCGCAAGAGGAGAGGACGCGGGCGCTCGCTATTGCGGAGGAGGCGAGACGGATGCTCGAGTCGGAGCCGCGCTACGCGGTGCTCGCGCGCCAGATCGAGCGCTGGATCGAGGAGCAGCCGAAGAAGGCTTCGCGTTAGGCCGCAAGCGGCCTGATCGAGCGCGCCATCGTGGTTGCGGCCAGTTCCTCTCGATTGAGCTGGCTCGGGTCTGTGTTATCGCCCTGCGATGACCGAGGCCGATTCCTTCGCGTCGGCGGTACTTTCGCGCGCGCCACTCGGACGCGTCGGGAACGCATTTGCGCGCATGGGGGCCGAGGTTCGGCGGCGCTGGCTGCGACGCGCGCTACGGGTATTCGCACCACTTGGCGAGCAGCGAGATCACCTTGCCGACCCGCCGCCGGCCGAATGTGCCTTGGACCTGGACCGAGAGCGGACTCTCCTCGTACTGCACGCTTCGCAGAGGCCACCCGTCCGAGCCGATGCGCCGGGTTCGCGTCCGGCCGTCTTCGCCGCGGATGGTCACGATGATCTCCACCTGTTCGATGCGCTCGGGCATGGCTTGGCTCCCCCGGGCGCAAATTGCCCACGGAGGCGCGCGTGAGAAGCGATGCCGAAAAGGGCGTCTCGGGAGACTGGCGGCGCCAGGGCCGTACACCAGCGCGAACGGGCCACCGCGCGCATGGCAATGCGCCCGTCGACGATTCCGGTACGGCGTAGGTAGGGGCGCATGGCAATGCGCCCGTCGACGATTCCGGTGCGGCGTAGGTAGGGGCGCGTGGCAATGCGCCCGGCCTCGTGCTGGCACAATCGGCAAAGGGAGGCCCCCGTCCGACGCCGATCGGGCCTGCGGCCGATCGTTTGCGGTCCGGGCGAAGCCCGGGCTGTGCCGGGCCGAAGGGCCTCGGGCTGACCGGCGCTGGTTCGGGGGCTACGGCCGACCACGCGACCGGTGGCAAGCTCAGGGCGGGCAGGCGGCACGGGCGCGGGTCGCGCGAACGGGGGCGGAACCGCTACCGCTTCGACTTCGTAGCCGAGGGCTTCGACCCAGCCTTGCCCTTGGCGCGCTTGCGCGGCCGAAGATCCTTTACCCAGACGTTCATGTCTTCGTAGGCCCCGTAGATGTCGCAGTTGTTGACGAGCCGTCCGTTGAACTCGTAGCCGAGCGAGTGGAACGCGGCGTTCATCCCGTAGCTCTGAGCGCGCGCGAGCGTGAACGCGCACCGATAGCCGCGGTGACGCAGGTCGTTTTCGAGCGCGCTGAGGATGACGCAGATGAGCCCCTTTCCGCGCTCGTCGGAGTGCGTGGCGCAGTCGGTCAGCTCGGCGGCCTGGCGCTTCGGGTCGAGCTCGGCCGAGGCGGCCGCCACCGGGACTCCATCGCGCCGGATGATGCGGAAGATCGCGTCGCGTTGGAGGATGGACAGCAGGTATTCACGGTAGGTCAGCGGCGAGGGATAGGTCTTGAAGACCTGGCGGTAGAGCTTGAGCATCCCGTCGACGTCGCGCTCGCGGGCGAAGTCGAGCGTGTAGCCCGGGGGCAGCGGTCTGAGCGCCTCGCGCATCTTGCGCGCCATGATCTCCTCGAGGAGAAGGATCTCCTTTACGAGCACCTTGGAGTGCATGCGCCGCTGGCTGCGGAACTTGGAGACGAAGTACGAGTCGCGGCCGCGGTTGTGGTAGCGCAGGATCCCTTCGAGCACGTAGCCTTGCTTGAGGAACTCACCCCAGTCCTTCTCGCTCGCGGTGATCCAGATCTTGTCGAACTTGTTTGCCTCGGCGAGAAAGCGCAGCTTCAGGCCCATCGCGCCGTAGTCTTCGGCCTTGTAGTCGAGCACCTTGATTCGCCGGTTGTACGAGTCGAGGAAGACGCGCATCCGGTAGGTCGGGGCGACGACCTGGTGCTCGAGGCCGTAGACGATGCCGGTCACCTCGGTCGACTCGCCGTGATCGAGCACGAGTCGGACCCGCCCGGTGGACCGCTTCCTCTTCGGCGGCTTGGGGATGGGATCGCGCTGCAGCTTGACCGGAGGCTCGGGAAAGGCGGCAGGAGCCGCCCGTACCTCGTTGCGCGCTGTGGGGGCCTTCGCGGGCTGTGAGACCGCGCCCTGAGTGCGCCCTGTCGCTGCCTTGGCGATCACCGTCATCTGTGCCTCCTGAGACGGGCGACGCTCGTTCGGCCTTCGAGAAAGCCCTCGAGAAACGCCCGTACGTTCGTGCCGAGTTGTGCGATCTGGTATCCGCCCTCCTGGACGATCACCGTCGGTAGACCGAGGCCGGCAAACCGTTCGCCGAGCTCGGAGAAAAAGGCTGTCGAGAGGTTGAATTCGCCTATCGGGTCGCCGGCGTAGGTGTCGAAGCCGGCAGATACGACGAGGCTGGCGGGCTTGAAGGCGCGGACGGCGGGGAAGACCCGCCGCTCGACGAGCTCGCGGTAGCCCGCATCGTCGACCCCGGCCCTCAGCGGGAAGTTGAGGTTCGTCCCCGCGCCCGGGCCTTCGCCCGTCTCGTCGGCGTAGCCGCTGAAGTACGGGTAGAACTGGTGCGGATCGCCGTGGATGGAGACGAAGAGCACCTGGGCGTCGCGGTAGAAGATCTGCTGGGTGCCGTTTCCGTGGTGGAAGTCGATGTCGACGATGGCGACGCGGCCCGCGTCGCGCAGGCGGTTGGTGGCAAGAGCCGCGTTGTTGAAGTAGCAGTAGCCGCCGAATAGGTCGTGCTCGGCGTGGTGGCCGGGAGGCCGGCAGAGCGCATAGGCCTCGGTGGTCTCGCCGTCGAGCAGCATCCGCGCCGCCTCGGCGGCGCAGGCGGCCGACAGGCGTGCCGAGTCGTAGGCCCAGCGGGTGATGGGCGTTCCGGCGTCGAAGCAGTAGAAGCCGGCGCGCACGAGGCCTTGCTCGGGAGCGGTGACCGAGAAGCGCTTCGGGAAGACGTTTGGATAGAAGGTCCCGTCCTTGACCTGCCGGCAGGCCGCTCGTAGGTAGCGAACGAGCGCCGGGGAGTGCGTGCGCTCGAGCTCAAGCGGGCGCAGCGGGCCCGGCGGCGCACGCAGCTCGAAGCGGTGCGAGCTCTCCAACGCCGAGAGGATGCGGCCCGCGCGCGTGGCGCGCTCCATGTGCTCGATGCGCTTGCCGATGGCCCACTCGAAGCGCGGGCGGTGCCTGAGCTGGCCGTGATCGAATACGACCGGCATCCGGCGCGGCTCGAGAGCCCGCTGGCGCTTGACCTTGGGGGGCGGTGGCATGGGCGGGGAACCCTAAACCTATTGCCGGGTATCCGTAAACCCTTGCTGCTCAAACGAATTGAGTTGGGAGTCTTGGGTTGCCGAGTCTTGAGTGGGCGCGCCAGGGACCGCCGTGCTGTTCCCAGGCGCGTACCGCCTGCGGCCAGGCCGAGCGGCACTTGGGCTTCTCGCTCGGCCGGGGCCCCGACCACCGATCGTCGAAGCAGGCCGGTCAGCTGAGGGAAGAGGTGAAGTCCTACCGACTATTCGGCCGCTTTTTCGATGTGCCGCGGCGGATGCCTCCGCTGGGCGGGCGCGAGTATGCTTGGCCGCATGCTCAACCACCACACGCCTCAGAGACCCGTTGCAATCCTTCTGACCCTCGCGTTGGCGCTCTGCGCTGCTTGCGGCGAGCCCGAGGGAGGGAGCCCGGACGCCGGCCAGGATGCCGGGCCCGAAGTCGGCGTGCGCGCCTTCTTCGACCCCACGCTCGTACCGAAGCGCGGCAACGCGGCGGCGACCTGGCTGGCGTATCCGTTCCCGGCCGATCACCGCAGGCTCGCCGATGGGAACGTGCGCCTGTCGGACTTCCCGAACCCGGACGCGGTTTCGCTGCTCACCAGCTACGTCAAGGTGGGCGAGGCGGATCTCGACGGCTTCGGCACCAACAGCGCGGTCCACGTCGCTTTTGACGGACCGCTCGACACGAGCTCGATTCCCACCGACCCGAGCGCCTTCCTCTCGAGCTCGGCGGCGATGCAGCTCATCGACATCACGCCGGACTCGCCCGAGTATGGCGTGCGGCGGCCGCTGCGCTGGGAGTACTGGGCGAAGTCCGGCCGCTACGTCTACAAGAACAGCCTCGCGGTCGCGCCGGCCTGGGGATTTCCGCTGCGCGAGCGGACGACCTACGCGCTCATCCTCACCAACGCCGTCCAGGGCGCCGACGGCAATCCGCTGCGGGCCCCGGAGCTGCTGCGCGCCCTGCTGACCGCGGCGCCGGACGCGCCCGCGGTGAAGCCCGAGGTCCCGGCCGAGCTGTATTCGGAGCTGCTCGAGCAGTTCGCGCCCTTGCGCGCCCGGCTGGCCGCCGACGCGATCGATCCGGCGAGCGTCGCGCTTGCCACGGTCTTCACGACGCAGGACATCACCGGCCTGCTCGCCGTCGTCCGCGAGCAGATCGCGCGGCGCCCGACTCCCGCGCTTCAGAGCTGGAGCTTCCCGCGCGAAGCGGCGGGAGGTCTCTACTTCGAGCGCTCCTTTACGTGGAGCTCCAACGCGACCGTCTCCTACTACGTGATGGAGGGCAGCTTCGACTCCTGGAACTATCAGAACGGCGAGATCCCCTACGCGGTCGAGGGCGGGGGCTTCAACCTGGTCGACGGCGTGCCGACCCCGGCGCGGACCGATCGGCTGCGATTCGTCCTCACCTTCCCGAAGAACCCGCCGGCCGGCGGCGGCTGCTTCCCCATCGTCGAGGTCGCGCACGGCACCGGCGGCGACGCCTACAGCTTCTTCGACGACGAGACCGCAGGCCGGCTCGCCGCGCGCGGGCTGGCCGGCGTCGGGCTCGACCAGCCGCTGCACGGCGCGCGCATGGAGGGCAAGGACTTCGACGTCGACATGATGAGCTTCAACTACATGAACCCCGAGTCTTCGCGGGCCAACTTCCGGCAGTCGGCCATCGACACCTTCGTGCTCACCAAGCTGCTCAAGAAGGGCTTCAAGGTTGAGGCCGCGAGCAGCCCGACCGGCCGGGAGATCTGCTTCGACACCGAGCGCATCGGGTTCTTCGGCCACTCGCACGGTGGCCTGACCGGCGCCATCGCCGCGGGCATCGAGCACGGCGTCCAGAGCTGGATGTTCTCCGGGGCCGGCGGTGGCCTGGCGATCACGGTCACCGAGCGCAAGGACATCGTCGACGTCCACGAGGCGATCACCTATCTGCTCGGGCTGGGAGGCGACGAGCCGCTGAGCGAGACGCACCCGGTGATGACCCTGATCCAGACCCTCGTCGACGCGACCGACCCCATCAACTACGCGCCGTACTGGAACCGCGACGCGACCTTCGGCGAGCCATCGAACGTGATGCTCACCTCGGGGCTGCACGACGAGCAGACGCCCTATCGCACGGCCAACGCGCTCGCGCTCGCGGGGCGCCTGCCGCCTATCGAGCCTCTGCCGATGGCCATCCCCGGGTACGCGTGGGCAGGCATGCAGGCGCAGAAGGCGCCGGTGAGCGGCAATGCCAACGGGGCGACCGCCGGCTTCCTGCAGTGGGGGCGAAACCCGTTGCACCGCGACTACGACTCGCACTTCCTCATCTTCTACCGGCCCGAGGCCATCGACGCTTCGATGCGCTTTCTGCGGTCGGGCGTCGTCGACGGCGTGGCGGTTATCGAGCGCAACCCGAGCTCCGACGCGCGGTAGCGACCGGGACCGAGCGAGGGCGAAACGGCTGCGCGGGCGGCGAGGTGGCCTGGCGCGCGTCTGGGGAAGCGCGGGCCGGGTCGGGGCGCCGGCGGGCGAGACAGGCGTTCCCGAAAATCGAGCCGCGGCATTAGCATGGCCGCGATGCCGCGCTCGCGATTCGCCGCCTGCCTCTTCGCCGCCGCCGTTCTCGGTTGCCTCGCAGTCAACCGGACCATCGTCGAGGAGAAGCGCGGCGGGCCGCGCATCGCGGGCGAGCCCGTCGCGATGGGCCGCTGCTTCGAGCAGCACGGCGGCTCGCGAAAGCGCGCCTTCCTGGTCGTGCGCACGCGCCCGGAGTGGGACGCCTTGTGGAGCGCGCCGCACGGCCAGCCGGCGCCGCAGCTCGACTTCTCCGAGCAGATGGTCCTGGCGGCCTTCGCGGGCCGCAAACCGACCGCGGGCTACTCGATTCGCGTCGAGCGCGTCGCGCGCGCCGGGGCAGAACAGATCGTCGAGGTGGTGGAGAGCTCGCCGGCGCCTGGCTGTCAGCTCGCCGAAGCTCCGACCTATCCCTTCCACCTCGTCGCGGTGCCGCGCTGGGAGGGAACCGTGCGCTTCGTCGTCGAGACTCGGGCGCGCGCGGGCTGCCTTGCGCCGCCCGAGATCCGCCTCGCGTGCCGCGCCGCTTCGCCCGAGCCGTGGAGGAGCGCCGGGCCGGTGCTCCATCCGAGCCCGGGCGAACGGATCGAATGCGAGGGGAGGGGAGAGGGCGTCGTCGCCTGGACCTGGAGCCTGCTCGGCAGGCCGGAGGGCTCCGCGGCGAAGCTCGAGCCCGATGGTCCGCGCGCCGCGCTGGCGACGGACAGGCCGGGGGCGTACCTTCTCGGCGTGCAGGCGCGATCGGCGGACGGGCAGGCGAGCCTCCAGCGCGTCGAGGTCGAAGCGGGCACGCCCGCCTATCAGGTCTTCTTGAGGGCCGAGGAGCCGGACGGCGCCTTGGGCCTCAGGCTCGCAATCGAGCGGGGGGAATCGCGCTGCGTCTTCGGCGCAGGCGACGCGCCGCCCTGGTGCGCGGGGAGCGGCGACGAGTACGCGTCGCGCTTCGAGGTGCCGGCGGGCGAGGGCGACTACCGCCTCCTCGTTCTGCGCACGCCCGAGTCGCAGCCGAGCGCGACGGTCGTCGTGCGGCTGGGCGACTGGGAAATCGCGCGCGTCGAGGTGCCGTCGGACGAGGCGAGGTGGCCTGTCTCCGGCGCGTGGCAGGCGGGCACGCTCGACTCGAACGGCGCGCGGCTCTCTCGCTGAGGCGGCGAGTCCGGTCGGCGGATTCGAGCGATGGCACCGATGAGCGTTTGCGCCCTGGGGCCGCCGCGGCCCGGTGCGCAGCGTTGGAGCATGGCTCTGCCCGTCGAACCCCCGCTCGCGCCGGTGCTCGCCCGGCTGCAGGGCGACATCCCGAGCGGCGAGGGCTGGCTCTACGAACCGAAGTGGGACGGCTTCCGCGCGATCGTCTTCCGTGAAGGCGAGAGGGTGCAGCTCGTCAGCCGCAACGGCCAGCCGCTCGAGCGTTATTTCCCCGAGCTGATCGAGGCGTTGCGCGAGGCGGCACCTGCCCGCTGCGTGATCGACGGCGAGATCGTCATCGAGACCTCGGCGGGCCTTGACTTCGGCGCGCTCCTCCAGCGCATCCACCCGGCGGCTTCGCGGGTGCGAAAGCTCTCGAGCGAGACGCCGGCCTCGTTCGTCGCCTTCGACCTGCTCGCCCTCGGGGAGGCGAGCCTGCTCGAGAGGCCGTTTTCCGAGCGGCGGCGGCTGCTCGAGAGCGCTTTGAAAGGCGGGCCGAGGGTCTACGTCACGGCGCAGACCTCCGACCCCGAGATCGCGCGGCGCTGGTACGAGCAGTTCGAGGGCGCGGGTATCGAGGGAGTGGTCGCGAAGCGGGCCGGGCAGGTCTACGTCCCGGGCGAGCGGGTGATGGTGAAGGTGAAGCACGAGCGCACCGCCGACTGCGTCATCGGCGGCTATCGTTCGGCGTCGAAGGGCGGGGGCGTCGGCTCCATCCTGCTCGGCCTCTACGACGCGCAGGGCGAGCTCGTCTACGTCGGCTTTGCGTCCGCGTTTTCGGCGGCGCAGCGGCGCGAGCTCCTCGACCGGTTGCGGCCCTTGGAGGGCGAAGCGGGATTTGCCGAGGGCAAGGGACCCGGTGGACCGAGCCGCTGGAACCGCGGACGCGATCTCGGCTTCGTCTCCGTCGCGCCGCGGCTCGTGTGCGAGGTGAGGTTCGACAAGCTGCAGGGCGCGCGGTTTCGCCACGCGGCCCAGTTCAAGCGCTGGCGCCCGGACAAGGATCCGCGAGACTGCACCTTCGATCAGATCGCGCCGCCGCGAGGCGGCGGCCGCGCGCTGCCGCTGGCGAGGCCGCGAGCCGACGCGAGCCGAGGGCTCGAGGAGAGTGACGCGAAGCCGCGCTGAGCGGGACGTCTGCCTCGCCAAACCCGCCGGCCCGGCCGCGCGGCTTCCAGCAGAACGTGTGCGAGGTCTGCGAGCCGGGGGCGATTCCTTCGGCGCGAGGATCTTTTCCGAGGCTCAGCGTCGAGGCGGGCCGAGATTCCGGTTCGGTTTCCGGGTGGCTCGCTGCCCCCTGATCGACCGCTCGTGAGGCTCGTTGGGGCAGCACTGGTTCGGTCCGCTGGCCTCCGTGCCGGCCGACAGGGATCGTCTATGCGGCGCAACGCGGCGTGATCCCGTGGCGGGTGCATTGCCATGCGCCCCTGCCAGTCTGCGACCGACCGAGAGGTGGTTTTGCCGGGGTGTGCAAAGGTCGCGGAGTGGCGGTGCGCCTCTTCGTCCCTTCGCCCGATGCCGAGGGTTGCCGGCGGGTCTTCGGCCGCCGAGCTTGCTGCCGTAACCCTAGAGTCGGGAGCGGTGTAGTGGCTCGCAGGCCGTCGGCCCAGAAATCGGAAGCGGGATCGTTCGTTTGATCGCTTCGAGCGCGGCCGGCAACCAATCCGTCGGCATAGGCCTGACAGAGAGGGAGAAGCGGGATGCAGCCCAAGTCCTTCGTCGCGGTGCTCGCAGTGGCGGTCTTCACCCCGTCGGTCGTGTTGGCCGACCACGTGGCGGTTCCGGTGGCCCCTCCCGGTGTCTACGTGGCGCCGGCGCCCGACCATAAGGCGGCAGCTCGGGCTCACCGGACGATGTACCGCTACCACAAGCGCGAATACCGCCGCCAGCGCCGCGCCCAGCGGCACCTGCACGCCGCCGGGTACACCTACGTCGCGCCCGCTCCCGTTGTGGCGCCCGTCGTTCCCGTGCCGGTGCCTGCGCCCGTCGTCCCGATTCCGGTGCCTGCGCCCGTCGTTACAGTCCCGGTTCCGGTGCCTGCGCCCGCCCCGGCGCCGGTCTACGTCCCGCCACCGCCGGTGCCCGCTGCGCCGCCGCCGGCTCCGGCCGCGAAGGTCGAGGCCGAGCCGGACCTGTCGCGCACCCTGCTCGGAGCGAGTGTCCAGGCGCATCCCGACGGCGCCATCGTGGGCGCCACCATCGTCACCGAGGGCAAGCGGCTCGGCCTGCACGTGGGGGCGAGCGGAGTCTTCGCCCGCGCCTCCGACGGGTCGGCCGGGCTAAAGAGCCTCAAGCTCGTCGAGGCCCACCTGACGTACGCGCCGATCTCCGGCTCGCGAGGCAGGGTGCGGCTCGAGGGCGGCGCCAGCGCGGCCTTCGGGCCGACGACCGCGGCGGTCGGCCCCGACGTTGGGATAACCGGCGACGTGCGGCTCATCGGCTCCTTCGGTGTCGAGGGCGGCGCGCGCTACGCGCCTTTCCCGCACAAGCGCACCGAGGCCTGGGGCGGCCTGTTCCTGGGCCTGGGCGCGCTGAGGCTCGAGGGCGGCTGGCGCAGCATGTGGCTCGACGCGAAGGTGCTCGAGGGCATGCGGACCGTCGACTGTCTGCGCGGGCCGTACCTGGGCGCGACGCTCGTCTTCTGAGGCTGCAGCCGGCTTTCGTCGCCGCGCTCGCGCTTCCGGCCGCTCGCTGTTCGGGCGGCCGGTCGTTTTCTTTGCGCGGCCTGGCGGCGCCCGGGCGGCCCTCGGGCGTGCGCGCGCGGGGCCGGGCGCGCCTCTGCCCCACGGGTTGGCGGGGCCCTTCTCACATGGCTACCGTCCTCTTGAAAAGCGCTCGACTAGAAGCGCGGAGTGGGAGGGACCGAAGCGTCCTGTGGGAGGGGTCAAATGAAACTCGCGCAACCTTGCGCCGCTCGCTGGATCGTCGCGCTCACGGCAGCGGTAATGGCCTCCGGCTGCGCGGTCGCGCGGGTGACGGTCGACTCGGCGGCCGGCGGAGCGCCGGCGCCGGCGCCCGAGGCGACGCCGATGGTGATGCATCTCGACTTTTCGGCGCCCGAGAACGACACCGAGCGGGCGCGGCAGGAGATCATCGAGGCGAGCCGCGCGCTCGACGGCACCGCAGTGTTCTTCGAGACCGCCAAGGCCGAGCTCTCGGACGAGGGCAAGGTCAAGTTGCAGCGGGTCGCCGAGGTCTTGCGGCGCTACCCCGCCTTCCGGATCCGTATCGAGGGCAACGCCGACGACCGGGGCACCGAGGAGTACAACTACGACCTCGCCTACAGGCGCGCGTGCAACGCCCGCAACTACCTCGTCTCGCTGCAGGTCAATCCGCGGCAGGTCACCTGCGTGAGCAACGGCGAGGCGATGCCCCTTGCCCCGGGCAAGACCGAGGTCGATCGCAAGCTCAACCGCCGCAACGACGTGGTGCCCGTGACCGACAAGTAGTCCGCGGTCCTACCTTGCGATGGAGCCGCCGGTTCGGTCGAGGCCGGCGGCTCGGCTCGCGTCGGCCTCCTTGCCCGCGCCTGGAGGCGCCGTGCTCGCGGGCGGCGGAGCGCCGGCTAGAGGGGGTTCGCGAAGGCTCGAAGGCCCGCCAGGGGCCCTGGCGGCCTCATAGAGCGAAGTCACCCCCTTAGCCGCATTTCAACCAGGCCCGAGCGGTCGCGACGCTCCCTGGGGCCGCTGAGAGGCCCTTGGGAAGATTTGTCTGCCTCTCGACAAGATTTGCGGCAGCCGTCCGTCTCCGAAGCCCCCGGCGGACACCAGGTTTACCCCGCCGTGGCGAGCCAGGGCGGCGGCAGGCGGCGCCCAGGGGCCGGAAACCCGGTGGCCCGGCATCCCATCCCCCCAAAGGCCCGAGCGCCCCCCAAGATTGCCGCGGGGCAAGGGGTGGGCAGGGTGGCTAGGATGATCGAGCCATGAGACCGATGGGCTCCTGAGGGGTTGCCGGGGACCCCTTGCCCAATAAGACCAGCCGAATCTGAAACGGGGGGTGGCACGCCGCCCCTGCCACCTGACTGCGCGCGCGCCCGGCCGGCCAGGTGTGGAGGTGTCGCGTCATGCCCGCGAGCCACCAACTGTCTCAGCTCGTCGATCGGTTGAAGCGCGGGACCGGGCAAGAGCGCCAGCAGGCCGCCGAGGAGCTCGCGGCGATGAGCAGGCTCGGGTTGAGCACGAGCGACGCGCTTCGCGCCCTGCAGTCGGCAGCCGGCGAGCTCGCCCCTTCCGCAGACGGCAAAGACACCGCCGCCCAGCTCGTGCGCGCCGCCGCGCGCATGCCCCGGCGGGTCTACATCCCGGTCATCGAGGAGCACTTTGCCCGCTACAGCGAGCCGGCCAAGGTCGAGGCGCTGCGGCTGCTGCTTCACATCGGCGACCAGAAGGCGGCCAACACGTATATGGCGCTCGTGCGCCGGTTCGCCCGCGGGGCGCTGCCGAGCCTCGCCTCGGACGCGCTGCTCGACAAGCCCGAGCACCTCGAGCGCTACTTCCCCGAGCTGCTCGCCTGCGTCGAGGAGCCGGCCCTCGCGGCCGAGGTGTGCGAGCTGACCGTCGCGCTGTGCGAGGAGGGGAGGCTCGAGCCGTCGCGCCTGCGCCCGCTCGCGCCGATCGTCGTGCGCGCCTACGCCTTAAGGCGCGAGAGGCTGCTGCGGGCCGAGCGGGCCGAGGTCCGCGATCGGCTGCGCCAGGCCGAGCTCGACAAGCTGCGAGGCGAGGCGGCGCTGTTTCTCGAGCTGTTCGGCCATCTTGCGACCCCGGAGGCCGAGGCCGAGCTCCACTCCGCGCTCGGGTACCGGGACCCGAAGCTCAGGGCGGTCGCGGTCGGCGCCCTGCTGCGGCTCAACCGGCACGTCGATCCGACGCACCTTCGCGGCGTCGCCGAGGACCCGGAGACGCGCACCTGGCTGACCGGCAGGCTGCAGCAGATAGGCAAGCTCGCGCTGCTGCCCGAGGCGCGCAGGTCCGAGGCGACCGCGCGCTAGTCGCAGGCGTACGGCGCTCCGGCGCGCGACGACGGCCTCGGTAGACCGCAAGAGGGCCAAGGCCGCGCGCCTCCCGTCGATGCCGGCCCGAGCGAGCGGACCAGGGCCGTGGGCCGCAAAGCCTCGCGCTGACGGCCGCGGCTCTGCCTCCAGCGCCGAGCGGCCGAACGGCCTTTCGGTCTGGAATTTCGGCGCGGTGCGCTCCGGTTCGCCGAAGAGACTTCGGGTGCGTTCCCGCGGTTGAGCCTGCTCGGCGGCGGGGGGCTATTCCCACCCGGTGCCAGAAGGCCACGGGAGGAGCCCGCGGCGCCCGGTTGTTGTTGGTCTGGACGCGGCGCTTCGGGGCCGCGGAGATGCCGAAATTTCTCCAGCAACTTAAGGCACTTGTTTCGCGAGGAGGCGGCAGTCGCCCTGCCGCTCGCCTCGCCCCCTTTTTTCCTGGCGATCCGCTCCTATCGCGCATAGCATGCGCCCGCCTCGAGGGCCCAGAATTGAACAGTACGTGGTTTGTCCCGAGTTGCACGCGACCGAGCCGGTCCTCGGCGCCTCAGGCGAGGCGCAGCCGGCAGGGGCGTTGCCGAAGGCGGGCTTCCAGGCCAGGCGCCTTGGCGCCTCTTCCCGCCGGCAGCAACGAGCAGGCTCCCTCGGGCAGCGAGCCCACTGCTCGGCATACGAGCGTCAGAACCATTCCGTCGGCCATTGTTGAAACGGAGTCGTGGCCGAGCTCCCGGTCGGCTGGAAGCAAGCCGACCGTGAAAGTCGAAGCCAAGTCAACGTATCGGAGGAAGTAAATGTCCAGCACTCCCGTCGGCCGGAAGCCGAAGCTCGTGACGATTGACGGCAACACCGCCGTGGCCCACGTCGCCCACGCAGTTAGCGAGGTCATCGCGATCTACCCGATCACCCCGTCGTCGGTCATGGGCGAGATCGCCGACGAGAAGTCTGCGCGCGGCGAGAAGAACATCTTCGGCACCATCCCCCTGGTCGCCGAAATGCAGTCCGAGGGCGGCGCGGCCGGCGCGGTCCACGGCTCGCTGCAGGCCGGCGCCCTGACGACGACCTTCACCGCGTCGCAGGGTCTGCTGCTGATGGTCCCCAACATGTACAAGATCGCCGGCGAGCTCACCCCGACGGTCTTCCACGTCTCGGCCCGCGCGCTGGCCTACCACGCGCTGTCGATCTTCGGCGACCACTCCGACGTGATGGCCACCCGCCAGACCGGCTGGGCGCTTCTCGCCTCGGGCAGCATCCAGGAGACGATGGACCTCTCGCTCATCGCCCACGCGGCGACCCTCGATGCCCGCCTGCCGTTCCTGCACTTCTTCGACGGCTTCCGCTCCTCGCACGAGATCCAGAAGATCGAAGAGCTGAGCTTCGACGACATGCGCTACATGATCGACGAGGAGCTCGTCGCCGCCCACCGCGCGCGCGCCCTCTCGCCCGATCACCCGGTGATGCGCGGCACCGCTCAGAACCCGGACGTCTACTTCCAGGGCCGTGAGCGCGCCAACCCGTTCTACGACGCCTGCCCGGCCATCGTGCAGAAGACGATGGACAAGTTCGCTGGCCTGACCGGCCGCCACTACCACCTGTTCGACTACGTCGGCGCCCCCGACGCCGAGCGGGTGGTGGTGATGATGGGCTCGGGCGCCGAGGTGGCGCACGAGGCGGTCGAGCACATGGTCGCCCAGGGCGAGAAGGTCGGCGTGCTCAAGGTGCGGCTGTTCCGGCCCTTCAGCGCCGCCCACTTCGTCAAGGCCCTGCCCGCCAGCGTCAAGGCGATCGCCGTGCTCGACAGGACCAAGGAGTCCGGCAGCGCCGGCGAGCCGCTCTACGTCGACGTGCAGACCGCCATCGTCGAGGCGCTCACCGAGGGCAGCGCGCCGTTCGCGGCGATGCCCAAGGTGGTCGGCGGCCGCTACGGCCTCGGCTCGAAGGAGTTCACCCCGGCGATGGTCAAGGCCACCTTCGACAACCTGTCGCAGGCCAAGCCCAAGAACCACTTCGTGCTCGGCATCGTCGACGACGTCAGCGACACCACGCTCGCGCACGACCCGCAGTTCGACACCGAGGATCCGGCCACCTTCCGCGGCCTGTTCTACGGCCTCGGCTCGGACGGCACCGTCGGCGCCAACAAGAACTCCATCAAGATCATCGGCGAGGAGACCGACAACTGGGCCCAGGGCTACTTCGTGTACGACTCGAAGAAGGCCGGCTCGATGACGGTGAGCCACCTGCGCTTCGGCAAGAAGCCGATCCGCTCGAGCTACCTGGTGAGCAAGGCCAACTTCATCGGCTGCCACCAGTTCGTCTTCCTCGAGAAGTTCGACATGCTGCGCAACGCGCTGCCGGGCGCGACCTTCCTGCTCAACTCGCCCTACTCGGCCGACCAGGTCTGGGACCACCTGCCCAAGCACGTGCAGGAGCAGATCATCGAGAAGAAGCTGAAGCTCTACGCGATCGACGCCTACAGCGTCGCCCAGGCCACCGGCATGGGCGGGCGCATCAACACGATCATGCAGACCTGCTTCTTCGCGATCAGCGGCATCCTGCCGCGCCAGGAGGCGATCGAGCAGATCAAGAAGGCGATCAAGAAGACCTACGGCAAGCGCGGCGACGCGGTGGTCGAGGCCAACTGGAAGGCCGTCGACGACACCCTCGCGCACCTGCACGAGGTGAAGGTCCCGGCCGCGGTCACCTCCACCCTGACGATGCCGCCGGCGGTCTCGGACAAGGCGCCCGAGTTCGTCCAGAAGGTCACCGGCAAGATGATCGCCGGCCTGGGCGACGAGCTGCCGGTGTCGGCCTTCCCCGAGGACGGCACCTATCCGCTGGCCACCTCGCAGTGGGAGAAGCGCAACATCGCCCTGCAGGTGCCGGTCTGGGATCCGGAGCTGTGCATCCAGTGCGGCAAGTGCTCCATCGTCTGCCCGCACGCGGCGATCCGACCCAAGGCCTACCCGGCCGAGGCCATCGAGAACGCCCCGGCCACCTTCAAGTCGACCAACGCCCGCGACCGCGAGCTGGCGGGGATGAAGTACACCCTGCAGGTCTTCGTCGAGGACTGCACCGGCTGCGCGGCCTGCGTGCACGTCTGCCCGGCCAAGGACAAGGCCAACCCCGAGCGCAAGGCCATCGCCATGCAGGACCAGCTCCCGCTGCGTGAGGCCGAGCGGGCCAACGCCGAGCTGTTCCTGTCGCTGCCCGAGGTCGATCGCACCAAGCTCAAGATCGACTCGGTCAAGGGCAGCCAGCTCCTGCGGCCGCTGTTCGAGTTCTCGGGCGCCTGCGCCGGCTGCGGCGAGACCCCGTACGTCAAGCTGCTCACCCAGCTCTTCGGCGACCGGGCGATCATCGCCAACGCCACCGGCTGCTCGTCGATCTACGGCGGCAACCTGCCGACGACCCCGTACTGCAAGAACGCCGAGGGGCGCGGGCCGGCCTGGAGCAACTCGCTGTTCGAGGACAACGCCGAGTTCGGCTTCGGGATGCGCCTGGCGGTCGACAAGTTCAACGAGCAGGCCCTCGAGCTGCTCGCGCAGGTCGAGCCGCTCAAGGCCCACCCGCAGCTCGTCGACGCCATCCGCGACGCCAAGCAGACCACCGAGACCGAGATCGCCGAGCAGCGCGCGCGGGTCGCCGAGCTCAAGAAGGTCCTCGCCGGCGCCAGCGACGCGGCGAGCAAGCGGCTGCTGAACCTGGCCGACTACCTGGTCAAGAAGTCGGTCTGGATCCTCGGCGGCGACGGCTGGGCCTACGACATCGGCTACGGCGGGCTCGACCACGTGCTCGCCCAGGGCCGCAACGTCAACGTGCTCGTGCTCGACACCGAGGTCTACTCGAACACCGGCGGCCAGATGTCGAAGTCGACGCCGATGGGCGCGGTGGCCAAGTTCGCCGCCGGCGGCAAGGCGATGCCGAAGAAGGACATGGGCCTCATCGCCATGAGCTACGGCAACATCTACGTCGCCACGGTGGCCCTGGGCGCGAACGACCTACAGACCGTGCGCGCCTTCCTCGAGGCCGAGGCCTACGACGGCCCGTCGATCATCCTGGCCTACTCGCACTGCATCGCGCACGGCATCGACATGAAGACCGGCATGAGCAACCAGGACCGCGCGGTCAAGTCGGGTCACTGGCCGCTCTACCGCTTCAACCCGGCGCTCATCGAGAAGGGCGAGAACCCGCTGCGCATCGACTCGAAGCCCCCGAGGATCACCTTCGAGGAGTACGCCTACGAGGAGACCCGCTACAAGATGCTCGCCAAGAGCAAGCCCGAGGCGGCCAAGGCGCTGCTGGATCGCGCCACCGAGCACGTCCAGAGGAAGTGGAGCTACCTCGAGCAGCTCTCGAAGATCACCTACACCAAGCCGACCGAGGGCTGAGCGTAGCCCCTCGGCGCTGAGTAGATGACGGCCCCGGTTCGCGCCTCCGAGCGCGGACCGGGGCCGTCGCCTTTTCCGGCCGCGGGTCCAAGGGGTGTGGGGCGGCGCCGTCCCGGCGGCCTTGGCGCTCGGGAGGCGAAGCTCGCCGGGGCGCGAGGAGGCGGGAGAGCGCCGGGGTGCCGGCGGCTAGAAATCGCAAGTATTCAGAAAGTCCGCCCGAGCGAAGGACGGGAGGGCCGCCGTCTCGGCGGCCTGCGTGGCCTACTCGAGCAGCAGCAGGCTGACCGCCATCACCGCCATCCCCGAGACCAGCCCGTAGATGGACAGGTGGTGCTCGCCGTACTCCTCGGCTGCCGGCAGGAGCTGGTCGAGCGAGATGAAGACCATGATCCCCGCGACGGCGGCGAAGAGCAGGCCGGAGAGCGTGGTGCCGAAGAAGGGCATCAGCGCGAGGAAGGCGGCAACGGCGCCGAGCGGCTCGGCGATGCCCGAGAAGAGCGAGTACCAGAACGCCTTGGCGCGGCTGCCGGTGGCGTAGAAGACCGGCAGCGAGATGGCGATGCCCTCGGGGACGTTGTGGATGGCGACCGCGATGGCGATGGGGATTCCGACCGCCGGCTCCCTCACCGCGCCGACGAAGGTGGCGATGCCCTCCGGAAAGTTGTGGACCGCGAGCGCGAGCGCCGTCAGCGCGCCGACGCGCATCAGGCGGACTCGGCTCGCCGGCGGTTCCCCGGCAAGCGGCGCGGGCGCCAGGCTCGCCTCCGCAGCGGTTGCCGCGATCTGCACGGTTCGCCGCAGCCCGCTCGCCTCTTCGACCTCGGCCTCGACCAGCCCCGCGGCCGCCTCCGCCGCGGATTCGCGCTTGCCCTCGATCTCGTGCTCGGCCGCGAACTCGTGGGGGTTCTCGTCGCTGGGAACCAGCCGGTCGATCGCGGCGATGAGCAGCATCCCCGCGAAGAAAGCGACCAGCGCGTAGACGCCGCCCGCGGTGCTCCCGTGGGCGCCGACGAGGGTCTGCTTGGCGTCCGGCAGGATCTCGGCGAACGAGACCCAGATCATCACCCCGGCCGAGAAGCCCATCGCGACGGTGAGCAGCTTCTTGTTCGCTTCCTTGGCGAAGAAGGCGATGGCGCTGCCGATGCCCGTGCTCAGGCCGGCGATGAGGCTCAGGCCGAGCGCGAAGAGGATGGTGCTGGTTTCGACCTCGGATCCCATGTCGCCCGCCTCCTGCACACCGCCGGCTGCACGGCCGGGAGATATGGGTCGGCAGCCTCCTGCCGGCAAGATTCGCGAGCAGCAAAGAGGTTTCCGGCAGCCTGCCTCCGACCGGGTGAGGCCGCGCCTGGTCGCTCGATCGTCACCCGCCGCGCGGCTACCGCTCGGGGATGGCCGCCGACTGCCACGGCTCGTAAAGCGGCCAGGTCGAGGGCGCGAGCTGTAGTCCGAATTGGAGCTCGAAGCGGCGTCCGCGCAGGGCGTCGCGGGGCACGTAGAAGACGACGCCTGCGCATTCTTCGCCGTCCGAGGTGCCGGCCGGTCGGTAGGTGACCAGCGCTTCGTCGTCCTCGCCGGGACCGCTCCTCACCCGCAGCCGATAGTCCTCAACCACGAAGGGCGACGGGCGGTCGGGCCGAGCGAACAGGAGCACCTCGTCGTCGTCGGTGATCCCGCACACCCCGCCGCCGAGCCGCGGCAGCGCGTCGAAGAACGGCTGGTCCGACTCGTACAGCGTCTCGAGCATCTTCTCCCAGGCCGCGATGGCGGCCTCGAGGTCGAGCCCGGCGGCCTGGAAGGTGTCGCGCCAGAGCTCGTCCGCCTCGAGGTCCTTGGGCGCGTCCTCCCTGCCGAGCGCATCGAGCAGGCGCAGCGGCGCGTCGCGCCCCGCCGACTCGACCAGCGCGGCGACGAAGACCTCGCCGAGCGCGTACACGTGGTTGCGGTCGTACCGGCGTTCCAGCTCCTTTTCGTCGCAGAGCTGCTCGAAGCTGATCCGGTAGCGCTTCCAGGCGGCGGCCGCGGCCCTCCTCGAGGCGCGCAGCGCCTCCGGGTCGCCGCCGAGCTCGAATGCGACGCGCTCGGCGAGGCCCTCGGAGAAGAACCGCGACGAGGGCATCTTCTCGACCAGCGCCCTGTTCGACGCCTCGAAGCTGAAGACGTGGGCCAGCTCGTGGCGGAACGTGTGGCGCACGCTCTCCGGGGCATCGCCGAGGTGGACGCGCACGCGCTGTAGCACGGCTGTCCCCGCGGTGCCCCGGCTCGCGCCGGTCAGGTCTACCTCCACGCGCTTGGGCCCCGAATCCATGCCGAGCGCTTGCTGGACGGCGCGGAAGTGCTCCTCGGCCTCGGCTACCAGCCGCAGGGCGGGCTCGCGCTCGCCGACGAAGTAGGTGAACTGGAAGTGCTCGGTCGACGCGCGCGCCGGCGCCACCTCGACGAAGCGGACCGACCCGTACTCCTCGCGCTCGAAGGTGGAGATCGCGAACCCTGCGCCGACGCCGAACAGCGCCAGCGTCCCGATGGCCAACGCGATCTTGCCGGGCAGGCGCGAGCTGGCCGAGAGATAGACCTGCGTGAAGCGCTCGGCGGCGCCCGACCACAGCGCGAAGGCGAGCGCCCAGGCGAGCGCGCCGATGCCGAGGTGCAGCGCGAGCTCGCGCCATGGGATCACCAGATCGCGGCCCTGGTACTCGAGCGCGAGCAGCTTCGACCAGTCGAGAAGGGCGAGGGGCGATCCCGGCTCCTCCCCGAGCGTCGTCACCAACCAGGCGAGCGCGAGGTAGGCCACCAAGCCAAACTTGCGCAGGAACGAGGCGAGCAGCCCGTGGGCGAGGACTATCGCGGCGACCGAGATCTCGAGGCCCGCAACCCCCGCGGCCACCGAGAGCCGGAACTGCTCTCCGGTGAAGGACTGGGTGTTCGGGAGCTGCAGCAGCCAGCCCACGACGTGCCCGCTGACGATCGCCGTCGCCAGGACGAGGAAGGCGGCCGCGCTCTTGGCCAGGAAGATGGTGCGGCGCGAGACCGGCAGCGCGTGCAGCAGGGCGATGGTGCCGTCGTCGTGCTCGCGGGGGAAGAGGCTGTAGGAGAGCATCAGCCCCAGCACCAGCAGCACGCCCGCGTGGCCGCCGCCCTTGCCCGGCAGCAGATCCTCGTTCCAGCTCGTCCAGGCGATCTCGTCGAAGCGCGCCGTCAGCGGCATGTAGACGAGGTCGCTGAGCGCCATGACGCACAGGGCCAGCAGCGCCCAGGGCAGGAGCGCCCGGAGCTCCTTGCGCAGCAGAGGGATCATCGCAGCTCCCTCCTCTCGGCCTTCAGCCGCACTGGGCAACCGAGCACGCTCGACTCGCACTCCAGCGCGAGGAAGACGCGCTGGCCTGCGCCGTAGCGGCCGGGCAGGACGAAGGACTCGGCGAGTCGGCTCTCGGTCCACGGGTGCTCCTCGCGCAGCAGCGCGCGGGCTTCGAGCGGTTCGTCGAACGGGCCGATCTCGAGGTGCAGCAAGCTGCAGAGGTGGGGCGGCGCGGCCGACCCGATCTCGCCGAGGGCCGATCCCGAGCCGTCCGGCGGGCCGTCGAGCGCGAAGCCGTAGCGCACCTCGCGCATCGAGCCGAACTGGCCGGCGACCTCGAGCTCGGCGTTCACCTTCGGGATCGCCGCGAGGGCCGCTCGAAGCCGAGGGTCTTCGGCGAGCTGCGCGAGCCGCTCGCGCCACAGCCCGAGGAAGTCGTGCCAGGGTACCGAGCTCGCCGCCTCGAAGTCGGACTCGAAGGGATGTTCGAGCTCGTGCCACAGCTCCGAGAAGTCGTGCGCCGGGGCCCGGCCGTACAGCCGCCGCGCGAGCTGCTCGACGGCGGTCTGGCCGCGAAGCTCGGCGAGCAGATCGAGCGCCGACCACGCGAGCGCCTGCGCGATGGGCTCGCCCAGCCGTTCGCGCTGCGCCCACCAGCGGCGCACCTGGTCGTCATCCGGCGCGCCGTCGCGAGCGCCCCACAACGCTCTCAGCAGCAGGCGCGAGCGGGTCGCCTCGTCGCCGTCGCGCTCGACCCACCAGCGGCTGAACCCGTCGAGCGCGAACGCCTTCGGCTCGAAGTCGGCCCGGTCCTTGGTCGCGGTGACGAGGACGTTGCGCACCACGAAGGCGCGGAACGCGCGCAGGTCGAAGTCGCCCGAGCGCGAGAAGCTCGCTCGCAGCAGCACGCCGTCGTTGTGGCGCAGCTCGGCCTTCTCGAAGGTGCGGCCGTCGAGCGTCGCGCGAAAGGCGACGCGCGTCGCGGGCAGCTCCCTGCCGAGCAGCTCCGCGAGCTCGGCGAGGTCCGATTCGAGGACGTCGAGCAGCGCCTGCGCGTCCTCGAGGCGGGAGGGGTTCAGGTAGAGGACGTGCACCGGGGCCCGGACGGCCCGCAAGACGGCGCCGCTGCCGAAGTCGTAGGGCTGCTTCTCGCGCCGCTCGTCGAGCGCGACGGCGCCGATCAAGGCGGCGAAGAGGGCGGTCGCCACCGCCGCCTTCTCCTTCTGTGTCATGCGGCGGGCGAGCGACTCGGCGACCGAGCCTTCGTGCATCAGCGAGAGCGCGAGGCCCAACGCGAGCCAGGCGGCGCCGATTCCCAGCGATTCGAGCAGCGCGCCGGTCGGGAACGAGTGGCGCTCGAAGGGCAGGGTGTTCGGGTCCACGAGCGCCAGCGGGCCGACCTTCGCGAGCTCCACGTCGGTCGCTTCGGCGACCACCGCGATCGCGAAGAGCGCGCCGATGTAGATCGGTATGCGCCAGCGGCCGGTGAAGCCCATGGCGAAGGCGATGCTCCACACGCAGAAGGCGAAGCCTGCGGTGCGCCCGGCGAGGAAGAGCAGGAAGCGCGGCTCGACCGACTCGCGCGCCCAGGCGACGAGCGCGCTCAAGGCTATCGACCCGAAGCCCAGCCCGAGCAGCGCGGAGAGGCCGAGCAGGTACTTCGTCGCGACCATCTCCCAGCGGCGTATCGGGAGCGCTTCGAGGAAGAGCTGCGTGCGTCCCTGGTACTCGGCGACGATGAGGCGGTTGCCGAGCACCAGCGTCGCGACGGGCAGCAGGAGGATAGAGAAGCGCGCGTGCGCCTCGAAGGCGCTCACCTGCTTCGAGGCGGCGACCACGGCGGTGAGCAGCACGCTCACCGCGCCGAGCGCGCCAATGCCCAGCACCGCGACGAGGTGCTGGCGAAGGTCCTTGAGGACGAGTGCGAGGAGGCGGCGCATGGTGTCCGGCCTCAGGGACGGCGCAGGGGTTTGCGGACCATCGCGATGAAGATCTCCTCGAGGCCGAGCGGGGCGAGGCCCCAGCCTCGGTCGAGGGTGAGCAGCTCTTCGAACCGGGCGGAGCCCTTCGCCTGGACGATGAGCTGGCGCTCACCGTCGATCATCCGGTCCTGCAAGACGTCGAAGGGCAGCTCCCCGCTCTTGAGCAGCAAGGGCAGCAGCGCGGTCTCCACGGCCGAATCGGCGCGCCGCAGCATTTTCACGCCGGAGAGCAGCGCCTTGACCTCGCCCTCGTACCGGGTCCGGCCGGCGTCCACGATGCCGACCCGGTGGGCGGCGAGCTCGATCTCCTCGATGAGATGCGTGGAGAAGAACGTCGTGCGACCTTCGCGCGTCGCCTGCTCGCGCACCAGCTCCAGGAACTCGCGGCGCGCGATGGGGTCGAGCCCGGCCGTCGGCTCGTCGAGCACGAGCAGCCGCGGCCGGTGGGCCAGGGCGATGGCGAGCGCGAGCTTCACCTTCATGCCGCCCGAGAACGTCTGGATCTTGCGCTCAGGCAGAGCGAGGCCGGTCGCGAGGCGCCGGAACTCGGCGTCGTCCCAGGTCGGATAGAAGCCGCGCACGAAGGCGGCGAGGCTGCGCGGGGTCATCCAGCCATAGAAGTGCTGCTCCTGGGCGACGTAGCCGATGCGCTCGCGGTGGCGCACCGAGCCGGAGCCGATGTCCTCGCCGAGGATGCGGATTCGGCCGTCGGTGGGCCGGGTGATGCCCATGAGGATGCGGATGGTGGTGGACTTGCCGGCGCCGTTGCGGCCGAGGAAGCCGAAGACTTCGCCCTCGCGCACCGTGAGGTCCACGCCCGCGAGCGCCTCGGTCCTGCCGTAGCGTTTGCACAGGCCCTCGACCTCGATGACGGCGCGCGGCGGAAGCTCGGGGGCGGGCAATGCGTCCGAGTCGGTCGTTGCGGCGGGGGCGACGTCTTCGGAGTCGGGGCTCGACTGAGGATCCATGGGTCCCTCGGAGGTGCGCTTCTGCGCCGAGTCGCGCTCGCGTGGAGGGAGACTCTATCGCCTTCGCTGAAGGCGAGGATCGAGCGGGGGCAACGACAGCCGGCGCCCGGACGCGCGATCCACGCCGAGGGCACCGCACTCTAGTCCGTCCTGGCCAAGTCTCTGAGCGCATGGCCGCATAATCGGGTTTCCCACAAGCCAGCACATAAAGAGCCATGTCCGACACGCCGAAGCCGCTTGGTCTCGACGACACCCAGCCTTCTTCGAACCCTGTCGGCCTCGATGGCTCACCGGCCGACCTGGACAAGACCCTCCGCTCCGCGCCCGGTCGCTCCACGCGCCTGGCTCGCGGCACGCTGGTCGGCCGCTACCTGCTCCTCGATCAGATCGGCGAAGGCGGGATGGCGACCATCTACTCGGCCTACGACGCCGAGCTCGACCGCAAGGTGGCGATCAAGCTCATGAAGCTCGACCCCGGCGGCGGCTCGTTGGAAAGCGCGCGCGCCCGCCTGCTCCGGGAAGCTCAGGCCGCCGCACGGCTGTCGCACCCCAACGTCGTCTCGGTCTACGACGCCGGCGCCTTCGGCGACGAGCTCTTCATGGCGATGGAGCTGGTCGTCGGCGAGACGCTGCGCTCCTGGCTCGCTCGCCCTGGCCGCAGCCTCAAAGAGATCCTCGCCGTGTTCCTCGCCGCCGGCGAAGGGCTCGCCGCCGCCCACGCGGCGGGGTTGGTGCACCGCGACTTCAAGCCCGAGAACGTCCTCATCGGCTCGGACGGACGCGCCCGCGTCTCCGACTTCGGCCTCGCCCGCATCGAGTCCCGCCAGGGCCCTCTCGTCCCCGACGCCGCGGCAAGCCTGCAGCCGCTCGAAGCCACCGCCGTAGGTGCGGTGCTCGGCACTCCCGCCTATATGGCGCCCGAGCAGTTCGAAGGTCGGGCGACCGACCCCCGGACCGATCAGTTCGCCTTCTGCGTCGCCTTGTGGGAGGCGCTCTTCGGCGCGCGCCCGTTCGCTGGCGATGATTTCTGGTCGATTCGCCAGAACGTGCTCGCCGGGAAGATCTGCGCGCCTAAGCGCGAAGCCTCGGTTCCCGCCTGGTTGCGCCGGGTGCTCGAGCGCGGACTCTCTTCGCGCATCGAAGATCGCTTCCCGTCCTTCGACGAGCTCCTCGCCGCTTTGCGGCGCGATCGGCGCCGCCGCATCCTCCGCACTGTGCGGCGCGTCGCCATGGTCGGGCTCGCCTTCGCAGCCATCGGCCTCGCCGTGTTCGGCTATCACCGCGAGAGCACCCGCTGCGAGCGCGAGGCCGTCGCTCTCGTCGAACCTATCTGGACGCCCGCTTCCCGCCGGGCGATAGAGCGGTCGCTGGGCACCGACGGGAAGCAGTTGGGGCCGATGGCCGCCCGTGCGCTGGAGACCTACTTCGACGAATGGCGCGCAAGCTGGAAGCAGGCCTGCGAGGCGAGGCAAGAGAGTGAGCGGGCCGGGTCTTCGCGGGCCTTGGGCTGCCTCGAGCGCTACCTGCAGCGCGCGCGCGCGGCGGTCCACCTTCTCGGGCAGCCCTCGGAGGAGGCGGCCAAGGACGCGATCGCGACGCCGCTGCTCGATGGGCTGTTCTCGCCCACGACCTGCTTGGAAGCCTCAAGGCCGGTGGCCCCCTCGCCGTCCGGATTCATCGCCGAGATCGAGATGGCCCGCGCGCTGGGCGACACGGGCCGGCGCAGGGAGTCGCTCGCAGCGCGGCGTCAGCTCCTCGAGCAGGCCAAGGAGCGGGGCGACAAGGCGGCGCTCGCCGAGTTGAACTTGCTCATCGGTCGCGCGTTCACGTTTCTGGGAGGCGCGGGTGAAGAGCCAGTGGCGCATCTGCG
>JBMNNX010000371.1:0-5394 GCA_050942745.1 Myxococcales bacterium
GCGCCCGTCGCGAAAGCGAGCGGGACCCGGGCGAATTCGTGGCGCCCGGGCCGCCGGCACGAAGGCCGGCGCTCCGCGACGCGGTAGGGGCGCATGGCAATGCGCCCGTCGCGAAATCGAGCTGGAACCCGGCGAATTCGCGGCTCCCGGGCCGCCGGCACGAAGGCCGGCGCTCCGACGCGGGCAACGGCCCGCGGCCGGGCCTACCCCTCCGCCGCGCCCATCGCGCCCGGCCTCGGCCAGACCCGGTACGGGGTCACGGGCTTCTCCTTGCCCTTGACCTGAATCGGCTCGAGCGCCCGCGCCTCACCGTCCGCCAGCCGCTGCGCGGTCAGCTCGCTCGCCCAGACCTCGCCCGCCGGCGCCTTGGAGGTGAGCCGCGAGGCGAGGTTCACGGTGTCGCCGATGACCGTGTACTCCATCTGCTTCGACGACCCGAGGTTGCCGGCGACGACCGGGCCGGTCGCGACGCCCACGCCCACCCGTAGCCCCCCGACGTCGGCGAAGGCGCCCGCGGCGTTCATCTCCGCCACCGCCTCCTGCAGGGCGCGCGCGCAGCGCACCGCGCGCTCGGCGTGGTCGGGCTGATCGATGGGGCCGTTGAAGACGACGACCACCGCGTCGCCGATGAACTTGTTGAGGTAGCCCTCGTGCTCGTCGATGACCTCGACGACCCGCTCGAAGTAGCGGTTGAGCACGGCGAGGACCTGCGCGGGCTCGAGCTTCTCGCTCATCGCGGTGAAGCCGCGCACGTCGGCGAAGAAGACGCTCGCCTCGCGCGAGGCCGCCGGCAGCGCCGCCTCGCCGTGCTGCGCCCGGATGCGCTCCATCACCTGCTTGCCGAGATAGGTGCCGAAGGCGCGCTCCATCCGCGTCGCGAAACCGAGGTGCGCGGCCATGGCGTTGAAGCCGCGGTTCAGGGCTACGAGCTCGACGCTGCCCGCCTCCTCGACGCGCACGTCCAGCTCTCCGGCGGCGATGGCGCGAAAGCCGGCCGCGAGCGGGTGAAGCCGCTCCATGACCGCGTCGGCGAGCTTGCCGCAAGCGCTCAGGAGCGCGGGGAGCGCGACCAAGACCACGACACAAACGAGCAGGACGACAAGCGACGAGGTGTCCTCCTTCGTGAGCAGGGTGCCCGCGTCGCGATCGATGCGGACGTGGCCGATCATGAAGCTCGCGTTGAAATGCGCGTTTCCAGCGCCCGCCGCCGCGGCGGCGGCCTGGCTGATGGCGAGGACCGCCGTGGCCGAGACGGACGCGACGAGCAGCAGCAGGCCGAGCACGGCGAGGATTATCCGCGACCGAAACTGCCTCGCGATGCTGGCAAAGGCGTCGATGACGAGGATGACGGTGCTGCCCAGCGACGCCATCGACAGCCACCACGCGCCTAGGAAGAGCGCGACCGGAAGCGTGCCCTCGTCACCCAACAACTTGCCCAGCGGGCTGAGCAGCGCCGCCGCCAACACGCCAACCAACAGGCTGACCGGCGCGAGCAGCGCGCCGACAGCGAGGCCCGCCAGCATCCAGCGGCGGGCCATCGCGTAGTAGATGCGCTCCTCGAGCCACGCGGCCATCGACCACGCGCCCAAGATGGCCGCCGCGAAGCCAGGAAACAGCGCCAGTCCCGCGCTCTCGGGGATGGGGATGTTGAGGAGGACGCCCGCGCCGGTCGCCAGCGCGGCGAGACGCGGAAAGGGCTGCCCTGGCCGCTCGGCGGGCGTCAATAGGCGCACCGCGCCGTCGGTCGCCTTCGAAGCGGTCTTCCTATTCCAGAAGCGCATTGCAAGACCTCTCGCTGTCGCGCTGGAGGGCTTCGTGACTCGCAGGCCGACCTTCGCGAAGCCGCCTGCAGCTCTCGAGCGCAGGCCCGTACCAGGCGCAGTACTCGCGAAGCTGCTCCGGCGAGTAGGCGGCGTGAACACCGCCGACGCCGCCCTCCGTCGCGAGGATCAAGCGGGCCGCGTCGATCTTCGCCTCGTGCACGTACCTGCAGGCGTCCCGCCACGGGCCGAAGAGCTCTTCGGCGTCCACGTCCTCGAGAACGAGCTCCGCGAGCTGCGGGTCGTCGAAGAGCGCTGCCGGATTCGCGGTGGCCCGCGATTCGATCGGCAGGCATGACGAGCGCTAAGACGCCGCCGACGGCCGCCACGCCGAGAGCTCCGGCAACCAGGCCTGCGAGCCGCCGCCAGTCCTCCCTCAGTCTCCCGGGGCGCACGGCGAGGCCGAGCAGGCCGCCCGAGAGAAAGCCGAAGACGTGCGCCGCGTTGTCGGCGCTCACCAGGAAGCCGAAGACCACGGTGAGAAGCGCCCAGCGGAGCATCCGATCGCGAATGGACCGGCCGATCGACGTGCCTTGGCGATGTCCCCAGACCGCGGTGAAGCCCGTCAGCCCCAACAGCGCGCCCGAGGCGCCGGCGGCCACGCCATGCAGCCCCCACAGCTCGCTGCCGAGGTTTCCGCACAGCCCGGTCATCAGAAAGAGCAGCAGCATCCAGCCGCGCCCGATGGCCTGCTCGACCGCCGGTCCGAGCTGCGAGAGGGCCACTAGGTTGAAGAGCAGGTGCCACAGCCCGATGTGCAGGAACATCGCGGTGAACAGCCGCCACCACTCGCCCTGGTGCACCAGCCACGGAGCGTGGCCGCCGAACTGCAACAGGGTCACGCTGTCGAAGCCGACCAGCCCACCGCCGCCCGCCACGGCGACCCGCGCGTAGGCGGCGAGGATGAGCACGCCGAGCAACCCGGATGCAGAGAAGAGAGCAGGCGCCTTCACGCCGAGCCGGCCGAGAAAGTGGACGAGCCAACTCGAGGCGCGCTCTCCGCACGAGACGCAGCTCTTATCGGCGCGGTCCACCAGGCGGCCGCAATGCGGGCAGATCTTGTGCGCGTAGCGGAGCTGGTTGACGTGCGCCCTCGCCTGCTGCCGGCGAACCCCCAGGCGGCGCTGCAGCTTGGCGAGCTTCCAGCGGACCGAGACAGGGTTGAAGCCGAGCACGGCCGCGATCTTGACTAAGCGTTCGAGGTCCATGGGCGAATGGGGACTATCGCACAGCGTGCGGTCGGCGACCGAGCGACGGCGACTTCGCATCGCTCCGTCGCCCATCGCTCAGTCTTCCCCCCGGTCTTTGGCGGAGCTGGAGCTCCGCCCTCCATCTGCCGCGCGCCCCGGTCTTGGCGGAGCTGGAGCTCCGCACTCCATCCGCCACGCGCCCCGGTCTTGGCGGAGCTGGAGCTCCGCACTCCATCCGCCGCGCGCCTCGGTCTTGGCGGAGCTGGAGCTCCGCCCTCCACCGCCCCCGGTTGCCCTCTCCCTCGCCATCTCGAATAATCCGTGCCTTCTCATAGCCCACGGGGAGGTGGCCCATGTTCGTCGTTGTGGTGGATGTCCACGTCAAGCCTGAGAACCGGGAGGAGTTCGTCCGCGCGACGCTCGAGAACGCGCGCAACACCCGGAACGAGCCGGGCAACCTGCGCTTCGACGTCAGCCGCCACGTCGATGACCCGAACCGCTTCGTGCTCTACGAGGTCTACCGCGACAAGTCCGGCTTCGAGTCGCACCAGAAGACCGACCACTACCTGCGCTGGCGCGAGACGGTGAAGGACTGGATGGCCCAGCCGCGCGTCGGCACCAAGTACGAGAGTCTGTTCCCCGAAGCCGAGTCGGCCTGGTAGGGCGCGCCATGGACTTCGAATTCGCGACTGCCCGCCACATCGTCTTCGGGCGCGGGCGCCTCGACCAGCTCGGCGAGCTCGTCGCCGGGTACGGCGATCGCGCGCTGCTCGTCGCCGGCGAGCACCTGCGCCACTCCGAGTCGCTCCAGCGCGTCGAGTACCTACTACAGAAGCGCGGGGTCGCCGCCGAGCGCGTCTTCACCACCGGCGAGCCCGAGGTCGCCGCCGTCGACGAGACCGCCGCGCGGGCGCGCGTGCTCGGCAGCAAGGTGATCGTGGGCATCGGCGGGGGCTCGGTGCTCGACGTCGCCAAGGCGGCCTCGGGCCTCGCAACCAACGGCGGCTCGGTGCGCGACTACCTCGAGGGCGTCGGCACCGGGCGCGCGCTCCAGCGGCCCGCGCTGCCGCTCATCGCGGTGCCGACCACCGCGGGCACCGGCAGCGAGGTGACGCGTAACGCGGTCATCTCCTCGCGCGAGGAGGGCTTCAAGAAGAGCATCCGCAGCCCCCTGCTGCTGCCGGCGGTCGCTCTGGTCGATCCCGCGCTCACCGACTCGGTGCCGCCCGCGCAGACCGCGGCGAGCGGGCTCGACGCGCTCACGCAGCTCATCGAGCCGTACGTCTCGCTGCGCGCGCAGCCGGCGACCGACGCGATGGCGCTCGAAGGGATGCGCCGCGCCGCGCCGGCCCTGCCGCGGGCCTTCGAGGACGGCTCCAATAAGGAGGCGCGCGACGAGATGGCGCTCGCCAGCCTGCTCGGCGGCCTGTGCCTCGCCAACGCCGGGCTGGGCGCGGTCCACGGCATCGCCGCCGCGCTCGGCGCGCGCTTCGGCATCGCCCACGGGGTCGCCTGCGCCGCGGTGCTCTGGCAGACGATGGAGGCCAACGTGAAGGCGCTCGAGGCGCGCGACGCCTCGAGCCGCGCGCTCGAGCGCTACGCCACCATCGGCGCGACGCTGACCGGCCGGCGCTTCGAGCGAGCGGCCGACGCGCGCGCCGCGGCGATCGCCGAGGTCAAGGCGCTCGTCGCGCGCCTGAAGATCCCGCGGCTCGGCGAGCTCGGCCTCGCCCGGTCGAGCCTCCCCGCGGTCGTCAAGGAGTCGCGAGGCTCGAGCATGAAGTCGAACCCCGTGGTCCTGACCGACGCGGAGATCGAGTCGATCCTGGTGGCCGCGCTATGAGCCCCGCCGGCCCGGCCGAGCGCGGGTCGAGGCCCCCTGTCGCCGACCGCGCGCGGCCCGGGCCAAAGCCGGCACCGGCGCACAAACAGGCCGAGCCTCCATCGGACGACGCACCGCATGACACCCGAGAGTTAGACTGTCGACACATTGGAGCATGCGTGAGTCGCCCTCTTCTGCTCGTCCTCGCCCTCGTCGCCACCGGCGGTCTCGCCTGCAGGCAGGACATCCGCCTCACTTGTGGCTACGAGGGCGAGCGCTGCTGCGGCAGCGGACAGTGCCGATCGGGCCTCGCCTGCTCCCCCGACGGACGGTGCCGCGCCTGCGGAACCGAGGGTGCGGTCTGCTGTCCTGGAGAGAAGTGTGGCGAGGGTCTGCGCTGCGCCGAGGGGCTGTGCCGCTGCGCCGCCGAGAGCGACGAGGCGCTGTGCGCCAGCCTCGGCAGGGACTGCGGCGAGGTGCAGGCGACCGACGGCTGTGGGACCACGCGCACGCTCGACTGCGGAGACTGCAGCCCGCCGATGACCTGCGGCGGGGGAGGGAC
>JBMNNX010000395.1:0-4923 GCA_050942745.1 Myxococcales bacterium
GGAAGTATCCGCGGCAGGTCGTGCAGATGTGGGCCGCGAGCTGCGGCTGAAGCGAATCGAGGAAGACGAAGGCCCGTAAGGTGGTCGCCATGTACGGCTCCTTGAGCAGGAAACAGGCAAGAGGTTGCTCGGCTATACTCCACAGTTGGGAATCTGACAAGCGCGAGCGGGCCGGTAGTGTCGGAAAAAAGCGCTGGAAAACGGGCTTGGGCCCGCCGGCGGGATGGCCGCCGCGAGCCGGCGGCCGGCGCGGCCGGGCCCGGTTTTCCGCGGAGAGGCCGCTTTCGCTTGGCTACAACCGAAGTCGTTGAGGGCGACCTACAAATACAGGAGAGAGCCGAAAGATGCCTATCGAGGTCCCCAGCGCCGAGCTCTTCAAAGTCCAGGTTCCTCTCGAGGTGCGCTGGAGCGACATGGACGCTCTCGGCCACGTCAACAACGCGCGCTACTTCGGCTACTTCGAAGAGGGGCGTATCGGCTACCTCGAGCGCGTGGCCCCCGGGCGCAAGCTGGTGGAGAGCGGGGTCGCGCCGCTGCTGGCGCACACCGAGTGCGACTTCTTGGTCCCGATCGAGCACCCGGCCAGGCTGCTCGTCGGCACCCGCGCGCTCCGGGTCGGCTCGAGCAGCGTCGAGTTGCAGCAGATCGTGCTCGGGCGCGAAGGAGGCCGCGTCCACGCGGTTGGCCGCGCGGTGCTGGTCTTCTTCGACCTGGCCGCGGGCGCGCCGGTTCCGATTCCGTCGCACTTGCGCGAAGCGGTGCGCCTGCTCGACGGAGTCTGAGACCGACGGGCGAGGCTGCGAGGATGCGGAGGATCGTGTGAGCTTCAAGCTACGCCACGGCGGAGCGAGGTGGAAGGCGGAGCTCGAGCTCCGCCACAGGCGCAGTAGGGGCCGATCGACGCCGGAGCTCTAGGCAATCGGACCTATCGCTCACCCTCGTGCGGCCACGCCGAAGCCCTCTGCGCTCGAAGGTCCAGCCGGGGCTCGCGCCTTCAAGGCGAGGAGCGCTCCCCCCCGGTCGCGCCCGCTTGCGCCGTTCCGTCCGCGATCCCGTCGCGGGCGAACTGCACGCCCGGGAAGTCCCCGCGCGCCTGCTTGAGCAGCGGGCCGACGTCGAGGTCGTAGCGGCTCGAGACGTGCGTGAGCACGAGCCGGTGCGCGCCGGCCTCTGCGGCCAGGCGCGCGGCCTCGCGCGCGGTGGAGTGAAAGGTCTCGAGCGCGCGGTCGATCTCCTCGTCGCCGAAGGTCGCCTCGTGCACGAGCAAGTCCGCGTTGCGAGCCGCCTCGCGCGTGGCCTCGCACGGGCGCGTGTCGCCCGAGATGACGATCTTGCGTCCGGGCCGCGGCTCGCCGACGACCTGGCGCGACTCGATGACGCGCCCGTCCGGAAGGCTGATGGCCTCGCCGCGCTGCAGCTTCCCGTAGAGCGGGCCCGCCGGGATGCCGAGCGCGCGCGCCTTCTCCAAATCGAAGCGACCGGGCCTGTCCGGCTCGACGAGCGCGTAGCCGAGCGACGTCATCTTGTGCTCGACGCGAAAGGCGCGCACCGAGTAGCCCTCGCGCGCGACGACCTCGCCATCGGCCAGCTCGTGGATCTCGACCGGAAAGCGCGAGCCATCGAGCCCGAGGTGGAGCGCCTGGCGCAGCACGCGGGCCGAGCCGCGCGGCCCGTACAGGTGCATCGGCTCCTTGCGGTCGGCCATCCAGAGCGTGCGGACGAAGCCGATGATGCCGAGGTAGTGGTCGGCATGCATGTGCGTGAAGAAGACGTCCTTGACGTCGAAGCCGGTCCCAAAGCGCATCATCTGGCGTTGGGTGCCCTCGCCGCAGTCGAACAGCATCAGCTCGCCTTCGCGCTTGAGGGCGATCGACGGCAGGTTGCGCGTGACGGTGGGGGCGGCGGCGGAGGTTCCGAGGAAGGTGACGCGAATCATGGGCGGGCGAAGGTATGCCGGGATTCGCCGACCCGCGCAATGTCCGCCTGCGGGCTCGCCGCGCGCCTTTCCGGCCAGCCTTCGCCTGCCGCTACGGGCCGACCTTGTAGGCCGCGGCCTCGACGAAGCTCCTTAGCTGGGGAAGCGGCAGCGCGCCGGAGACGCGCTCGATCTCCTTGCCGCCGCGAAAGAGCGCGAGCGTCGGAATCGCCTGGATGCCGTGGCGCGCCCCGGCCGACGGGTGGGCCTCGGTATCCAGCTTGAGCACGATGATTCGCCCGGCCGACTCGCGCGCGTACGCCTCGAGGATGGGCGCAAACGAGCGGCATGGCATGCACCAAGGCGCCCAGAAGTCTACGAGCACCGGGACCGGCGACGACGCGATGGCGCGCTCGAGCCCGTCGGGATCGACCGCCGCCGGGTGGCCCGAGGTGTCGAGGTCGGACTTGCACTTGCCGCAGACTGCCTGCCGCTCGGGCACGAGCAGCGCAAGGCGGTTGAGGGCGCCGCACTTCGAGCAGCGGAAGACGAGTGGATTGTTCATGTCTGCTGGGTAACCATCGGAGGCGGAGGGTCAAGGACGCCGCCGTGAGCGCGCAGGGCGGCTCGAATCCCGGCACTCCTGCGGCCGCGCGAGGCCCGTCGGGCGCTTTTCGGAAGGTCGATCGGCCCCAGGGGCCACGAGAAGGGCCCTCCGGGCCGTTTTGATCGGCCGGCGCTGCTATAGCAGGCCTGGCGGCTCGAGGCCCGCCACGTGCCAAATGCGAGGCGCTGGTGGCCTTAACCCCAGACGGGGGATCAAATCGGCGCCGGCGAGAGACGACCTCGGGCTCGATTCGGTTGCGACCCGGTGGATGCGTCCGGCGCCAGGACCGAGCGCGCCCTGGAACGCCGCCTCCGGACCGGCACGCCCGGCTACGAGGTGGCCGGCGCGCCGCATCCACGGTTCGCCATCTCGAGCCCGCAACCAGGAGGTCAGCGAGCGGTGACGGTCAGGGCGTCAGGCGGTTGCGCAGCGCGTCCGCAAACTCGTCGGGCTTCTCGAGCGAAACGAAGAGCGTCTCGCAGGTCACCGGCAGGAAAGCGAGCCGCATCTTCACCGGCTGGCGCAGCCGGATGCGCACCACGCCCTTCGTCGAGCCGATGAGGCCGACGCTGCCCACGAAATTGGTTCGCCAGCCGATTCCGGCGATGACCGGCCAGTGCGTGGGCTGGATGTCGAGGACCTTCTCGAGGCCGAACCGCTCGTCGAAGAGCGGTCCGAAGCTCGCGTGCAGGGTCGTCTCCTCGATCTCCACGAACGAGTTCTCGGGCCTGGCGCCGAAGGTGGCGGCGAGAGGTCGGAACCAGCGCGAAAGGCGGATGGCGTAGCGCATGAGCTCCTCCGGTTTCGGCATCTTTCCTGCCTGCCGACAGCTAGCCTGGCACTCCGAGCTGCGCAAGGTCGTCGACGCGAAACGAGCCGCGGGTTAGGGTTCCGGCTCCCTTGCGTCTGATGGAGCAATGACACGATGAGCTGGCTCGACGTCCTTCAGGAAGGTCCCCCGAAGTCGAGGGATGTCTTCTGCAACCGCACGCTGAACATGCGCTCGCTGCGCGCCATCGGCTACGACATGGACTACACCCTCGTCCACTACAGGGTCGAGGAGTGGGAGCGGCGCGCCTACGAGCACATCAAACAGGGCCTGCTCGCCGACGGGTGGCCCATCGAGCACCTCACCTTCGATCCCAACCTGGTCGCCCGCGGCCTGGTCATCGACACGGAGCAGGGCAATCTCGTCAAGGCCAACCGCTTCGGCTACGTCAAGCGCGCCTTCCACGGAACCCGCCCGCTCGACTTCGACGCCCAGCGCAAGGTCTACACGCGGGTCACCGTCGAGCTGGCCGAGAAGCGCTGGACCTTCCTCAACACGCTCTTCTCGCTGTCCGAGGCCTGCATGTACATGCAGCTCGTCGATCTGCTCGACGAGGGCAAGCTGTCGGGCGTGATGGGCTACCAGGGGCTGCTGCGGCGCGTCCACCAGGTGCTCGACGCTGCGCACATGGAGGGCGAGCTCAAGGCCGAGATCATGGCCGACCCGGACCGCTTCGTGAGCCCGGATCCCGAGACACCGCTGACGCTGATGGACCAGCGCGCCGCGGGCAAGAAGCTGATGCTCATCACCAACTCCGAGTGGGAGTACACGCGGTTCATGATGAGCTACGCCTTCGACCGCTACCTGCCCGAGGGCAAGACCTGGCGCGACCTGTTCGACGTGGTGATCATCGGCGCCCGCAAGCCAGATTTCTTCCTCTCGCGCGGCCCGCTGTTCGAGGTCGTCAACGAGGAGGGGCTGCTGCGGCCGGCCATTCACGGCATCACCGAGGGCGGCATCTTCCTCGGCGGAAGCGCCTCGCAGGTCGAGATCCACCTCGGGCTGTCGGGCGAAGAGATCCTGTACGTCGGCGACCACATGTGGGGCGACGTCCACGTTTCGAAGAGCGCGCTGCGGTGGCGGACCGCGCTCATCCTGCGCGAGCTCGAGGACGAGATTCGCGCGGTCGAAGACTTCGCGCTGCAGCAGAAGCGGCTCGACGCGCTGATGGCCGAGAAGCAGAAGCTCGAGCACCTCTACTGCCAGCTTCGCCTGCAGCTTCAGCGCAAGCGCGCCGGCTACGGCCCGCGGCCGATCGCCAGCGGCGGCGAGCTCGATCGCGAGCTCGAGTCGGTACGCAACCGGTTGACCGCGCTCGACGAGGTGATCTCCCCGCTCGCCCAGGCGGCCGGCGAGGTCGGCCACAAGATCTGGGGCCAGTTGATGCGCGCTGGCAACGACAAGAGCCACCTCGCGCGACAGGTCGAGAACTACGCGGATATCTACACCTCGCGCGTCTCGAACCTGCTGTACCGTACGCCCTACGCCTACCTGCGCTCGATGAAGGGCAGCCTGCCGCACGACGTGCCCGGCTCGCTCTCCCGGGCCAGCGAGTAGGCTGTCCTTCAGGCT
>JBMNNX010000390.1:0-4970 GCA_050942745.1 Myxococcales bacterium
GCCGCCTGAGACGCCGGCGCGCCGGGGCGGCCGGCAGCTTCCGGCCGCTCGCGAGGCTGCCCGCCTCCTCGTAGTCCCAGGCGAAAACGCCGCGCGTGTGCGCCGAGGCACACGCGGCCTCGAGCGACTGCGTTGAGCCTTGCCTCGAGGCACGCGCCGCCTCATGCGATTGCGCCGACATCTGGTGTGCGCGTTCGAGGGCCGGGCGGCCCTCGCAGGGCTGGAGGGGCTGCTGGACTTCTGGCGACAGGTCGTTCCCTTCCATAGCCCTGCCCTGCTGCAGCGGGGCGCGAGGAGAGCGGGTCGGAGGCGCGGCGCGCTCGCGCGCACCGACAAGCAGCGGCTCGTTCGAATCGCGCTCGGCGACGACGGCGAGCTCCCGGGCGTCCTCCTGGGCAATCGGAGCTGTTCCTGCCTGACGGGCGGCCGCATCGCCGGGTCCCGCTCGGTGATCCCAACGACGCATCTCGAGTCAGGCAACCGCCGCAGCGGTGCATGAAGACTTCGCAGCTCGGCGCTGCGGCGAGTGGTCGAGCGCGAGCTCGAGGCCGTGTCCCATCGCAACCGCGGATGTGGCCTCTTTCGGAAGCGTCTGCCCGAGCTTTGCGTGAGGGCGCTGCCGCGCGAGCGCTAAGCCTGCTCGAGCGGCCATCTGCCGCCGGGCCGGGCGCGTCGAGCGCGAATGAGCCGGCGCCTCGCGCGGTTCCGGGGCACAAGCGGCTGCGCGCACCCCAAGTCCCGCGATCGCACCTCCGGCCACAGCTTGCCCGCCGGGCGCCCGAACGCGTAGGGTCGAGCCAGCTTCTTCAGGAGGGACCACCGATGGACGCTTCAAACGGCGCGCGAGACTCGTTCGGCTCGCGACTTGGCTTCATCCTTGCCGCCGCGGGCTCGGCCATCGGCCTGGGCAACATCTGGCGCTTCCCGTACATGGCCGGAGAGAACGGCGGCGGGGCCTTCGTCCTCGTCTACCTGGCCTGCGTGCTGGTGATGGGCGTCCCGGTGCTGCTCGCCGAGCTGGCGCTCGGCCGCGCGACGCAGCGCAACCCCGTTGGCGCCTTCAAGGCGCTCGCTCCCAACTCCTGGTGGCCCGCCGTCGGCGCGCTGGGCATCGTGACCGGCTTCGGAATCCTCGCGTTCTACAGCGTCGTCGCCGGCTGGACCTTCGGCTATCTCTTCAAGGCCATTGCCGGCGACTTCTCCGCCGGCCTGACTGCCGAGCAGAGCGCGGCGCAGTTCTCCGAGTTCATCGCCAGCCCGGTGAAGGGCATGGCGTGTGCGGCCGTGTTCCTCGCGCTGACCGTCCTCGTGGTGCGCGGGGGCATCGCCGGCGGCATCGAGCGAGCGGCCAAGATCCTGATGCCCGCCTTCCTGCTCATCCTGGTCGTGCTCGCGATCCGCTCGGTCACCTTGCCGGGCGCGGGCAAGGGTGTCGAGTTCCTCTTCAACGCCGACTTCTCGAAGATCACCCCGCGGGTCGTGATGAGCGCGCTCGGTCAGGCGATGTTCAGCCTGAGCCTCGGCATGGGCGCGATGATCACCTTCGGCTCGTATCTCCAGAAGAAGGAGAACGTGCCTTTCGTGGGCGTGGCCGTCGCGCTCTCGGACACCTTCGTCGCCATGCTTGCCGGCCTCATCATGTTTCCGGCGCTCTTCTCGGCCGGGGCCGATCCGAAGGGCGGCCCGGGCCTGGTCTTCGTGGTCCTGCCGACCATCTTCGACCAGCTCCACGCGGGCTCCGCCTTCGCCGTCGCCTTCTACGTGCTGTTGAGCATCGCCGCGCTCACCTCGACGGTGAGCCTGCTCGAGGTCGTGGTCGCCTACTTCGTTGATGAGCGCGGATGGAAGCGCGAGAAGGCGGTCTGGACGATCGGCGGGCTTTGCTTCCTGCTCGCCATCCCCTCGGCGCTCTCCTCGGGCGCGGTCGGCTTCCTCACGATGATGCTCGGAAAGGCCGGCGGCTTCCTCGACCTGCAGAACATCATCTTCGGCAACTTCTCGCTCGCCATCGGGGCGCTGCTCATCAGCCTCTTCGTCGGCTGGCGCTGGGGCATCCGAAACGCGATCTCGGAGATTCGCCTCCACCAGGACCAGCCGCTGGCCATCGAGCCGGCCTGGGGCTTCCTCGTCCGGTTCGTCTGCCCGGCCGCCGTCGCCGTGGTTTTTGGCTTCATCCTCTATTTCGGCGAGTACTTCTAAGACGGCGATAGGCCGCGAGTTGCGAGCGGCGGTCGGGTGGGCCCGCCGCCGCCGAAGTGATGCCCGTGCGCGACTTCCCGGAGAGCTTCTTCTTTGGCGCGGCGACCGCCGCCTACCAGGTCGAAGGCGGCGTCGAGAACGACTGGTCGGCCTGGGAGCGGGCCGGAAAGACCAAGACGCCCTGCGGGCGCGCGGTCGATCACTGGAACCGCTTCGACCAGGACTTCCAGCTGCTCGCGCAGGCGGGCTTGAACGCCTACCGGATGTCGGTCGAGTGGGCCCGCATCGAGCCCGAGCGCGGCCGGTTCGACGACGGGGCGCTGCGCCGCTATCGCGAGATGCTCGAGCGGCTGCGCGCGCTCGGCATCCGCCCGATGGTCACGCTGCACCACTTCACGCACCCGGCATGGTTTCACGAGCAGACGCCGTGGACCACGGCGCGCAGCGTCGAGGCCTTCGAGCGCTTCGCGCGCCGCGTCGCGCAGGAGCTTGGCGACCTCGTTGACCTGTGGGTGACGCTCAACGAGCCGATGGTCTTGCTGCTCGGCGGCTTCGTGGACGGGCAGATGCCGCCGGGGCTCAAGGACCTGAAGGCCTTCGCGTCGGCCGCCGAGAACCTGATGCGCGCCCACGCCGCCGCCCGCGCCGCGCTGAAGGAGCGCTCGCCCTCGGCGCAGGTCGGTGTCGCACACAACTGCATGGCGCTCGCCCCGCGGCGCGGCTGGAGCCCGATAGACCGCGCCATCGCCGAGCGCGCCTACGAGCTCTACAACCACGCCATCCCCAGGGCGCTCACCGCCGGCGAGCTGAGCTTGCGGATGCCGCTGCTCATCGACCGGCGCGCGCGCATCGACGGCGGGGAGCGCTCGCTCGACTTCCTGGGCATCAACTACTACAGCCGCATCCACATCGGCGCGAGCCTCGGCCGGCTCGGCTTGCGGACCGAGTATCGCGACGTCCACGGCCGCGGCCTGACCGATCTCGGCTGGGAGCAGTACCCCGAGGGCTTCGCCCGGATCCTGCGCGAGATGACGGCCTGGGGCGTGCCGCTCTGGATCACCGAGAACGGCCTCGCGGATGCCTCCGGACTCAAGCGCAACCGCTACCTGCACGACCACCTGGCGGTCGTCCGCGACGCCATCCGCGAGGGCGTCGACGTGCGCGGCTACCTGTGCTGGTCCCTGCTCGACAACTTCGAGTGGCTCGAGGGGCTCGGCCCGCGCTTCGGGCTCTACCGCGTTGACTTCGCCACGATGGAACGCACGCCGACGCCGTCGGTCGAGTGGCTGAAGAAGGTCGCCGAGACCGGGCGGCTCGAGGCGCCGTAGCCGATCATCCGCGCGCCCGCCGCCCAGTGCCGGCAGGTCTTGTTGCTACAGCCTGCCATCTCGTGCTCTTCACCAGCTCGAAGCTCGCGCCGGCCCAGGCTTGGGCCCGTCGCGCGCCTGCCTGCCCGCGTATGCGAGCGAGAGGTCGGGCTCGACGAGCGATGGCGAGATCGATCGCGTCGAGGCGGCGAATCACTTCGACTGACGCCGAGAGCGGCACATCGATGTCGAGATCGACCTGGTCGAGTCGAGATCGAGCGAACCGATCTCGAGATCGATCCGATCGAAGTCGAGATCGACCAACCGATCTCGAGATCGCCGCAGCGCACCTCGACATCCCATTTGGGATGTCCGAACGCCCCGCGCGGCACTCGAACACCCCAAGCGAGGTGTCTTGAGTCGCCCGCGAAGGCGCCCGGTTAGTCCAAATGGGGTGCGCGTCTTGCGCGCCGAGCCGCACCGCGCTTCGCCCACTCGGCCGGGCCCCCGGCCTTCTCGTCCGGTCCGGTAACCAGTTGGCGCCCAGGCGCGGGCGCCGGCACGAAGGCCGGCGCTCCGAAGCCACCCTGGCGCCCCTTCGATCGCCGCAAGCGTCACATGCTTTTCCCCTGCTTCGGCGACGCCTCGGCGGACAGATCCTCGAGCACGGCGGGAGTCAGCAGCGAGAACGGCAGCGCTCCCTGGGCGAGGACGGCGTCGTGGAACCGTCGGAGGTTGAACCGGGCGCCGAGCTGCTTCTCCGCGGCTGCGCGCAGCTCCTTCATTCGCAGCAGTCCGTAGTAGTAGGCCCCGTCCCTGCCCGGCGAGTCGAAGAGGTAGCGGTCGAGCTCCTTCTCCGCGAACGAGCGGGAGAAGCCGAGGCCGGTCAGGAGCGCGAGCGCCTCGTCGGGCTGGATTTTGCCGAGGTTCAGGGCGGGATCGAGGTAGGCGCGGGCCTGCCGCAGCGCGAGGTTGTGAAGGCCGACGAAGCGAGCCTCCTCCGGGATGAAGGGCGCAACGAGGAGCTCCGAGTAGACCGCCCACCCTTCGACGTTGGCAGAGCTCATGGCGAAGAGCCTGCGCGCCAGGGACAAGCCTCGCTCCTTCATCGCCGTCATCTGCAGCTCGTGCCCTGGCCGGCCCTCGTGCGCCGCGACGGTCCAGGAGATCGCGTCGAAGCTGAAGTCCTCGTCGGCCTTTCCGTTCTCGACGAGCGGGATGACGAAGGACAGCTCTCCCTCGCCGGTGATGAGGCCGGTCGGATCGACGTAGGGAACCGGGTTGGCGACGCTCTCCGCGTCGGAGACGGTGCGGAACTTCACGCCGCGCGACGGCATCGTGACCAGGTCGTGCTCGCGCAGGATCTGCTCGAGCTGGGCGATCCGCGCGGCGTAATGCTCGGGCATCTGCGCCGGTTCGATGGTCTCGCGCTTGAGCTCCCGCAGCACGTCTTGCCACCGGCTG
>JBMNNX010000061.1:0-27062 GCA_050942745.1 Myxococcales bacterium
CTGGGACCGGGCGCATTGCCATCGCCGCCGCCCTGGGACCGGGCGCATTGCCATCGCCGCCGCCTTGGAACCGGGCGCATTGCCATGGCCGCCATCCTCGGACGGGCGCATTGCCATGCGCCCCTACCAACCTGGGACCAGCGCGTTGCCATGGCCGCCATCCTGGGACCAGCGCGATGCCATGGCCGCCATCCTGGGACGGGCGCATTGCCGCAGCCACCAACCTGGGACGGGCGCATGGCCATAGCCACCAACCTGCGGCAGCCGCGTCGCCCCAGCCCCAAGCCCGGGCGCCCTCGGGCGGCCGCGGGCATCGGGCTATAGTGACGGGCGAATCCTGAGGAGGTTCGAAGGTGACGACGACCCGCTGCGCCTTGGCGCTCTTCGTGTTGCTTTCCATGCCGGCCGCGGCACAGGGCGACTCCAAGCGCCTCGAGCTGGCGCTTCTCGAGCTGCGCTCGTCCGAGCTTCGCGGGCCCAACGGCCAGCCGCTCTTTCCGCCCGACCTGACCATCGACCGCGTCGTGCGCGAGAGCGAAGCGCTGCACCTCTTCCTCGGCGGTGACTGGGGAGACGAGCCCGCCTTCGCCAAGGACCCGGCGCTCGCCGAGGTGCTCGAGGAGCTGCGGCTCGAGAGCCTGCTCGGGACCATGAGCGCCCTCGAGATCGAGGGCGGCGCCTTCATCCACGTGCGGGCGCCGGACGGCAGCTACCGGCGGCTCGGAGGCACCTACGTCCACCGCCCGCCCGAGCGCCGAGCCTCGAACGCGCGGCCGTCGCCGAAGCCGGCGCCGCAGCTCCCGCGGGGCGGCGCGCTGCTCGGCAAGCGAATCGCGATTTCGGCCGGCCACGGCTGGCTCGCCAACAGCTCGGGCGGCTGGTACACGCAGCGCTCCCGCTGGGACTTCACCGGGTGCGGCTCGTGCCGGGGCATCATCGAGGACTTCTTCAACGCCGAGATGGTCACCGACCACATCATCCCGCTGCTCGAAGGGATGGGCGCCGAAGTCGTGCTCGTGCGCGAGCCTGACCACTCGATCAAGGACCCGATCACCGTCGATGACGGCGAGGGCGGCTACAGCGAGTCGGGCACGTGGATAGACGGCTCGAACCCCGGCGGCCACGGCGGCGACTACCGCGCCAACGCCGCGGGCGGCGAGGCGCGCTTCGTCGCCAGCTTCACCTCGCCGGGCCCGCGCCGGGTCTCCCTGCGCTACGTCCCGGGCGGCAACCGCACCACCGGCGCCCTCGTCGAGGTGCGCCACGGCGGCGGCTCGACGCTCTTCGACCTGAACCAGCAGCGCAACGGCCTCTTCTGGCTCGACCTGGGCGCCTTCTGGTTCCCCACCGGAACCGGCGAGGTCGTCCTGACCAACCCGGGCAGCGGCTACCTCATCGCCGACGCGGTCAAGTTCGGCGGGGGGATCTGGGCCACCTCCGGAAAGCCCTGGTGGCAGATGGGCGCGGTCAGCTACGTGCCTTGGGCGGGCAGCACGCTCACCTCGACCAGCGACGTCTCCATCCGCCCGCTCTACGCCGAGGAGATCGGCGCGGACCTCTACCTCGCGATCCACGGCAACGCCGCCGGCACCTCGCCGAGCACCGCCACGGGCACCTCCTCGTACCGCTACTCGTGCCAGAGCTATTCGGACCACTCGTCCAGCGACAACGCGGTCAACTGCGACGATCCGCCCGGCTCCCGGCGCGCGCTCGACCGCATCCACAACGCCATCCTGCGGCGCGTGCGCGCCGACTGGGATCCGAACTGGCGCGACCGCGGGAGGCTCGTCGCCAACTTCGGCGAGCTGCGCAACCTCGACGACACCCCGGGCATCCTCGTCGAGACCGCCTTCTTCGACAACCAGGCCAACCCGGCCGGAAACCCGCCCCCGAAGTACGCGGACAACCGCTCGATGCACGATCCGCGGTGGCGCGACGCGGTGGCCTACGGCATCGCCGAAGGCGTCGCCCAGTTCTTCGACCAAAGCAAGGGACCGCCGCCGGGCCGCCCCGACGGCCTGCGGGCCATCAACAACGCCGACGGCTCGCTCACCGTCGCCTGGAACGCGGTCGCCGACGCCACCGCCTATCGCGTCTTCGTGCTCGAGAACCCGAGCCCCGGCCGCGAGCGCGCCTTCGACGCGGGGCAAATCGTCTCCGGCACCGAGGTCACGGTCACCCACCTGACGCCGCGCCAGGTCTACGCGGTGCGGGTCGCGGGCGTGAACGCCAACGGCGAAGGGCTGCCCTCGCAGGCGGTCGTGGCGCGCTTTCGCGGCGCGACCAACCTGCCGCGGCAGGCTGCCGAGGCGCTCTTCGTGGGCGCCTACGACCGGCGCGACGCCTGGGTCCAGGTCATCGACAACGACCTCGGCTATGCCGTCGAGCACGCGCAGGGCCTGGCCGGCACTCGCGATCTCTTCTTCGACGGCGCGCTCGACGAGGTCGTCGAGGACGGCACGGTGGACCTCGCCAACTACCAGCTCGTCGACTTCCAGGCCGGCAAGGACTCGGTCGAGCACGAGTCGATCTCCACCGCGATGCAGCAGCTCCTGGCGGCCTTCCTCGCTGGCGGCGGCAAGCTGCTCATCTCGGGCGAGGAGATAGGCTACGACCTGGGCGAGCGGGGCTCGACCGACGACCTCGCGTTCCTCCGCGACTCCTTGCAGGTCACCTACGTCGCCGACGACGCCAACACCTTCACCATCAACGGCGTTCAGGGCGGCCCGTTCGCAGGGCTCTCGGGCATCGCGTTCGACGACGGCACGAAGGGCGTCTACGAGGTGCGCTATCCCGACGTGCTCGACGCGACGAGCGGCTCGAGCAAGGTGATGGCCTATCCCGACGGCCGCGGCGCGGCGATCGCCTCGGCGAACGTCATCTTCTTCGGCATGCCGCTCGAGACCATCGTCCCCGCCAGCGCGCGCGTCGAGGTCTTCAACCGCGCCATCGCCCACCTGCAGCCCTCGCTCGCCGAAGGCGATCTGGACATGGACGGCGCCTCGGACGAGTGCGAGACGCAGTACGGGTTCGACCCGCGCGACCACGCCGACGGGGCCGAAGACGCCGACGGCGACGGAGCGAGCAACGCCGCGGAGTGCCAGGCGGGGACGAACCCCAGGGACGGCGAGCCGCCTCCCGACGCGGGCGCGAATCCGGACGCGGGCGCGCAGCCTCAGGACGCGGCCGTGGTGCCCCCTGCCGCCGCCGAAGCCAAGGCGGACGGATGCGGCTGCGCCGCCGGCGGCGCCGAGCCTTCGTTGGCCGCGCTCGCGCTGCTCGCCCTGGGGCTCGTGCGGCGGAATCGAAGGTAGGCACAGCGGGTGAGCGGTCGCGGCCCTCCGCGTGTTCAGGGCCGCGCCCGCTCGATGCCTTGCTCGCGGCGCGAAGGGCCTTTCCTTTGCCGCGTGGCATACTGCCGCGCCATGCGCTCGCCCATCGCCGTTCTGCTCTCGTCCGTCTTCCTCTTCTCGTGCTCCAGCGACAACGAACCGGAGGCCGTCCCCGACCCTGAAGCAATCGGCGACTTCCGGGTGCGCGTCGCCGACGGCGGCCTGTCGGTAGCGCCGCGGTCGCGCGAAGGCGCTCCGCTGCTCGAGTCGTACCTCGGCGGCGCCGAGGCCTACGCCCCGGTGGCCACACGCAAGGCGACCGCGAAGTGGGAGATGTCGTACGGGAGCTTCAAGGTGACCGAAGGGTCGCAGCGCTGGCGCGAAGCGAAGAAGCCCTCGCTCGCGGGCGCCATCGCGAGCTCACCCGTGCGCTGGGCCGACGAGGCCGGCGAGGTGCAGGCAGAGCTCCAGGTAACGGCGCCCTCGGAGAATGCGCTGCTCCTCACCTTCACGGCGACCGACCCCGCGATGAACCGGCTCTCGGTGGCCTTCAAGTGCGTCGGTGGCGATCGCTTCCTCGGCTTCGGCGCGCAGGCCGACGCGCTCGATCACCGCGGCCACAAGATTCCGATCTGGACGAGCGAGCCGGGGATCGGCAAGAGCGACTCCGATGATCCCGGCGAGCTTTGGATGCTCGAGGGGACGCGCCACGGCAGCAGCATGGGCCTGCCCACCTGGCTGTCGCAGCGCGGCTACATCGGCGTGGTCGAGTCGGATGCGCGCAGCGTCTTCGAGCTCTGCTCGGAGAAGGACGACGCCTTCCGCATCGAGACCTGGGCGCCGACGTTGAAGCTGTGGCTCTTCTACGGCCCGGAGCCCGCGAAGGCGCTCGAGCGCGCGACAGCGGGGATCCTCGGGCGGCCGCCGCGCCCGCCCCCGCTCGCCTTCGCGCCCTGGAACGACGCCATCTACGGCGCGGCGAACGTGCGCGCGGTCGCCGAGCTGATCCGCGAGAAGGGCATCCCCTCCTCCGCGATCTGGACCGAGGACTTCCGAGGCGGCTTCGAGAACCCGCAGGGCTATCGGCTCAAGGAAGAGTGGGAGCTCGATCCCACGCTCTACCCCGACGCCGAGCAGCTCGCCGCCGACCTGCACGAGCTCGGCTTCGCGTGGTTCGCGTACTTCAACACCTTCCTCGTCAAGGACACGCGCATCTTCGAAGAGGCCGCGGCCGGCAACCACTTCGTCCTCTCGCCCGCCGGCGGCCCGTACCTCTTCGACGGCGTCACCTTCGTGCCGTCCGGCCTCGCTGATCTCTCCCGCGCCGAGACGCGCGAGTGGGTAAAGGGCTATCTGGGCAAGGCGCTCGACGTCGGCTTCGACGGCTGGATGGCCGACTTCGGCGAGTGGCTCCCGCACGACGCGGTGCTCGCCTCGGGCGAGGACCCGCTGCTTGCCCACAACCGCTATCCGGACGAGTGGGCCAGGCTGAACGCCGAGGTGCTCGCCGAGCGCGCCTCCGATGGCAGGCAGCGCCTTTTCTTCTCGCGGGCGGGCTGGCTGGGTACGACACGGCACGTGCCCGTCTTCTGGGCAGGCGACCAGCGCACCAGCTTCCAGGCCGACGACGGGATGCCGACCGTGGTCACCATGGGGCTCAACCTCGGGCTGGCCGGCGTTTCGACGTACGGGCACGACATCGCCGGCTACCAGAGCGCGACCAACCCGCCGTCCACCAAGGAGCTGTTCTTCCGCTGGACCTCGCTCGGCGCGCTGTCGCCGGTGATGCGCACGCACCACGGAATCGACGCAAAGCGGAACTGGTGGTTCGGCAAGGACGAGGAGACGATCGCGCACTTCAAGCGCTGGGCGCAGCTTCACATCCAGCTCTTCCCGTACTTCGACGGCTGCTCGGCGGTGGCCGAGAGCACGGGCCTGCCGATCATGCGCGCCTTGCCGCTGGAGTTCCCCGACTTCGAGCCTGGCTGGGCCATCAAGGACGAGTACCTGCTCGGGCCCGCGCTGCTCGTCGCCCCGGTGCTCGAGGAGGGCAAGGCCCGCCGCACGGTTCACTTGCCGCCGGGACGATGGATCCCGTGGAAGGGCGGCGACGCGGTCGAAGGTCCCGTCGAGATCGAGGTGGACGCGCCGCTCGAGGAGGTGCCGCTCTTCGCGCGGGCCGGCTCCGTCGTCCCGATGCTGCCGGAGAGCGTCCAGACGCTCGTTCCCGCGGCGCCCGGCGTCGTGGACCTCGACGACGTGGCAGACCGTCGGACGGTACGGATCTTCGCGGGCGGAACGGGCTCGTTCGTCGAGCGCGACGGGACGAGGTATGCGGTGGCGGCGAGCAACCGGAAGGGAGGAGGCTTCTTCGCGAACGGCGAGCGGCTTCCCGAGTGCGCGAGCTCCGATCAGCGCGGCTGCGTCGCGTCGGAGGACGGCGCCTGGCGCGTGAAGCTGGCAGGCGAAGGCCCTCTCGAGTTCGAGGGACACGAGGTCACAATCACGGGGACTCAGGCTCGGGTGATCGATCTCGTCGTCGTGCGCTGAGCCGGGAGCGGAAGGACCTGTCGAAGCAGGAGCTTCGAGCTCCGTGACCGGCATTTTGCCCCGAGCGTTCCGAGGTTGATTGCTCGGCGCGACTCGAGGAAGGCGGGAGTCTATGGCCGCGCACGCCGCCGGGACGGCGGCGCTCCCCTCCTCGGCGCCCGGCGACGCTCCGATCCTCAGTTCAGCCAGAGCAGGTACCGAATCTTCCGCCCCAACGACTCCTCGCCGCGATCGATCTCGCCCTTCATGCGCATCAGCCGGGTCGGAAGCTGCGAGGGCTTCATCGTCGGGACGTAGAACTCGCCGAAGAAGTGCTGCAAGAGCGGCTCGGCCCGCTCGCCATCGAGGTCGCGCATGAGCTGGCCGAGGTCCAGAACGATGTTCTTCGGCCGCGCGAGCATGCCGCCGATGTCGAGGTAGCCCTTGGGCATCTCCTCGGACTCGGATGGATCAGCGAGCTGGAGCATATCGGCGGCGCCGAGACCCTCCTGACCCGAGAGGAGCTTCCTCAGGTCGGCGACGACGAGCTCCCAGGTCTGATAGAGCGCCTCATCGACGACCAGGGGCATCGGGTAGTCCTTCTGCCGCGGGTTGGGCACCCACTCGCGCTCGTCGTCCGACTCGGCGAGGTAGGACCTTCGGGCGGCGTCGGCGAAGTCGAGCCCGCGCAGCAGCGCTTCGCGGGCGGCGGCGATGCGCTCGGGGTGCGCGAGCTCGAGCGTGATCGTGGGAGCCATTCCGAGCACCAGCCCGGGAAGCACCTTGTTGAGCGCGTCCCAGCGATAGGCGAGCAGCACGTCCACGATCGCCCGCTGGAAGCTGATGATGGCGCGCGCCCAGAGCACGTCGCCGTGGTCAAAGCGATAGGTCGGGCGACGCCTCGGATCATCGGGGGCAAGCTCGTCGCCGTTCTCGTCCAGCTCGATCTCGAGCAGCCGCCGGTCGGAATCGTCCACTTCGCCGCTTCGGTTCCAATCGACTTCCCAGCAGGCGATGCACAGGTCGAGCGCAAGGTCGGGGAACTTCGCGGCGACGGCGAGATCGTCCTCCACGAGCCCGAGGTCCTTCTCGAACTGCTCGAGCGCCATGCGCAGGTACCGGTCGTTGACGCCGCGGGTGTGCAGGCCCGAGAGGAACACGGTCGGGATGTCGGTCGCGATCTGGTGCGCCGCCGCGCGGTAGCGCGCGATGGCCGCGGCCAGGCGCGCGTATGGGTTCTCCGCGTCCACTTCGAGGACCTTGCCGGCCTCGGCGGCCGTCGCCTCGAAGCGCGCCTCCCGGAGCGCCTGGAGCGTGCCAGCGGCGGCCTCGCGCCTCTGCGCGAGGGACGGTGCACAGGCGGTCGCTATCAGGGAGCCGAGGGCGAGGACGAGGGCGGGCTTGTTCATGCGGCGCACGATACCACGCGCCCCCCAAACGCCCGCGTCAGGAGGTACGATGCCGCACTGTTTGGGCCGAACAACACTCGGAGGCTATCCATGCCTGCTCTTCTTCGCCCGTTGTCCCTGATTGCAGCCGCACTCCTGGTCGCCTGCAGCGCAAGCCCTGAGCCGCAGACGAAGGTCAAGGCGGACGCCGGGGTGAGCGACGACGCGGGAGCGCCGACGAACGAGGAGCCGGGCGCCGAGTCGAACGACGAGCTCTGCTCGAACGGGACCGACGACGACGACAACGAGTACGCGGACTGCGACGACTTCTGGTGCCGCGACTCGGTCGCGGTCACCGTCTGCGGCGCCCTCGAGAACACCGACGAGCTCTGCTCCAACGGCGTGGACGACGTCGAGACGCCGCTCGGCAAGCCGAAGTCCGACGGGCTGGTGGACTGCGCGGATCCCGACTGCCTGAAGAACCCCGCGGTCGGCGTCTGCCCGCCGCTCGCCTGGGAGCTCGGCGCGGCGAGCTGCTCGGACGGCAAGGACAATGACGGCGACGAGCTGATCGACTGCGCCGACCCCGACTGCCTGCACGCCGGCGCGAGCGACTGCGCGCTCGGATCGAAGAAGCGCGTCCTGTTCGACAACGCGCACCGGCAGCGCGCGGGCAGCGCGGACTGGATCGTGGACTCCACGGGCCGCCATCCGTGGCCGTCCGTCCCCGCCGCGGAGCGCGACTGGGCGGGCGCGCTCTCGGCGTTCGGGAAGGACCTGATGGCCGGGCGCTTCGTGGTCGAGACCCTGCCGCCGGGTTCGCGCTTCGCCTTCGGCGACGGCTCGGCGCAGGACCTGGCCAACTACTCGGTGCTCGTGGTGGTCGAGCCGAGCTCCGAGATCACGCCGGCCGAGGCCAGCGCCATCCTCGGCTTCGTGCGCGCCGGCGGCGGGCTGCTGCTCGTCGCCGACCACGCCGAGAGCGATCGCGACGGCAACGGCTGGGACTCGGTCCGGGCCTTCAACGAGATGTTCCGCGCCGCGGGCGAAGGCAATCTCGAGGCGAACCCCTTCGGCTTCTCGGTCGCGCCGGTCGGCTATTCGGAGTCCGGCAGGATCGAGGGCCTCAACGGCCGCGTGGCCTCGGCGATAGAGGCGAGCTCGTCCGAGCACCCGGTGTTGAAGGGCGCGCACGGTGAAGTCACGCGGGTGGGGATGAACAAGGGCGGCCTCTTCGCCATCCACGACGCGACGAAAGCGAAGACGCTGCTGCACGCGATGCCGCTCGGCACCGCCGGCTACGAGCAGGGCAGCCCGTACGTCGTCGCCGCCGAGGTCGGTAAGGGCCGCGTCGTCGCCATCGGCGATTCGTCAATCTTCAATGACGGCACCGACAGCCACGGCATCGCCGACTCGTCGCTGGATAGCTGGCACCACGCGCAGCAGCACAACGCCTCGCTGGTGCTCAACGCCGTCGAGTGGCTCGCGCGGTAGAGGTGCCGCTCGCTCGGATCGCCGCCTTTCTGGCTCCGCAGATGTTCGCTCGCCGTGCCGCGGTTCGGATCGGCCCCGTCGCGGCGGCGCCCAGCGGTACGGATCGCCGCCCTTCGTGGCGGCGCCAGCGGTTCGGATCGCCGCCGACGGCCTAGCCAGGCTCGGGCCGAAAGGCCTGTGCCCGTTCAAGGAGTCTCGAACCGGACCTCGAACGCCGCGTCGCTCTCCGGCACGTCGCGCGCCTCGCCGAAGTCGAGGTGCCAGAAGCGCATCCGCGGGTCGGTCCCGCCCATCGCCTCGTCGAGATCGCGGCTCGCCTGCGTCTGCCCCTCGTCCGAGAGCCGGAAGGTGGCGTGGTGGATGCCCACCGCGACCGCCGCGCGCAGGATCGTCGCGGCGCGCACCGAGTCGGCCGGCGACATGTGCATCGGCGCCATGAACCAGCGCGGCTCGTAGGCGCCGATGGGCAGGATGGCCAGCCGGAACGGCGCGAAGCGCCGCGCTATCTCCTCGAAGTGCCCGCCGAAGCCGGTGTCGCCTGCGAAGAACGCGGCGCCCGACGGTCCCTGCACGACGAAGCTGCCCCACAGCGTTCTCCAAGCGTCGCAAAGGCTCCTGCTCGAGAAGTGGCGCGAGGGTACGAGCGTCACGCGCACGCCCTCGGCGACCTCGAGCCCCTGCCACCAGTCGAGATCCTCGCCGCCGGCGATGCCCGCCCGCTCGAGGATGGCAGCGTTGCCCAACGGCAGCAGGAAGCGCGGGCGATGCGCGCGCTCGAGGCGCCTCAAGGTCGGAAGGTCGAGGTGGTCGTAGTGGTTGTGGCTGACGAGCACGAGGTCGATGTGCGGCAGGTCCTCGAAGCGAAGGCCAGGCGGATGCACGCGCCGCGGGCCGGCAAAGCGCACCGGGCTCGCGCGCTCGGACCAGATGGGATCGGTCAGGATGTTCAAGCCGTCCATCTGCAGGAGCACCGTCGCGTGGCCGATGAAGGTGACGCGCATCCTGCCCCTGCCTACGCGATCCACCGGGGGCGGCGAGGCCGGCCGCGCGCTGGCCCTGTGCCAGCGCTTCGGTTGGCGCGTCCTCATCCACTCGAGGAAATCACCGAAGCTCGGAGACCACGTGTCCGGCGAGTTGTAAAAGCGCCTGCCGTCGAAGTGGTCGCTCACCGGCCCGCGGTAGCGCGGGGCCGACAGCCGTCGGCACATGGCGATGATGCCGAGGGCCGCTGAGCCGAATACCGATCCCAGCAAGCGGAGCACGACGCTCTCTCACCGCCCGGCCGCTCAGGGTTCGACCAGGCGCTCACGCGGGCGCGCACGCGGGACGCGCCCTTCCCCTCAAGCTCGCCATCGGAGGCTCGCCGCGCGCGATTGTGTTGGGGCGCGCCGGGTTGATAGGGGCGCATGGCAATGCGCCCGGCGCTGCAGACCTCCGGGGTACGCGCGAACGACAATCGCCGCGCGAGAGAGCCTCCGCCTTCGCTCGCTGCCCTCGCGGCGACGCAGCTCCAGGCGTGGCCGCGAAGTACTGCCGCCGGCCGGGCTGGCGCCCGAGCCGACGCTCCCCCCGGCTCCGAGGCTCCGGACGCCTTTGCGCTCGCGATGACCGGATTGGCCCAGGTCGATGGAACAGCGGCGCGACGAGCTCGGCAGCCCGGCCACTCAGCGCCCCGCCGACCTCTGGAGCGTGATCGACACGCTCAGCTCGCCCGAGTTGTCGAGCGGGTCATCGTCGGGCAGGAGCAGCCACAGCGACCGGGCACCCGAGATGTGCAGCGGCGCGCCCGCGTCGATCACGCCCTGACCTCCGCGCGGCAGGCGCGGATCGTCGCCCGCCTCGACGAAGTAGAGCAGCCGCGAGGTCGGGCCTCCGCCGGCGCCGAGATCGACCGCTCCCGACAGCTCGACCGAGTAGGCCGCCGAAGGCTCGAGCCCCGAGAAGCGGGCGAAGCGCGAGGTGCGGGCCACGAAGTTGCGCGCCGGATCGACGAGGAGCACCTCGCCGCCGCGCGAGCGCTTCTCGGCGACGCCGATCTTGAGCGCGCCGCTGTTGTCCTCGGGCGAGTCGTCGAGGATGAAGCCGTAGAGCGCCCGGAGCCCGCTCACCTCGACCGGCGCGTCGCCGCGAATCTGGCCGAAGCTGCCCTCGGTGCGCGCGCCGGCGACGCGCTCGCCAAAGTAGAAGACGCTGCTCAGCAACCTCTGCTCGCGCCCAGCGCCCTCCAGCGACGCGACGCCCTCGACGGTCAGCACGTAGGCCTTCGCCGGGTCGAGCCGCATGCGCGACGCGGGCGAAGCGGGGATGCTCACCGCGTGCTTGCGGGCCACGATCTGCAGGCGCGCCTCCGGGAGCTCGGCGACCGGGCCCGGCGGAAAGCGGTCCTCGACCGGGTCGCGCAGGTCGATGCCCGAAGGAGGCGGCGCGGTCCCGGGCACCAGCAGGTCGTCGAGCGCCGCCTCGAGCGTGAGCTCCGGCCCGCCCTGCGGAGGCACGTCCGCGCGGAAAGGGCGCCGGCCTTCGAGCCTCAGCTCGACCTGGTGGGCGACCGTCGCGTCGAGCCCCTTGATGCGCGCCGGGGTCTTTTCGCCGCGCTCCACGCCGTCGATCACGATGGATGCGCCGGGCGGGCGCGAGTTGATCGACAGCGCGAAGGTGGGGTGGCCCGAGGGCAGCAGGAAGAAGGCGAGCGCGACCCCGGCCGCGAACAGGGCCGCCGCGCTGGCCGCGACCCTGCGCCAGTCGGAGAGCAGCCTGCGCGGGACGACCTCGGTCTCGACCGTAGTGATGCGCCGCGGGCTGCCCTCCTGCCTGGCGGGAACGCGCTGCAAGCTGGGCCGAACTGGCCGCTTCCAGCGCTCGAGCTGTCTCTCGAACTCTGCAGGGACGTCGGCTCGCGCGCCCTCCGCCTCGAGGTCGGCCTGAAAGAGGTAGCGCACGAAGCAGCCGACGGCGCCGGAGGTGAAGCCCGGCTCGACCTGATGCAGGTAGGTGTGCAGCGCGTCGTGCATCTCGAGCGCGTTCTGGAACCTGTCCTCGGGCCGCGTCGCCAGCGCGCGCATCACGATCTCTTCGAGCTCGCGCGGCAGGTCGGGCACGAGCGCCGAGGGCGGCTGCAGCTCGCCTCTCACGATGCGCCCGAGCACCTCCATCATCTTGCCGTCGAACGGGCGCCGCCCGGTCAGCAGCTCGTACAGCACGATGCCGGTCGCGAAGATGTCCGAGCGCCCGTCGAGAGGCTTGGCGCGGGCCTGCTCGGGCGAGAAGTAGACGTACTTGCCTTTGAGCGCGCCGTGCTCGGTGTGCCCCTCGCCTGCCGAGCGCATCTTCGCGATGCCGAAGTCAACCACCTTCACCTCGCCCTCGTAGCCGACGAGCAGGTTCTGGGGCGAGACGTCGCGGTGGACGATGCCGAGGGGACGGCCGGCCTCGTCGCAGCGCGTGTGCGCGTAGTGCAGGCCGTTGCAGGCCTCGGCGATGACGAAGAGCGCGAAAGGGGTCGACACGCCGATGCCCAGCTCGTGCGCCCGGCGCGCGACGCGCGAGAGCGGCTGCCCGGCGACGTACTCCATCGCCAGGTAGTACTCGCCGTCGATCTCGCCGAAGTCGAAGACCTGGGCGATGTTGCCGTGCGACAGGCCGCAGGCGATCTTCGCCTCGTTGATGAACATGGAGACGAAGGCCTGGTTGCCCGCGTAGGTCGGCAGGATCCGCTTGATCACCACCGGCTTGGTCACTCCGGCGGCGGCCAGGTACTTGGCGCGGAAGATCTCCGCCATTCCGCCTACCGCCAGGCGGTCGAGGAGCACGTACTTGCCGAATTTGCGCCCCGACGAGCCGGGCATCGACGCTCACCTTGCTTCGCGAAAGTCAATGAGCCTAGCACAGCCCTCAGGCATCCAAAGGCGTCGGGCAGGATACAATTGCCGGCCCGCGCGCCCGTGCGCGACAGGAGCCCTGGTGCCGCATCTTCGAGAGTCCAGTCTGACGCTTGCCCTCGTCGTCGCGCTGACCACGCTCGCCTGCCCGCGCTGTTCCGACCCCGAGCTCACCGCCGCGCCGCCGCACGTGCCCCGGGTGCCCGACGGCTACGGCGCGGCCGGGTTCAGCGGGGAGATCCTGCGCGTGCGCGACCGCAAGCTGCTGCTGCCGGATGGGCGGGCCTGCACCTCCGAAGCTCCCGGCTGCTCCGAGGCGCTCGCCGCGCTGCGCGGCAAGGCGCTCGCGCTCGAGCTCGAGGGCTCGCTGCTCATGGCCGATCTCTCCGAGCCGCTCGCTGCCCTCTCGCTCGCCCTCGAGCCTGGGGATCAAGCCTGCCTGCTGGTCGGCGACTCCGCGTCGGCGCGCTGCCTGCCGTTTCGCCCCTTCAGCGGCGGGGAGTTCGCCGCCTGGCTCGACGCGCCCGAGCCGGTCGGCAAGGTCCGCGTCGTAATGCGCTCCGACGGCATCGAGGTGGTCGCCGACCGGGGGAAGGTGCCTGGGCCCGACCGCTTCGGCCCGTCGCTGCCGCCGCAGCGCGGCAAGCCCGACTTCGAAGGGCTCGAGCCGCTGATGCGCCGCATGGCCCACCACTTCCCCACCGAGGACGAGGCGGGGGTCGTGCCGAGCGGGCGGATGACCGTCGAAGAGGTCGCCCGCGCGCTCGCCTGCCTAAGTGGCAAGGGCGCCGAGCGTTTCCCCAAGACCTTCCTCGTCTATCCGTAGCGCAACCAGGCAGCGGGGCTCGAGCGGGAGCAGGCGCGTTCGAGGCGGCGAGGCGAAGGAAGGAGGCCCGGCCGAAACCAAGTGGGCGGCAACCATTGTCGACGCGCGTGGGCCATTCGGCGTCCCCTTCGCGCCGGGGACGAGGGCTTGCAAGATCCCGAAATGGACTTTCTGTTCCGTGCCTCCCACGCCGCACGATGGACGGCCGGTGCGGGAACCCGAATCGGCCGCTCGACCTGCGAGAGCGCTGCACCGCGGGCGCTCGGCCGGCCGCAGCGAGTCACGCTAAGCCCGCACGTCCCGCTCGCCCTTTGCGCAACCGAGGGCAGATGAATAGCCTTGCGCCCTCTTGGCTCTCCGGGCGCGGGCCGAGAAGAAAGAGCGAAAGGGGCGGAAACGTGGGGCAAATCCTTCTTCTCGATGACGATCCAAGTGTCTGCGAGCTGGTTCCGGCAATGCTCGCGGGCGAGCACACCGTGACCGTAGCGAAGGACTGGACCGAGCTGTCGCAGCAGGTGTTTCGCAAGGACTTCGACCTCGTCCTTCTCGACGTCAACCTCCCCGTCGTCGGAGGCGCCAAGATCGCAGAAGTGCTCCAGAAGACCAGCGCCAAACCGCTGAAGATCATTCTGTTCTCTGCGATGGACGAAGCTCCCTTGAGACAGCTCGCCTGCTCGGTGGGCGCTGCCGGATACCTCGTCAAGACGCTGGAGAGGAAGACGCTGCGCTCCAGCCTGAACAAGCTGTTGGCGCTTCCGGCTCCCTGAGGCTGCTCTCGCCGCGCGCGGCCGACCGCCGAGCCTCCCGGCGCGAACGAGCCCCGGGCTTCATTCGAGGCTCGCAAACGCGGCAACGCATCTCCGCGAAGTCTCTACCTAAGGCAAGACAGGTCCGCCTTGCTCCAGTCGGTCTTGGGAACCGGACACGGGGGTGGCCGTCCGCGGGGCGTCAACTCCGAGCCTCCCGATGGTCGCCTCGTACGCTCGGGCCTGACCGGCAGACCGGCTCGCAGTCGCGCGACGAGCTTCGCAGGGAGCCGGGTGCCCGCCGATGGCGCTCTGTGCGCCACGAGCCGCGGGACCCATCGAATGAGCAACCAAGAAAAAATCCCCCGCCGAGCCGTGTGGGCAGCGTCCATTGAACCTGTGCGAGACAGGTGGGAAATCCGCCAGCAACCTTAGGCGTCCTTCTCGCCGAAGCGAGGGCTTGCTCACGATTGCTAGAACGAATTCCCCGGAATGGACTTTAGGTTCGAATGCATGCCACCCATCACGCGAACGGCAGGGGAATTCCCGAAAAATCGTTCGTATTTGTCGGCAATGATAACGACGAAAACCCGCCGGTCAAGCCGTCTTGTCGGCCGGCCAGCGGCCGAATCCGAAGGGCGCGCAGCGCTTCGGCGAGGAGACAACGCCGGCTTCGTCCCTGCTATTCTGGCCGCGACTCTTGGAAGCTGCGCCGGCCTGATCGGACGCCGGGCGAGGAGACAACATGATCAACGTGCGCGTGAAGATCCTCGGTGCCCTCAATAAGCCGCTGGGCAAGGACGACTTCCAGATGGAGCTGCAGGACGACGCCTGCCTGCACGACTTGCTGCTCAAGGCCGGCTACCACGAGAGCCACCTGCGCTTCTTCCACTGCGCGGTGAACGGATCGGCTCAGAAGCTCGGCTGCGCGCTGAAGGACGGCGACGAGGTCGAGCTGGCGATGCTGATGTCGGGCGGCTGAGCCTTCGCCCCACGCCGCCGGACGCTCGACGCCATGGCACCGAATCGGCCGCGCCCGCGGGCGCGAGCAGCGCCTGGCAAAGGCTCCCGGCGGCCGCGAAAACGATGGGACGTGCTTCGCCCATCAGAGGCTGAGGCCAATGCCTCGGTGCTCTAGCGAAAGCCGACTTGGCGCGGTCAGAGCGCGCTCCCGAACCGCGCGCGGTAGCGCGCCTCGAGCTCGCGCCGCTGCTTGATCTCGTCCCTCATGCCGAGGATGAACGAGAGGTTCTTCCAGGCCGAGCGCACCTGCGGGGTCAGCTCCACCACCCGGCTCATCGCCGCCTGAGCCTCCGCGAGCCGGCCCTCGTGCAGCTCGCACAGCCCGAGCTGATAGTGCGCGACCGCCGCCTCCTCGTAGCGCTCGAGCGCCGCTTTGCACGCGCCCCTCGCCGCGGCGCAGTCGCTGCGGGCGACGGCGGCGGCGCACTCGACCAACCGCGCCCCGGGCGCGGTCGGGTACTCGGCGTCGAGCCGGGCCGCCGAAGCGGCGGCATCCTCCAGCCGCTTGCCGGCCGAGTGGCTCAGCCCCTCGCGAACGAGCCCGACGTAGCTCGGCTCGCGTTCGGCGGTTATCCCCAAGCGCTCGGCATCCGGCGGCAAGGCCATCCGCCGCCGCGTTGACTCGGCCCACTCGAGGATGGGCTCGCCCTCGCCCCCACATCGCGCGGCCGCGGCCTCGGCGATGGAGACGGCATCGAGGTCGTGCGCGAGCCTCGCGACGTCGAGCCAGCGCGCAGCGGTGCCCGCGGCATCGAGCCGCACCCTCGCTTCGAGGAGCGCCTTCAGCGCGCCCTCGCGATCGCCGGCGGCCGCGCGCACGAAACCCGCGCCTATCCTGGCGCGGGGATCCTCGGGCGCCAGGCGCACCGCGCGCTCGCAGGCGTCGCCGCCGCGCCGCAGGTTCGCCTTGGAGGCAGAGGCAAGCTGGCAGGCAAACCTCACGACCGCCGGCTCGTCGCGATGGCGCGCGAGCACCGGCGCGAGCTCGGACCAGGCCTGCTCGAGCTCGCCCTTGTCGGCGAGCGCGACGGCGGCGCGGAAGGCCGCCACGTCAGCGCCTGTCACCCCGCCGCCCGCAAAGCCCGGCTCGGCGCCGCCGGAGAGTCGGTGCCGCAGATAGGCGAGCAGCTCGCCGCGGGCGACCGGGTCCCACTCGCCCGCGGGCGTCGCCTCGACGTACTTCGCGAGCTCGGCCTCGAGCGCGAGCGGCTTGCCCGCCGGGTCGAGCCGGTGGCGCAGCGCGAGCTCGACGATCTTCGAGCCCTCGGGGCCGAACGACGCCTGCTCGCGCGAGTAGCTGGGGGTCATCACGTTGCCCGGCCCGCTCATATGCGGAACGCCGAGCGTGTGCCCCCACTCGTGCAGGAAGACGACGAGCTCCTTGTGCTCGCGGCGCCGCAGCAGCAGCGCCTCGCGATCGGCGTCGGGCAGCGAGCGGAGCGAGCGGGACAGAGCCCTCGCCTCGAGCGAGTCATCGACAGCGCGGACCATGAACTGGTCGCTGAGCAGCCAGGCCATCCCCAGCTCCTCGAGGTCCACGACCGGCCTGCCGGCCGTCAGCCCGACCGCCCAGTCCACGTCCGGATCGGGCTCGAGCTGCCTCAGCTCGGCGAGGAGCTCCCGCAAGTCGCCGGTCGTCGTCCGCGGCTCCCATGCCTTGACATCGACGGCGACGAAGCGGACGCCGAAGCGCGGCGCCACGAACGCGTTCGCGCGCTCGAGCAGCGCGTCGATGCGCTCTCGCCAGTGCAGCAGCGCCCGATACCCGGGATCGACATAGAGGCGCAGGCGCAGCGGCCGCGCCTTTTCGACGGCCGCGGGCGACTGCGGCGCCCCGAGGTGAATCGGCTCGAGCTCTGCCGCCCTGTCGCGTTCGGCGCCGCGGGGCGCGTGGTGGCAGCCGGGGAAGGCCAGAAGCAAGCAGGCGACGAGGTGGCGGGAGCGCAAGGAAGGGAGCATGGCCGCGACGGTAGGCACGGCCGCAGGCCGTGAGCCAATCTTCGGTGCGCCCCTCGGCCGCCCACCGGGCGGGCCGGCGGTAACGGAGCCGGCTCGACCCTGCCTCGGATCGGCGGTTCGGCCGGCGCGCGGCCAGGACCCAAACAAAAAGCGCCCGCCCCCGGAAGAGCGGAGGCGGGCGCATCGAAGCGTCGAAAGCCTGGTTACAGCTCGGCCTGCTTCTTCTTCTCCTTGATCGCCTGGAGCACGCGCTCCGGGGTGAACGGCATGTCGCGCAGCCGCACGCCGACCGCGTCGTAGATGGCGTTCGCGACCGCGGGCCCGGGTCCGTTGATGCAGATCTCGGAGACGCTCTTCGCGCCGAACGGGCCCGACTCCTCGTAGGTCGGCACGAGGATGGTCTTCAACTCCGGCATGTCGACCGTGTTGAAGATCTTGTAGTCGGCGAAGTTCGGGTTGCGCATCTTCCCCTTCTCGTCGAAGAGGTACTCCTCGGTCAGCGCGTAGGAGAGGCCGTTGACGACGGCGCCCTCGACCTGACCCTCGGCGAGCTTCGGGTTGAGCGCGGTGCCGCAGTCGATGGCCGCCACGTACTTCTTCACCGTCACCTTGCCGGTCTCGGTGTCCACCTCGACCTCGGCGAAGTGCGCCGAGAACGGAGGCGGCGACTTGTGCGAGATGGCCGACGCGACGCACGCGATCTGGTGCTGGTCGCGCTCGTAGAGCGTGCGCAGGCCGATCTGCGCGAGGGTGACGCTCTCGCCAGTGGGCGCGAAGACCTTCTTGTCCTTCAGCACGAGCTTGGCCGGGTCAGGCCTGGGCTCCATCTTCATCGCCTCGTTGAAGATGTCGGCCGCCACCTCGCGGATCTGCTGGGCGACGTCGAGCGCCGCCTTCCGGCAGGCCTCGCCCGACAGATAGGTGGTGCTCGAGGCGTAGGCGCCCACGTCGAACGGCGTCAGGTCGGTGTCCGAGGAGGTGACGATGATGTCATTCGCCTCCACGCCGAGGATCTCCGCGGCGGCCTGCGCGAGGATGGTGTCCGACCCGGTGCCGATGTCGGTCGCGCCCGCGGTGAGGTTGAACGACCCGTCGTCGTTCATCTTCAGGCCCACCGACGCCATGTCGATCTCGGGGATTGACGAGCCCTGCATCAGCGCGCACATGCCGACGCCGCGCTTGATGGGGCCGTCGCCCGGCTTGCCGCGCTTCTCGGCCCAGCCGATCTCCTTGGCGCCGAGCTCCAGGCACTCGGCCAGGCCGCAGGAGCCGATCTTCTGCTCGACGCCCGGCTTGCCCTCGCCGAGCGCGGCGAACACCGGCGAGCCCTCGCCCGGCATGATGTGGTTGCGCCGGCGCATCTCGATGGGGTCGATCCCCAGCTTCTCGGCCACCTCGTCCATGAAGATTTCCATGGCGAAGGCGGACTGCGTCGCGCCGTAGCCGCGGTAGGCGCCGCCCACCGGCAGGTTGGTGTAGACGGCCTTGGCGTCGAAGGCGACCGTCTTCATCCGGTAGAGCGGCAGCACCTTCGAGCCGCAGTTGCACATCACGGTGAGCGCGTGCGAGCCGTAGGCGCCGGTGTTCGACAGCACCTCCATGCGCATGCCGTTGATCGTGCCGTCGGCGTTGAAGCCCGCCTGCAGCTTGGTGCGGATCGGGTGGCGCACGCGGGAGACGAACTCCTCGGCGCGGGTGAGCGCGAGCAGCACCTTGCGGCGGGTCGCCAGCACGAGCGCCCCGCACATCTGCTCGAGCAGCACCTCCTGCTTGGCCCCGAAGGCGCCGCCGACGCGCGGCTTGATGATCCGCACCTTCTTGACCGGGATGCCCAGCGCCTGCGCGGTGATGCGGCGGGCGTGGAACGGCACCTGCGTCGAGCTGACCAGCACGAGCCGGTCGCGCGGGTCCATGTAGCCGAGGCAGATGTGCGGCTCGATGGGGCAGTGCTGCGCGAAGTGAGTCGAGTAGCTCTGCTCGTAGCTGAGGTGCGACTTCTCGAGCACCTCCTTCATGTCGCCGACGCCCATGCACGCGGCCGCCGCCATGTTCTTCTTGGCGTCGTAGGGCACCGGGATGGGCATGTGCGCCTCGGGCTCGTCGTGGATGACGGGCGCGCCCTCGGCCATCGCCTTGGTGTCGTCGAGCACCGGCTCGAGCACCTCCCAGTCGATCTCGAGGAGCTTGCCGGCCTCCTCGGCGATCTCGCGGCTGTCGGCGGCGATCAGCGCGACGCGGTCGCCGACGAAGCGCACCTTGTTGTCGAGCACGAAGCTGTCGTACGGCGACGGCTCGACGTAGCCCTGGCCCGCGGTGGTGTGCGCGATGCGCGGCACGTCCTCGTAGGTGAGCACCGCGTGGACGCCCTTGAGCGCGCGCGCCTTGGAGGCGTCGATCTTCTTGATGCGCGCGTGGGCGTAGGGGCTCGGCACGATGTAGCCGATCAGCGCGCCGGACAGGTCGTGGTCGCCCACGTACTGCTCGAGGCCGCAGGCCATGCCCATCGCGTCGATCTTCTCGACCGAGTGGCCGATGACCTTGAAGTTCCTGGCATCACTCATCGCCGGCCTCCTTCCTGACCGCAGCGGCAGCCATGCGCACCGCGTCCTTGATCTTCACGTAGCCCGTGCAGCGGCACAGGTTGCCCGAAAGCGCCTCGCTGATCTGGGCGTCGGTCGGGTTGTTGACCCGGTCGAGCAGCGCCTTGGTGGACAGGATCATGCCCGGGGTGCAGAAGCCGCACTGGATGGCGCCCGCGTCGACGAACGCGCGCTGGATGGGGTGCGGCTTGGCCGGGGTGCCGAGCGCCTCGACCGTCACGACCTCGCGGCCGGCGGCCTTCGGGGCCGGGGTGATGCACGAGAGGACAGGCTGGCCGTCGAGCAGCACCGTGCAGGCGCCGCAGGTCCCCTCGTTGTCACAGCCCTGTTTGACGCTCTTGTAGCCGTAGGCGCGCAGCACCTCGTGGAGGCTGGCGCCCGGCTCGCATTCGACCTCGCGGGCTTGTCCGTTGATAGTCGTTGAGAATTTGAACATCGTCTATTTCTCCCGCTTGACCGAGCTGAAAGCGTTGTGGAGGGCCCGGCGCGCCAAGGTGCCGGCGAGCTCGCGGCGGTACTCGGCCGAGGCCCTAAAGTTCGGGGCCACCTGGATCACCTCGCGCAGCTTCGCGGCCGCCTGATCGAGCAGCTCAGCGCTGAAGGCCTTGCCCTCGAGCATCTCCTCGACCTCGGGGACCCGGAAGGCGCGCGGCTGCAGCGCGCCGACCACCAGCCGCACCTCGCGGGCGATCTCGCCGTCGCGGGTGAGCGTCGCGCAGGCCGAGGCCATCGGGTAGTCGTTCGAGGTGCGCGAGAAGCGCTCGTAGCCAAAGCCGCGCGCCCCGCCCTTGACCGGCACGAGCACCCGCGTGATCAGGCCGCCGGCCCACGGGGCCTGGCCCTTGAGGCAGTCGGCCAGCGGCTTGACGAACGAGGGCTCGCCCGCCCGCTGGATCTCGACCTCGGCGTCGAGCGCGAGCAGCGCGACCGGCATATCCGACCAGAAGGCGACGTGGGCGATGTTGCCGCCCACGGTGATGGCGTTGCGCATCGGGCGGGCGGTGATCGACCCGGCCGCGCAGCGCAGCAGCTCGCCCTCGGCCCCCGGCAGCTCGGTCGATTCGACGAGCTGGGTGAGCGTGACGGTCGCGCCGATGCTGATGCGCCCGGGCTCGACCTGAAGGGAGCCCAGGCCGAGCCGGGTGATGTCCACGAGCTCTGCGTCAGGCTTGTTCCGAGAGGAGTAGAGGCTGGTCGCGCCGGCGACAGGGACCGCGCCCTTGGCCATCAGGCCCAGCGCTTCCTCGAGGCGTTGTGGTTGGTGATACGCGCGAATCATGAGCAAGACCCTCGAGCGTGAGAGCGTTCGGCAACTGACCCGCTAAACCTTGCGGGACAGGAAATCGATCTTCGTCCGCGCGGAGGCGCGCTCGACCATCTGAGCGGCCTGCCGGTTGGCCTTTGCGAAGAGATCCTGGGTATCGAGGTTGAGCAATCTCCCTTCCTTGACTACGAGTTTTCCGTTGACGAGCACCATCTGGGCCCGGCGGATTCCGGTGGTGAAGGCGAGCGCGGCGAGCGGGTCGTGCATCGCGCCGGCGAGGCCGAGGTCGTCGAGGCCGAAGAGGACGATGTCGGCGGCCATGCCCGGGGCGAGCTGGCCGATGTCGTCGCGCCCGAGCACCCGGGCGCCGCCGCGGGTGGCGATGCGCAGGGCGCGGCGCGCGGGCATCGCCTCGACGCCGCTGCCGACGCGGTGGACCATCGTGCACATCTGCAGCTCGCGCACCATGTCCGAGGCGTCGTTCGAGGCCGAGCCGTCCACCGCGAGGCCCACCGGCACGCCGAGCTCGAGGGCGCGCGGGATGGGCGCGATGCCCGAGCCGAGCCGCAGGTTCGAGGTCGGGCAGTGGCCGATGCCGGTGCCCGTCTTGCCCATCAGCGTCAGCTCCTCGTCGTTGAGCCAGACGCCGTGCGCGTACCAGACGTCGTCGCCCAGCCACTCGACCTTCTCCATGTAGGCGAGCGGCCGGCACCCGTGCAGCTCGAGGCAGAACTGCTCCTCGTCCTTCGTCTCGGCGAGGTGCGTGTGCAGCCGCACCTTGTGCTTGCGCGCCAGGCGGGCCGACTCGACCAGCAGGTCGTCGGTGACCGAGAACGGCGAGCAGGGCGCCAGGGCGAGCCGGCACATGCTGTAGCGCGACGGATCGTGGTAGCGGCCGATGACCCGCTCGCTGTCGGCGAGGATCTCCTCGGGCTTCTGGACGACGTCGTCGGGCGGCAGGCCGCCCTGCGAGCGGCCGCGCGACATCGAACCGCGCGAGGGGTGGAAGCGCACCCCGAGCTGGCGGGCCGCCTCGATCGTCTCGTCGAGCAGCTCCCCGGTCTGGCCGTGCGGGAAGACGTAGAAGTGGTCGGCGACCGTGGTGCAGCCGGTCAGCAGCAGCTCGCCCAAGCCCACCAGCGCGCTGACGCGCACGTCCTCGGGCCGCAGCTCGCGCCAGACCTCGTAGAGGCCGACCAGCCAGTCGAACAGCTTCGCGTCCTGCACGAGCGGCAGGTTGCGCTGGAAGGTCTGGTACAGGTGGTGGTGCGTGTTGACCATCCCGGGGATGGCCAGCGCGCCCTTGGCGTCGATGGTCTCGGTGATGTCCGAGCGCGCCGGCGGCTCGCCCTCGCCGAGGGCGACGATCGCCGGGCCCTCGACGAGGATCCATCCGCCGCGCAGCTCGCGCCCGGCGTCGTCCATCGTCGCGATGAGACCGATGTTCTTGATCAGCAGCGCCATCCGGTGATCCTCGAGCAGGGGCGGCCGCGGGATCCGAGCGCCAGCCCGGCTCTCCGCGCCACGAACGAGCGGCAAATCGTAGTGGACTCGACACTGAACGGTCTAGCCCAAAAGGCACCGCCGGGCCACCGCGCGCCCGGCCGGCAGCTCGCTTCGGGGCCCGGCGCCCCGAGGCCCGCCGGGCGACGGCGGGCGCGCCAGCCTTGACGCTCGCGGGGCGAAGTCGGAAAGTCGCCCACCTTGCTCGAACGACACCTTCTTAAAGGAGACGACATGGCGAACAGCGAGCAGAAGTTGGTGGCCAACGGCGTGGTGCTCACCCTGGGCGACGACAACCAGGTCATCCCCGACGGCGCCGTGCTCATCGAGGGCACGCTCGTCAAGGAGATAGGCACGTCGGCCGACCTGCGGGCGCGCTACCCCGACGCCGAGCTCATCGACGCCAAGGGCGGCACCATCCTGCCGGGCTTCGTCTGCGCCCACCACCACCTCTACAGCACCTTCGCCTGCGGCATCTCCTCGAAGCCGGCCGCCGACTTCGTCGCCGTCCTCGAGAACCTGTGGTGGAAGCTCGACCGCGCCCTGAGCCTGGACGACGTCGAGCTGTCGGCGCTCATCCCGCTGGCCCGCGCCATCCGCGCCGGCACCACCACCCTGCTCGACCACCACGCGAGCCCCAACGCCATCCGCGGCAGCCTCGACCGGATTGGCGACGCGGTGCTCAAGTCGGGCCTGCGCGCCTCGCTGTGCTACGAGGTGACCGACCGCAACGGCCAGCAGGGCACCGACGAGGGGATCGCCGAGAGCCGCGCCTGGCTCGAGCGGACCAAGGCCGACACCAGCGGCCGGCTGCACGGGCTGGTCGGCCTGCACGCGGCGATGACCATCCGCGACCCGACGCTCGAGCGCTGCGTGGCGCTGGCCAAGGAGCTCGACACCGGCCTGCACGTCCACGTCGCCGAGGGCGTCGCCGACCAGCAGGACAGCCTGGCCAAGTACGGCAAGCGCGTCGTCGAGCGGCTCTACCAGGCCGGCGCGCTCGGCGAGAAGACGATGGCCGTCCACTGCATCCACGTAGACGACCGCGAGCTCGACCTGCTGCGCGAGACGAAGACCACGGTGGTCCACAACCCGCAGTCGAACATGAACAACGCGGTCGGCGCCGCGCGCGTGCTCGACATGATCGAGCGCGGCATCCTCGTCGGCCTGGGCACCGACGGGATGACCAGCGACATGCGCGAGGAGGTGCGCGCGGGGCTGTGGCTGCGCCACCACGAGGCGAAGGACCCGCGGGTCGGCTTCGTCGAGCTCGCGCAGATGCTGCTGAAGGCCAACCCGCTCATCGCCTCGCGCTACTTCGGCCGCACCCTCGGCGCGCTCAAGGTGGGCGCGCCCGCCGACGTCATCGTCTCCGACCACGTGCCCTTCACGCCGATAGAGCCGGGCAACGTGCTCGGCCACGTCATCTTCGGCGTCGCCGCGGCCCCGGTGGACACCACCATCGTGGACGGCAAGGTGCTGATGCAGGGCAAGGAGCTCAAGACGCTCGACTGGCGCGAGATCTGCGAGCGGGCCGCGAAGCTGTCGCCCGAGACCTGGAAGCGCTTCGCGGCCATCGACTAGGCAGGCCGCCGCTGCGCCACTCGGAGGCGGGCGCCGATTGTCGGCGCCCGTTTTTCTTGCGGGGCCTGCGAGGCCGGGCGCATTGCCATGCGCCCCTACCCGGCCCGAGCCTGCGAGGCCGGGCGCATTGCCAGGCGCCCCTACCCGGCCCGAGCCTGCGAGGCCGGGCGCACTGCCGTGCGCCCCTACCCGGCCCGAGCCTGCGAGGCCGGGCGCACTGCCGTGCGCCCCTACCCGGCCCGGACCTGCGAGGCCGGGCGCATTGCCAGGCGCCCCTACCGGCCCGGACCTGCGAGGCCGGGCGCATTGCCAGGCGCCCCTACCGGCCCGGACCTGCGGGGCCGGGCGCACTGCCGCTACCGCGGGAAGAAGAGCGCGAAGAGCAGGACGATGGCGAGCCCGACCGCGAGCCCGACGAGCAGGTAGGCGAGCGGGAACCCTGAGGAGGGCTCCGGCCCCTCGTCCACGTCCTCGCGCCGGAAGGTGGCGACGACCTTCACCTCCAGCCCCTCGCGCTCGAAGAAGCGCTTCATGTCGAGCATCAGCTTCCGGTAGGCCGCCTCGTCGGGCAGGCCGGTGCTGCCGCGCCGCCCGGCGGCTATCGCCTTGACCTGCTCCCAGCCGCGGATCTCCGCCTTGCCCGCGGCCTGGTTCGCCCAGCCGACGACCAACGTCACCCCGCGGCCGTTTGCGGGCACGAGCTTGATGTGCTGCGTGCCCTGTCGCCCGCCCGCGGTCGAGGGCCCGTCCGGAACCGCGAGCTCGACGCGGAAGTCGGACGGCCGGCCGGGCAGCGGCTTGTGGAAGGTCCCGTTGAAGATGTCGGCCATGCTGACGGCCTGCTGCGCGAACTCGGTGTACTTGACCTCGGCCATCCGAACGTCCTCCGGTGTGAAAGACAGCAAACCTAACCCCGGAGCCCGCCGCACGGCGCGCGCGAACGACCCGCCGCGGCCGCGCGCCCTCGCCGGATCTGACCGCGCCAGAGCCCGCCTTCGGCGAGGCGCGCGTCGAGCCGAGGACGAAGGGTCGGCGCGAGGTCGCGCGCGGGCCCGGCGTCCGCCGGCCGCCGCGCCGGCGGTACACCGGGGAGGCGCGCGCGTAGTAGGTTGAGCTTCGGAAACCTCACCAAAGGAGACGAAATGAGCGTGCGACAGCATGCGATCGGGAGGCTCGCCCTGGCCGTGAGCCTCGTGGGGATGGTCGCCTGTGGCGGCGAAGAGACCACGCAGCCAGTCTTAAAGGGCGGCGCCGGGGGCGACGTGCCCTACGTGCGCATCGAGGCGCATCCGGCGCAGGGCCCCGCGCCGCTGACCGTGGCCTTCAGCGCGGCCGTCACCGGCGCCAAAGGCGACAAGACGGTCGCCTGGGACTTCGCCGACACCAAGACCGGCAGCGGGCTGCAGGTGACGCACGAGTTCGCCGAGCCTGGCATCTACCAGGTGCGGGCGACGGCGACCGACGCCGAAGGCGACGCGGGAAGCGATGTCGTCACCGTCGTCGTCTGGTCGAACAAGAAGCCCGAGGCCTGGATCCACGCCGACGTCACCGGCGGCGAGGCGCCCCTGCGCGTCTCCTTCCAGGCGATCGCCGGCGGGGGCGACGGCACGCTCAGCTACGCGTGGGAGCTCGGCGACGGCGCCAAGTCGAACGTCGCCAACCCCGTCCACGTCTACGAGGCGGCCGGCGAGTTCACCGCGAGCCTGAAGGTCACCGACGAGAACGGCGACGAGGCGAGCGCCGAGGTGCAGATTGTCGTCGTGCCTGCCGAGCCGCAGACCGCGCTCTCGGTCGTCGCGAAGATCGTCTCGGGCGCCTGCGGCCTGCCCAACCGCACCGAGGTCCTGCTCGACGCGAGCGCCACCGTCCACCCGGCCGGCGAGCCGCTCTTCTTCGACTGGGTCGTCGCCCGCTCGCCCGCCGAGAGCGACGGCGGCTACTTCAGCAATCGCGAGGCGCCGATCACCTTCTTCTACCCGGACGCGGCCGGCGACTTCGAGATCCGGCTCTTCGTGCGCGATCTCGAAAACGTGTACGCCTCGGGGCCGCTGCGCCTGGTCGCCGACGACACCCCGGCGCTCGTCACCATCGTCGGCGGCGACAACCAGACCGCGCGCGCGGGCGAGGTCTTCGAGCTCCCGCTCTTGGTCAACGTCACCAACCGCTGCGGGCTCGCGCTGCCGGGGGTCCGGGTGAACTGGTACGGCACGAACGCCGCCGGCGAGAGCCTGTTCTCCGAGACCGATCCGATGGGCGGCGCCTGGAACAGCGTCCGGGCCGGCGGCCGGGTCGGCGAGGCGAAGGTGCGCGCCGTCGCCGCGAGGCAGCGCGGCAAGGCCGAGGCCAGCTTCTCGCTCGAGGTGGTCGCCGGGACCCCGGCGCTCGTGCTGATGGACGCGGTCTCCGACGTCGAGATCTCCGAGACCCAAGGCACCACCCTCACCTTCCGCGTGACCGACGCCTACGGCAATCCGCTTACCGATCACGAGGCGGACATCGACCTGACCACGGTGGGCAGCCCTGTGCCCGCCACCTTCGAGGCCTTCGGCAACGGGCTGACGTACACCACCATCTCCACCACCGGCGGCGTGGCGACCGTGCAGCTCTTCAACGGGGGCGTGGCCGGCCTGGCGCGGGTAGACATCGTCTACGCCACGCTCAAGAGCACCGGCCGGATGCTGAGCGGCGGCTCCTGGCGCAAGCTCGCGCGGCTCGACTTCGAGTCCGGGGACCTCGACTGGCGCCGGGTAGGCGATTGGGAGATCGGCGCCCCGACCTCGGGCCCGAACGCCGCCCACAGCGGCACCGGCGTGCTCGCCACCAACCTCGCGGGCGACTTCGAGCACCAGCCGATCCCGGTCCTGCCGCACATGGCGTCGACGATCATCCCCGTGCCCGGCGGCGACTACGGACAGTACATCCGCGTGCGCTTCAAC
>JBMNNX010000373.1:0-5350 GCA_050942745.1 Myxococcales bacterium
CCCCGCGCCTCCCCGATTGAGCGCGCGCGAGCCCCGGACGAAGCCCCCTCCCCGCCCCGCGGGGAGGGGGTTTGGGGGTAAGGTGCACCGCGGCAAGCACGGAGCCTGGGGCAAAGCCTGGTTCGGCGGCAGGGAGCTCGGCCGAGGATCGGGGCCGACCCCTTACCCCTAAATCCCCTCTCCCGCGCAAGCGCGGGAGAGGGGACTTTTCACGTGCTCGCACGCAGTGCTTTCAGGGCAATCCGCTGTTCGTTCAAGGCCACAGCCGGCCAACGGGCCGGTCTCTCCGTTCGCGAACCGCTACGCGCGGCCGATCCTCTTCTTCAGGCTCCAGTAAGCGTGGTGTGCGTCGAGGTTGAGCGGGTCCAGGCGCAGGGCAGCTTCGTACTCGGCGAGCGCGCGCGGGATCTCGTTGGCGGTCGCGAGTGCGTGGGCGGCGGCCAGCTTCAAGCTCGCCATCGTCTCGTTGCGCGGGCGCGTCGTCAGGAACTCTCGGCGCAGCCGCTCGGCCTCGCTCGCCGACAGCCCGGCGCTCAGGCACCTCGCTACGCCGCGGAAGTTCCCGTGTGTCGCATCGAAGGTCGCCCGCCTGGCCGGGTCGGCGAGCGCCTCAGAAGCCTCGCGCAGCCGGTTCGAGATGCGGGTGATGTCCATTCGCTGGCGGAAAGAGATGGGCCGCTCGGTAAGCGACTCGACCTCGGCGACCGCGTGGCGAGAGCGCTGCCGGACCTCGCTGCACGGCGCGTCGCAGACGGTGCCCAGGACGGCGTAGTGGTCGAGGCTCAGGCGGGAGCGATAGCGCTCCAGGACCGCCTCCGCCTCGGGGTCGTCGTGCGATGCGTCGGCCTGCTCCGCTGAGAAAGGCGCCTCGCCGCGCTGCAGCCGCTCGAGCGCGGCCTTGATGAGAGCGTTCTTGGCCGAAAACTGCACCGCGAAGCCCGCCTGCGTCTTCCAGGCCTCGGCCTGCTCGGGCGTGACGTGCCGCACCACCTCCGCCTCGGTCTCGAGCGTCCCGTCGGGGTGGGCGATGCGCACGACGACCGGCGACAGCAGCGGCGGGTAGGGCGGCGCGCAGACGACGAGCATTCCGGCGGCGCTCAGGTCCGCGCAGGTCAGCCCGCGGCACCAGTTGCCGCCCCAGTGTGCGTCTACCGTGTACGAAGTCGCCGCCGAAGCGGGCGAGGCCGGGGCGGCCGGCGAGGCCCAAGCCGCGGGAACCGGTGTCACGGGTCGCGGCTCGCTAGCCGTCGCCTCGAGCGCGAGCTTCAGCGCCCTCACGTTGGAGAAGCGGTCGTCGGGCTGCTTGGAGAGCGCCTTGAGGATCACCTGCTCGATGCCCGCGGACAGCTCCGGGTTGAGCTGGCGGGGCGGGGGCGGGGCCTTCTCGGTGTGCGCCCTGTAGTAGGCGAGGTGTCCGCTCTCGTGGAAAGGCAGCCTGCCGGTCGCCATCGCGTAGGCGATGACTCCGATCGCGTACTGATCGGCGCGGCCGTCAACGCTCGAGCTCACCCATTGTTCGGGGGCCATGAACTCGGGCGTGCCGACGACGAAGCCGGCGGCGGTCACGCCGCTCGGAGCGGTGCCGAGCCTCGCGATGCCGAAGTCGACGATCTTGACGAAGTCGTCGCCGTCGCGGCGCACCAGGAAAATGTTGTCGGGCTTGAGGTCGCGGTGGACGACGCCCGCGTCGTGCGCGGCCTGAATCGCGTCGCAGACCTGGGAGGTAATCGACAGGAGCGAGCGGATGGGGAAGGGCCGGCCGATCCTCGCAGAGAGCGGGGTGCCCTCGAGATACTCCATCACCAGGTAGTAGCGGGCCGGCGGCAGCACGGAGAGGTCGATGATCGCGACGATGTTCTCGTGGCCGATGAGGTTGACGGCCCGGGCCTCGGCGAAGAAGCGCTGGACGAGCACCGGGTCCGAGGCGACCTGCGGGTGCAGGAACTTCATCGCCACCTTGCTGCCGATGACCGTGTGCTCGCCAAGGTAGACCGCGCCCATGCCCCCGCGGCCGAGCAGGCGGACGATGCGGAAGTTGCCGACGACCTGTCCGAGCAGCTCGTCGCTCGGGCTCTGCACGCGCACGGGCTCCGCGGGCGCGCAAACCGCGGAGGAAATCGCCGGCACGGGCGTGGCTCCCCGAGGCGCGGGCCGCGCGAGCTCGAGGGTCGTGCTGCGCGCTGGCGCCGGAGCAATCGGGCAGGCATCGAGCGCTCCGTGGCGCGCTCCACAAAGCGGGCAGGTCACACGGCGACTAGACAAATCTTCTTGTGCGATCTTGCTCACGGCTCCCCTCCAAGCGCCGACATGATGCCCATTAGTGAACCGAGAGGGAAGAAGCCGGCCGGTCTCCGGGGCGCGGTGCCTCCGACTGCGAGTGAAACCGGGGGCTTGCGCCGATCGCGATGAGCTCCGGGCCGCCGCGGCGAAGGCCTCGAGTCGGCCGCCGCCTGGGCCAGCAATGCGCCGGCGTTCGCAGCTACTGCTCGTCCCGGGCTTTGCATCTCGAAAGTGCCCGGCAGCCGGCCTTATCGGTCCCTGGACGCGAGAGGCGGCCTCGCCCAGCGCGCGCCGCCGCGCTCGCCTCGAACGTGGCCGCCTTGGAGCTGGTCGAGAGGCGAGGTGGACGTGCGCCGGCCATGAGAGCCGCGGCACCGGCTTGATCCCCCCTTGTGTGAGGATCGGGAGTCGTCGAGACTAGAAGGGCGGAAGACTTCCTGTTGGCCTCGCGAGCGCTCGGAACCTTGGCCAGGCAGGCAGGTTTCGATATGGAGCAATGACCAGTAGTCTGGACCGCGACTCAGTCGCAGCGAGATGGAGCAGGCGCGGTTATGGCCGGGGACTTTGACGACAAGGAAGCAACGGGGATCCTTGAGCTGCCCGTCGAGATTCTCGCCCAGTTGCGGGCCAAGCCGTCGTCCCTCGAGATGGTGAGCGGCCCGGGCGCGCCGCGGACTGTGCCCCTCGACAAGGACAAGCTCGTCTTCGGTCGCTCGAGCCAGACCGACGTGCAGATCGACTCGCTGGACCTGTCGCGCCGCCACTTCGCGCTCTCGAAGTCCGAGAACGAATGGCTGTGCGAGGACCTCGACAGCCGCAACGGCGTCTTCCTCAACGGCCTGAGAATCCACTCGGCGGTCCTGCGCGACGGTGATCACATCCAGCTTGGCAGGGTCGTCTTCGTCTTCCACAAGGGGCGCTGATGTCGCTCTTCGTGAAGTTCTGGGGTACGCGAGGTTCGATCCCCACTCCCGGACCCCGGACCGAGCGGTATGGCGGCAATACCCCGTGCATCGAGATTCGGGCCGACGACCAGGTCATCATCTGTGACGGCGGCACCGGGCTGCGCGAGCTCGGCCTCGATCTGCTGCGCCGCTATGGCAACCAGCCGCTCACCCTGCACCTGTTCTTCAGCCATCCGCACTGGGACCACATCCAGGGCTTTCCCTTCTTCGTGCCGGCCTACCTGCCGGCCAACACACTTCACGTCTACGGGGCGACCAAGCAGGACCGCACCATCCACGACCTGCTCTCGGGCCAGATGCAGTCGGTCTACTTCCCGGTCAACTTCGGCGACCTCGGCAGCCGGCTCATCACCAACGACCTCGACACCTCGGCGATGGTGGGCAACGTGCGCGTGACCGCGTTTCGCCAGACGCACCCCGGCGACAGCCTCGGCTTCGCCTTCGAGCACGACGGCCGCAAGATCGTCTACTCGACCGACCACGAGCACGACCTGCTGTTCGCCGATCCGTCCCTCGAGGGAAAGCATCCGGCGGAGCTGCGCCCCATCCCCGCGGAGATGATCGAGTTCGCGCGCGGCGCCGACCTGCTCATCGCCGACGGCCAGTACACCGACGCCGAGTACGTGAAGAAGATCGGCTGGGGGCACCCGCGGGCGACGACCGTCGTGGACTTCGCCATCCGCGCCGAGGCGAAGCAGCTCGCCATCTTCCACCACGACCCAATGCACTCGGACGCGGAGGTGGACACCATCGTCGCGCTGTGCAACGCGCGGGCGAAGGCCCAGGGCTCGAAGCTCGTCGTCTTCGGCGCCCGCGAGGGGATCGAGCTCAAGCTCTAGGGATCGCCCGAGCCCGGCGGGACGGGCGTCGCTCGCGCCGCGGGCGATGCCGGGCGGCAAGCTCCAAAGCCTGGCGGCGCCTACGCAGGCCAAACAACAACCAACCGGAGGTTGAACCGTGAGTGCTGGACTAGCGCTTCTACTTGGACTCTCGCTCCTCGCTGCCCCCGAGGCTCCCGCGACCGTCGAGCTGCCGGCCGCGCGCACGAGCGGCGGCATGGCCCTCGACGAGGTGTTGGCCAAGCGCCGCTCCATCCGCCAGCTCGACCCCAAGGCCTCGCTCACCAAGGCGCAGCTATCGCAGCTCTGCTGGGCCGCGCAGGGCATCACCGACGACAAGGGCCACCGCACCGCGCCCTCGGCCCGCGCGACCTACCCGCTCGATCTGTACGTGGTCGTCGGGCGCGTGGAAGGCGTTCCCGCCGGCCTCTACCGCTACGTGCCGCAAGGGCACCGGCTCGAGCGCCGCGGCGGCGCCGACGTTCGCGACCGCCTGCTCGCCGGAGGGGCTACCCAGCCCTGGATCAAGGACTCGGCGGTGATCTTCGCGCTCGTCTGGAACCCGAAGGGCACCGAGAGCATGGGCCCGAGGGCCGAGCCGTTCGGGATGGTCGAGGTGGGGCTCGCCGGCGAGAACCTGCTGCTCGAGGTGACTTCGCTCGGGCTCGGCTCGACCTTCGTCGGCGGCTTCGATCCTGCCAAGACGCGCCAGGTGCTCGGGCTGGCCGAGGGGGCGCAGGTCGGGGCGGTTCTGCCGGTCGGCAAGCCCGCGGCCTCCAAGCCGGCGAGCCCCTGAGGACAGCGGCCGGCGAAGAAAGCCGGAATGAGAGGGCGCGCCGCCGCGGTTTTTTCGGCTGTGGTGGCGTGGCGCAGTGCCTCGTCCCAAGCTGAGGAATGCAACAAATGGCAACTGGTACTGTGAAGTGGTTCAACGACGCGAAGGGTTTCGGGTTCATCAAGCAGGAGGACGGCGGCGAAGACGTCTTCTGCCATCACACCGCAATCCAAGCCGAAGGATTCCGTACCCTGGCCGAAGGCCAGCGGGTGGAGTTTGACATCGTCAAGGGCCCGAAGGGCCTACAGGCTGCGAACGTCCGCTCTGTCTGAGCGCTGACCTGTTAAGCCGCTGAGCCCGGCCTCTCTTCGAGGCCGGGCTCTTTTTTTTGCTCTTCGGCAGATCCCGGGATGCCGAAATCCGCTGTCGGTATGAGCTGATGCCTCGTCTGCGAGGGCAGGATGAAGCGCTGGCCGCAGAGGCTTGACCTT
>JBMNNX010000220.1:0-11470 GCA_050942745.1 Myxococcales bacterium
CATCTTGTGAAATCGCTTGGCCCGCCGAACATCTCCAAGTGCGCTCGCCGCAAATCCAAGTTTCCAACTCGTGTCTGCTTGTCTCATGGCCAAGCAAACAGCAAACGAGCGTCCCGCATTCCGTGCCCAAAAAGGCCAGTGGTTTCAATTGGTTACACCGACAACCCACCAATGCTGAGCCTCCTGCCGGGCGGAGAGGCCGCGCCCGCCGCAGCCGGGGCCCGGCTGTCTTCTCCTTCATCGAGCGGGCACCCGGCGGCCGAGTCGCAGGCCGGCTAGCCGATCACCCGCTCCTGAAGCAGCCGGGCGAGGATGCGCGCGGTCTCGAGGCGGCTCATGCACGACAGCGCGAAGAGGTCGTCGAACTCGACCTCGCCGTCGACCAACGACAGCACGTATCCAGCGCGGTGATCGAGGTTGAGCCAGACGATCTCGTCCGGGGGCATGCGCACCCGGGGCTTCACTTTGAGATCGCCGATCTTGCTCTCGTACATCGCAAGGAGCGTGTTCTCGCAGCGACTCACCAGGTCGCGCGCCGTGAGGTTCGAGGGATCGAGCGCGAGCGCCTTCTCGGCGGCCTCGAGCGCGCCGCTGTGATCGTCGAGATCGAGCAGATCGGCTGCCCGCCGCAACAAGGAGGCAGCATCCTCGGGCGACTCTTCCTGCGGCTCGGGCGGCTCGTTGGGCGACGGCAGGGACCACGTCTCGAGGGTTCCAGCGGCGGGCGCGGCCGGGGACGTCGGCGCGACCGCGTCGCCGGCGGGCTCTGCCGGCGGCTCGCTGTCTAAGCCCGGCATTCCCCAGCCCGGGATCTCGGCCCCCGGCACATCGCTCGCGCGCGGGCGCTCCGGCGGCTCCGCGGCCTTGGCGACCGCGACGGGGTGCGGTGCCGGGGAGCCGAAGGTAAAGGTCTCGAAGGCGCTCCTCGCCGCGTGCTGCCGCTTTCCCGCCGGGGAGTCGCCGTCGGGCTGGCGCTTGCCGCGCGCAGGCGGATCATGGCGCACCCCGGGCGATCGCTTGGGCTTGGGCGCCTTGACCGCCGTGGGCATGTCACCGAAGAGGAGCGTGCTCGTGGGCGCCGGCGCGCCTTCGCCCGCAGGGCCCACCGAGGGCGCAGGCGAGGCAGGCTCTTCGGCCTTGGCGGGCGCGCTCCCCACCGCCGAGATCATCGAGAGGGGAGTAAGCGCCGGCCCGGACGAGTCCTCGCCGGCGAAGGGGCTCGGCGTGAACACGACCGCCTCGCTCTCCTTCCCCTCGGGCCGTACGAAAGGGTTCTTCTTCTTGCCCGCGACCGCTTGGTCGAGCGCGCCCGAGACGAGCAGGTTGTCGAGGTAGGTGCGCGCGCGCTTGTTCTCCGGATCGAGCCCGAGGGCCTCCTGCCAGGCCTGCGCGGCGCCCGCCGGGTCGCCCGACAGCTTCCGCCTCAGCCCTTCCTGAATCAGCTCGGTGACACGATCAACCGGCATGAGCTCCGTCCTCGCGGAGAGGTCAGGCTTGCTTTCCCAGGCGCGCGACGACGCCGCGCACCGCGGCGATGGTCCGGGTCAGCTCGTCCTGCGCGGTGACGATCTCCTTCAAGTTCATGCTCGCGCTCGCCGACTGCGCCTTGCGAATCTGCTGCTGGGCCTTGGCGAGCACCTCCGGCCCCACTGCGGTCTGCTTCACGAGGTTCTCCAGGGACGGAAGGATTCCCTCCAGATCGCGGATGAGGCTGCCCACCTCCAGCTTCTTCGCCTTTGCGTGCTCGTCGACGTGCGCCTCGAGCATGTAGTCGCGCTGCTCCTCGATGATCCTCTTGAGCTCGTCCTGCGTCAGGCCGCCCGAGGCGGTCACGGTGATCGACTGGCGCTGGCCGGTCACGGTGTCCTTGGCCGTCGCCGAGAGGATGCCGTCGGCGCTGATGTCGAAGCTGACGGCTATCTCCACCTCGCCCCGGCGCGCGGCCCGCAACCCGGAGAGCACGAACTCGCCGAGCAGCTCGTTCTCGGTTGCCACCTCGCTCTCGCCCTGCAGCACCATGATGCGCACGACGGTCTGGAAGTCCTTGGAGGTCGAGAACAGCTCGGTCGCCGAGGTAGGCACCGTCGTGTTCTTGGGGATGAGCTGGCGCGCGTAGCCGCCGGCGATGGCCACCCCGAGCGCCTGCGGGGTGACGTCGAGCAGCACGACCCTCGAGGCCTCCTCGACCAGCGACTGGGCCTGGATGGCCGCGCCGAGCGCGACGACCTCGTCTGGATGCACGCCCTTGCTCGGCTCGCGGCCGAACAGCTCCTTCACCGCGGCGGCGACCCGGGGCATCCGCGTCATACCGCCGACGAGGACGACATCCTTGATGTCGCCCGGCTTGGTGCCCGCCTCTTCGAGCGTCAAGCGCGTGCGCTCGATGCAGCGCTCGACCAGGTCCTTGGTCAGCTCCTCGAGCTTCTCGCGCGTCAGGGGCCTTTGCAGGTGCAGCGCGCTCTTGCCGTTGGGCGGGGTGTAGATGAATGGCAGGTTGATCTCGGTCTCGCGCGTCGCCGACAGCTCGCACTTGGCCTTCTCGGCCGCCTCCTTGAGCCGCTGCAGCGCCATCTTGTCGTCGCGCAGGTCGGCCCCGCTCTCTTTGGCGAAACCAAAGGCGAGCCACTCGATGATGCGGTTGTCGAAGTCCTCGCCGCCGAGGTAGGTGTCGCCGCCAGTGGCGAGGACCTCGAAGACTCCGCTCGAGACCTGCAACACCGAGATGTCGAAGGTGCCGCCGCCCAGGTCGAAGACGGCGATGCGGCCTTCGATCTGCTTGCTCATGCCGTAGGCGAGCGCCGCGGCGGTCGGCTCGTTGATGATGCGCAGCACGTCGAGCCCGGCGATCTTGCCCGCGTCCTTGGTCGCCTGGCGCTGCCCGTCGTTGAAGTAGGCGGGCACGGTGATGACCGCCTTGCGCACCGGCTGGCCGAGGTAGGCCTCGGCGTCGGCCTTCAGCTCGGTGAGGACCATCGCCGACAGCTCCGGCGGCGCGTACTGCTTGCCGGCGAGCGCGATGCGCACGTCGTCGTGGCCGCCGTCGGTCACCTGATAGGGAAGGGCCTTGATGGCCTCCTGGATCTGAGCGCTGGAGAACCTGCGCCCGATGAGCCGCTTGACGGCGAAGGCGGTGTTGGCCGCGTTGGTGACCGCCTGCCGCTTGGCGATGGCGCCGACGAGCCGCTTGCCGTTGGCGGCGATGGCGACGACCGAGGGGGTCAGGTTGTGGCCGGATCGGTTCTTGATGACGGTCGCCTGCCCATTCTGCATGGTGGCGACCACGCTGTTGGTGGTCCCCAGGTCTATGCCGATGACGGGCTCGCGAACCATGCGGTGCGGCTCCTCAGGAGATGATCGTCGTCTTGACCTTCAGCCGGCGAAGCTGGTCCTTGGCGAAGGCGTCGTCTGGCCGCAGCTTGACGACCTGCTCGTAGACGCGGATGGCGTTTTTCTCGAGCCCGGCGCGCACCAGGATGGCCGCGAAGGTGAGGTGGAATTCGGGGTTGGCCGGCGCCAGCTCTGTCGCGCGACGGGCGAGCAGGTGCGCCTCCTTGAGCGCCTCGAGCTTGTCTGACTGCATCAGCATGCGGGCGAGCCGATGGCAGTACCTGGCGTTGTCGGGGGCGAGCGAGACCGCCTTGCGCATCTGCACGATGGCCCGCTCCATGTCGCCGAGGGTCTCGCTGCTTATCGAGCTGTCGTACTCGGCTTCGGCCAGGCCGCGATCGCCGCCTCTCCTCGCTTCGTTGATGAGCTTGGAGACCTCCGGGGCCTTCGGCTCGATCTGCGCGGCGAGGTTCAGGTCGGTCAGCGCTTTGTTCCAGTCGCCGTTTTCCATCGCGCGGCGCCCGCTGGCGACGAGGTCGTTGAACTTGTTGCGCTTGAACAGATAGGGATGGCGCGCCAGGCGGGCGCGACGCTCGGCGGCGCGAGGATCTGCGCGGGGAGCCGAGGGCGCCGGGGCAGCGGGGGCGAGCTCTGGGTGCGCCTTGAGGTACGCCTTGCGCTTTTCCGGGTCGCTCAGGACGTTCTGCGCCGCGGTCAAGTGCTTGAACACCCGGTCGATGCGTGCCTTGAAGCTGCCGAGCGATTTGCCGAAGAACCTGTCGGGGTGAAAGCGCTTGGTCAGCTCGTAATAGGCCTTCTTGACCGCCGCCGCGTCGGCCGTGGGCTCAATGCCTAAGACCTCGAAATGGTTGGCGACTTTCAGCTTCGCCTCGAGCTCGAGGATCTCGCGCTTGCGCGCGTCGTCGAGGTCGACACTCTCGGCCATCGCCGCGAGGTCGATCGGGGTGGCGCTCGTCGGCCCGCTGGCGGCGGCCGGCCGCGACGGGGGCACCGGTGTCGACGAGGTTCGCACCGGGGGGATCGGGTGGCCGGGAGAGGAGCGGGTTCGAGGCGCGGCCTCGGTCCGCGCGCCCCACCCCTCGGGCATCCGCGGAGCCTGGCTGAGCGCGCCAGGGTGAATGATTCCCCGGAGGCGCAGGCCGAGCAAGAGCGCGATGGCCTTGGGCTCGGGCAATCCGGAGCGCTCGATGACCTCGCCCAAGCGCGCACCCGTGCCCGCACACGAGACGAGCCTCTGCTCCTCGCGGCTCAGGCCACGCTGCTCCGCGTCGGCGGAGGCATGGATCGTGGATTCCCGGGTGCCAAGCCCGCTGATGTGCTGCGAACCGCTCACCAAGCCCTCAGGTCAGGCGCTGCGAAAGGTGTCCGCGGATCATAGGTCGACCTCAAAAAGCGGTCAAATTCTCGCGGGTTCCGCGACCGGAGGGCCAAGCCGCGGGCACAGATGTCCTCCTGGCGACACTCCGCCGCCTTTCCGGGTCTCGGAGAGCGAAGTTGAGGAATTTACGGCGCTTTTCGGCACCCGGAGCATCCCGAGCCCGCAGTGTCGGAGAGTTGGCTCGAGTCAGCCGCCCACGCCCCGGCTTTTGCCGGGAGCTTGACAATGCGGAGCGCCTCGCCGCACCGGGCGCCGACGCCTGCCCCGAGGCCTTCGAGCCTCGAGGCAGGCGCGGGAAAGCGAATACTCCCAATCAGGCCGGTCAAGCTCCCCCGCGCTCGGTGACGGGCAGACTCCGAAGCGCCGTTGGCTTGCCGGCGCCTCGGCCGCCCCCGGCAAGGGGGGATTGGCTCTCGGCCTTACGACCGACTCGGGCTATGAGAGCCCGAATATCGATCATATGGCGAAGCCTGTCAGAGCTTGCTCTGGGCTCCGGTCAGGCCGAAGTCGAGCAGCTCGAACGTCCACTCGCCGTCCTTCGAGACGCCCTTGACGTTGCCGTTGATCGGGACCGCCGGGTGGAACCAGCTCGTCGTCTCCTTGCTGACCGGCCCGAGCGCGACCTTGGCCGTCACCTTGGCGCAACCCCGGAAGGTGCCGGCCGGGACCGTGGCGTCCTCGACCTCGTTGGCGTTGACCGCCGCTACCACCACGCCCTGGGCAAAGGACTTCATCAAGCCTTTGGTCATCTGGGTGCCCGGATCGTTGCGGGTGAAGTCGAACTCCTGCGGCTGCTGGTCATCGGTCTTCGAGACCATCTTCAGCATCGCATCGACCGCCTCCTGCGGCGTGCGGGGCATCTTCGCGTAGAGGACCTTGCTGACAGTGCGGTGGAAGTAGTCCTGCGTCTCGGTCTCGACCCAGAGCGCCTCGCCCTCGCTGCCGACGACGCTGATGCGCTGGATGGACGGCTGCTGCTTGGCGTCGGTGACCTTCACCAGCACCCACTGCCCGACCTCCCAGGGCATCGGCTCGTACGCCGTGGGCGCCGCGAGGTCGTGCCCGGCCTTTGCCGAGGCTAGCAGCGCGTCGGTCGCCTGCTGCATCTGCGGATTGATCGAAGGGGCGCAGGCCGCGCCCACAAGGCACATCAGCACAACGGCACGTTTCATCGTCTTGCTTCCTCCCTTATGAGTGAAGGCGCATGGATAGCGCGTGAGCGTCGTGCGAACAAGCGCGGCGGGGCAGGGCCCGGAGGGCAGGCGCTAAGGCGCCGGCACGCCGAGCAACCGGCAGAAGAACGCCTCGGCGAACGCCGGCCAGAGCGCCGCCGACCGTCCGAAGCCGCCGCAGTGGAACGGCTCGCGGGCGATGGTGACGAGGCGGGTGCGCTCGAGCACCGGCCGCCAGAAGTCCTCGGCGTCGAGCGGGCGCAAGAACGCGTCGATGAGCTCCAGGTCCCAGGTGAGCACCTCGTCGTGGTGCCCGTCGCTGAGAGTCGTGAAGCAGTCGAGGTCGATATCCAGAGCGATGTCGGAGGACTTGGCGATGAGCGCCCGGGCGTCGTCGCCGACGAGGTCCACCGTCCTGGCGAAGGCGCAGCGATGCGCCCTTCCCTGCGCGTCCACGAAGGACCTGAATGCCTCGAGCGACCCCGGCTGGTGCGAGCGGGCGATGATCACCCCGTCGCCGATGGCACCCGCCTCCATCGCCGCCAAGACGTGGTCGTCGTTGCGAGGCGAGAGGGCGAACCGCGCGTACCGGTCGACGGACTCCAGCGAGCGCGCGCCATCAGGCAGAAGCGCGGCCGGGCGCTCGAGGTCCATGTGCCTGTCGAGCGTGACGAGCGTGAGCGGGTTTCCGAGCTTCTCGGCCGCGAGCGTCCAGAGCGGGAAGGCGCTGCGGTGGTGGTCGAAGATGTAGACCTCACAGTGGCGGCCCACTATCCGGGTCGAGACGCAATGCACGTGGGCGAGAGTCGAGATTCCGAGCATGAGAGACGGCTTCTTCGCTGGGAGGTCCGAGGACCGTGCACCTACGACGGAGCTCGAACCTCAAGCAGCGCGGCGAGGGAGTCACCTGGCACCGCGCTGCTGCCCGATGACAGGCGGGCATGGCCGCGCACCCCAACCGGTCCGGGGCCTGTGAGGCCGGGCGCACTGCCGTGCGCCCCTACAGGATGTACCGCGAGAGGTCCTCGTCCTTGACCACGTCGTCGAGCTTCTGCCGGACGTAGTCGCGGTCGATGACGACGTGCTGATCGGCCATCTCGCTCGCGTCGAAGGAGAGCTCGTCGAGCAGCCGCTCCATGATCGTGTGCAGGCGCCGGGCGCCGATGTTCTCGGTGCGCTCGTTGACCACCTGGGCGATGCGGGCGATCTCCTCGATCGCGTCGTTGCGAAACTCGACCTTGAGCCCCTCGGTCTCGAGCAGCGCGGTGTACTGGCGAATGAGCGAGCTCTGCGGCTCGGTGAGGATGCGCACCAAATCCTCGCCAGAGAGCGCGTCGAGCTCGACGCGGATCGGGAAACGGCCCTGCAGCTCGGGGATGAGGTCCGAGGGCTTGGAGATGTGGAAAGCGCCCGCGGCGATGAACAGCACGTGGTCGGTGCGCACCGTGCCGTACTTGGTGGTGACCGTCGAGCCCTCGACGATGGGCAGGATGTCGCGCTGGACGCCCTCGCGCGAGACGTCGGGGCCGTGGCCGTGCTCGCGGCCGGCGATCTTGTCGATCTCGTCGATGAAGACGATGCCGCTCTCCTCGGCCCGCTTGAGCGCCTCGCGCTGCACGCGCTCCATGTCGACCATCTTGCCGGCCTCGTCCTCGGTCAGCACCCTGAGCGCGTCCTGTACCTTCATGCGGCGCTTGCGCGTGCGCTTGGGGATGAGGTTGCCGAAGAGGCTCTCGATGTTGACGCCGATCTCCTCCATCCCCTGCCCGCTGAAGGCGGTCATGAAGGGCATCGACTTCTCGGGCACGTCCACCTCGACCGTCTGATCGTCGAGCGTGCCGGCCCGAAGCTGCGCCCGCAGGCGCTCGCGGTCCGGCGCCGGCCCCGGAGGGCCAAAGCCCGCCGGCGTCGTCTTGGTCAGCAGGTCGAGCAGCCGCTCCTCGACCAGGTCGCGCGCCTTGGCGCGGAACTTCTCGGCCTCCTCCTCGCGCACCAGCTTGATGGCCACCTCGACGAGGTCGCGGATCATCGAGTCGACGTCGCGGCCGACGTAGCCGACCTCGGTGAACTTGGAGGCCTCGACCTTGACGAAAGGCGCCCCGGCCAGCCGCGCGAGCCTGCGGGCGATCTCGGTCTTACCGACCCCGGTCGGCCCGATCATGATGATGTTCTTCGGGAGGATCTCCTCGCGCAGGTCGCCCTGCACGAGCTGGCGGCGCCAGCGGTTGCGCAGCGCGATGGCGACCGCCCGCTTGGCCTTGCTCTGGCCGACGATATAGCGGTCGAGCTCCTGGACGATCTCTTTGGGCTTGAGGTTGATCACGGCTTGGAACCTCACGCGCCGGCTCGGCGCCGGCGCCACAGATAGCGGATGACAAACCGAGGGCAGCGCTCCATTCCCGCAGCGCTCACAGCTCCTCGAAGACGATCTTGTCGTTGGTGAAGACGCAGATCTCGGCGGCGATGCCCATCGCCTTCTCGGCTATCTCGCGAGCGCTCAGGTTGGTGTTCTCGAGCAGCGCGCGGCCGGCCGCCAGCGCGTAGTTGCCGCCGCTGCCGGCGGCCGCCAGGCCGTAGTCGGGCTCGATGACGTCGCCCGCGCCAGTGAGCATGAAGGTCTTCTCCGTGTCGGCCACGACGAGGATGGCCTCGAGGCGGCGCAGGAAGCGGTCGGTGCGCCAGTCCTTGGCCAGCTCGACGCAGGCGCGCGCCAGGTTGTTGTGGTGCTCCTTGAGCTTGGCCTCGAAGCGCTCGAGCAAGGTGAAGGCATCGGCGGTCGCGCCGGCAAAGCCCGCGATCACCCGACCTTCGGAGAGCCGCCGGACTTTCCGGGCGCTGCTCTTGAGGACGGTGCGGTTCTCGAAGGTGACCTGGCCGTCGCCGACCATGCAGACCTTCCCGTCTCGACGGACGCAGAGGATGGTGGTCATGAGCCTCCTCCCGAAGCGAGAGCGCGCTGCGGCGCCCGAAAAGGGGCTTGGACGCTAGCAACCTGCCCAATCAGCCGCAAGGAAACCGGGCAGCCGAAGGTGGAACGCCCTCGGCCCGCCAGACGCGCCCGGTGCGGAAGCGACGGGCGCCCTACTCCTCCGAGCCATCGTCGCGCACCGGCACGTGAGTGGGCGTGACCTTCGCGCGGGGATGGGCCTTGTCGTAAACCGCCTGGAGCCGGTCCCACGAGACCTCGGTGTAGCGCTGCGTCGTCGACAGGCTCGCGTGGCCGAGCAGCTCTTGGATGGCGCGCAGATCGGCGCCCCCGTCGAGCAGGTGCGTGGCGAACGAGTGGCGCAGCGCGTGCGGGTGGACGTGGCGCTTCAGGGCGCAGGCGAGCACGTGCTTGTCGATAATCCGCGCGACGCTGCGGGTCGTCAGCCTGCCACCGACGTAGTTGAGGAACATCGCGGGCTCGGCCCGCGGATCGTTCGAGCCGAGCAGCTCCAGGCGGCGCGGCAGATAGACCTCGAGCGCATCGCGCGCCTTGCGGCCCAGCGGCACGATGCGCTCCTTGCGCCCCTTGCCGAGCACGCGGATGACGTTGTCCTTCGGGGCCCAGTCGTCGATGTCCAGGCCGCACAGCTCACTGACGCGCACGCCGCCGCCGTAGAGGACCTCAAGGATCGCCCGGTCGCGCGCTCCGAGGGCGCTGTCGGTGTCGGGGGTCTCGACCAGCGCGAGCACGTCGTCGACCGGCACCACCTTCGGCAGCGACTTGGGCTTCTTCGGGGCCATCACCAGGCGCCCGGGGTTCTGCGCGATGAGGCCCTTCTTGTAAAGGAACCGGTAAAAGGCGCGGATCGAGGCGAGCTTGCGGGCGCGGGTGGTCGGCTTGGTCGTCGGGTGCTTGGTGGCGAGGAAGGCACGGATCGCCAGGTGGTCGGCCGCCGTGAGCGCGATCTTCTTCTGCTCGAGGTACTCGCAGTACTGGTCGAGGTCCGAGAGGTAGTTCTTCAGCGTGTGCGGCGAGGCGTTGCGAGTCGCCTCGAGGTACGCGGCGAAGTCCTGGACGAGCTGCGGGCGTTCCGATGGCTCCATGCGACGCATCGTAGGCCGGCAGAGCCGGCGATCAAGAAGCCGCCACAGCAACGCCGCGCTCCCCGACGTCGCCCTCTCGCGCTCGCCGCGTCCGTCAGGTCTGGCTCTGGTTCGCGGGGGCCGGAGGCGTCGCGAAGCGAGGTCGATGAGAACACCTCCGCGCGCTCCGGCCAACGGCGCTGCCCAAACCCGCGCAAGCGCCGCTCCGCGCGCCGATGTCGTTTCTGCACTGGCTGGACACGGTCTTGCGAGCGTCGCGACCTCGGCAGCCGGCTCGGGCAGTCGCTCCTTCGCCGGCGCTGTCCGGGGAGCGGGCGCGATGCTGGAAAACTCACCGTGCCCGAGTGGTCACCTTCCGATAACCGAAGGGAACACAAGGGCTTTCGGCTATGGCTAAGGAGCCACGCGCTGACACCAGCGTGGACTCCAGAACAGGTCGAGCTCCGCGGGCTCGGGTCGCGGCGACTGGTGGCGCTTTTTTTCGATGGTGCTCGCCCCGCCAAGAAGCGCGCCTTGACCGTCAAAAGGACGACATCGCGCCCGCCGATCGTGTCCCTGATCCGAGTCAGGGCCCCTTCCCAAGAATTGACCGAGCTCCTGATCCGAGTTTGGGACCCTTCCCACGATTCGATCGAGCTCCTGATCCGAGCCGGGGAGCATTCCTCCTTCACGCCATCGATCCGCGCTTGGGGCTGCTCCGGCGCTTCGCGGACTGCTTTCGAGACCATCGCAGCCCGGATCGTGAGCTCGTCCCCCGAGTGCCCGGAGCCGAAGCCCTATTCGCCGCGTTTCATCGGTCGCGCCGCTTCAGCCACCAGTCGTAGGCGCCTGGCAGGAACCTGTCGGCCAACACGATGGCGCGCTCGCGCCAGCCAACCACCTCGCGGACCGCGGGCCCTTCGACGAGCCGCGCCACGGCGTTGGCGACGTCCTCCGGGCTGATGCCCGAGCCGCTCACCGCCGGGCGCTCCATGCCGTGCCAGCCGGCGCGCTCGAAGAATCCGGTCGGGACGTAGCCGGGGTACACGGTCTTGATCGCGACGTTGTCGCGCGCGGCCTCGTGGGCAAGGCAGCCGAGATAGCGGTCCGACGCGGCCTTAGCCGCCGCGTAGTACGTCTCGTGCGGAATCGCGCGCAGCGCGGCGAGGCTGAGCACCGCGACGATGGCCCCCTTCCGGCGCGCGCTCATGCGCGGCAGCACGGCGCGCACACAGCGGTCGAGGCCCCAGAAGTTGACCTCGAAGCAGCGCCGCGCCGCCTCGTTCGGAACGGCGAGCGTCGCGCCCATCGCCGCGTGCCCGGCACAGAAGCAGAGCACGTCCGGCTCGCCCAGAGCGGCGACCGCAGCGGCGATCGCGTCCTCGACCCCGCTGCCGCTCGGATCGGAAAGGTCGCAGCCGAAGGAGCGGTCGGCCGCGTCGACGGGCGCGGCCCGGCGCGCCAGACCAGAGACGCGGAAGCCGTCGTGGCGCAGCCGGCGCGCGACGGCCAGTCCTATCCCCGACGAAGCGCCGACGACGAGAGCGTGAGCGTTCACTCG
>JBMNNX010000160.1:0-15514 GCA_050942745.1 Myxococcales bacterium
GTTCACTCGTGCCTCCTTCGGCTGCCGAAAAGAGCCTCGAGCCCTCGTGCCCGAGCGCGCGGGGTCGAGGCTCAGCCTATCGAAGAGCGGCGCCACCTCGAGCTCGTCCGCTGCCCGTGAGCCGCGGGCGCGGCGCAAGCCCCGAGGGCTCGAATTGGCGCGCGCCCGGCGTCAAGCCAAGCCCCCCAAGAGGCACGCCAGGCGAGCCACTCCTCGAGAAAAGCCGGCAAGTCCGCCCTCGAGGCGACGGCAACGCACCTCTGGCGGCTCGCGCCACACAGCTTTCTCCCCCCTGCCGGCGGCGGCAAGCTTGCCGTCGGCCTACGGGATGTCCGCGACGTAGACGCCCTCGCGCTTGCGCTCGCCCACGAGGTAGGCAAGCCGCTTGCCGGCCTTGTCGAGGAAGAAGGCGCCCGGCAGCGTGTAGACGTCGATGCCCTTGCTCGGAACCTGCGAGCCAAGCTCGACCCAGCCGAGATCGGTCGCGCGCTCGGTGTCGACCCGCGGGTAGATGAGCAGGATGCGCTTGCCGTCGGCCGAGGGCCTGAAGTTCATGATGCCCTCGGCGAGCTTGACCGGCGGCCTGTTCGGATCGTCGATGCTGGCGGCGATGAGGTCGCACTGGCGCCCCTCGCGCAGGCAGTTGGCGCGGTACCACAGCTCGTTGCGACCGGGCGCGAACTGGTAGCTGAAGACCCAGGGCGCGACGGCGCGCGGAGGCTCTTCGCCCTCGACCGTCAGCAGGTTGAGCGTCACCTGCTCGCCGACGTGCTTGAGGAAGGCGAGCCGGTCGCCCTCGGGGCTCCACAGGTAGTTGATGAAGGACTTGGGGCCCGCGCGGTCCTTGTGCCGCAGCGTGCCCTTGGGCAGCGACGCGACCTTGAGCTCGCTCCAGGCGCGCCCTGACTTGTCCTCGTGGCTCTCGCGCAGCGCGACCGCCTTCGAGCTGGGCGACCAGCGGAAGTCCGAGACGTTCTTGCCGACCTCCATCGGCTGCCCGCCGGCCACCGGCGCGATCTGAAGCGCGCCGTGCGGCCTGCCGGGCTCCTGGCCGGCGACGAAGGCTATCCACGCGCTGTCTGGAGAGAAGGCGAAGGCGCCTGCCTTCTCCGCGACCCGGGCGGGAACGCCCCTCGCCGCGCCGACAAAGAGGCTGTACGGATCGGCCGGGCCGCCGACCCGCGCAGTAAACGCGACCGCGGTGCCGTCGGGCGAGAAGTTGTAGTCGCCGACCCGCTCGCCCAGCTTCCGGGTCTTCGGCTCCGGCCCGACCTCGGCGACGAGCAGCTCGCCTCCCGCGGCGATGGGCCGGCGCATCAGCACCAAGCTCGAGTCGGCGGCGAGCTCGAAGGTCGAGACCTGCTGGGCGAGCACTTGGTCCTGGCCGGTCGCCAGCTCGACCAGGTGCATCTCGCCTGAAGCCACGTAGCCGAGGAAGCGGCTGTCCCTCGAGAACTGGTAGTAGGTCGTCCCCGTGGCGAGCTGTCGAGCCTCGCCCTCGGGCATCGGGGCTATCTGCAGCGTCCCCGCCTGGTCCTTGAAGCGAAAGCCCTGCAGGTAGGCGATCCACTTGCCGTCGGGCGAGACGCGGAAGCCGTCCTCGAGCGTCGAGACGCCGCCGCCGAGCTGGCGCGGCGTGCCTCCATCGGCGGCGACGGTGGTGAGGATTCCCTGGAAGACGCCCTCGGGCGCGGACTTCTCCGGCGGCTTCTCGACATCGGCGACGAAGGCGAGCACCTTACCGTCGGCGGTAGCGACGAGGTTGCGAGCGGCACTGTCGACGAGCGCCCTGCCGATGCCCTTGGGCTTGTTCGTCGCCGCGGTCTTCTTGCAGCCGGTCGCGGTCGAAGCAAGCGCGACGAGGGCGAGGCCGAGCGCGGCAAGGCGGCCGAGTCTGGGGAGCGCGGTTCGAGTCATCGGGTATTCCGTCCGGCGATCGCGCACGGCGCGACCGGTCATGAGGCAACAGCGCAAAGGTCGGGTGGGCTCTTGGTGAAGAAGCGACCGCCCGAGCCATCGAGCCATGCCTGCAGGCAGGCCCGGGCGCGGGCGACCTGATGCTGCTTGCGCTCGTGCTTGCGCACCCGCGCCTCGGGCGGCGGGAAGAGCGCGAAGGTGACGTTGGCCGGCTGGTAGTCGTAGCCGGGCGGATGGCAGCGGCCGCTGACGTGCGCGGCGAGCGCGCCGAGGGCGGTCTCGGGCGGAGGCGGCTCGTAGGCACGCCCCTCGAGCCGCGCGAGGGCCGACGCCGCGGCGAGCAGGCCGCAGGCGGTCGACTCGACATAGCCCTCGACGCCGGTGATCTGCCCGGCGAGCAAGACGTGGGGCGCCGCCTTGAGCGACAGGTCGTCGGCGAGCACGCGGGGCGCGTCGACGAAGGTGTTGCGGTGGATCTGCCCGAGGCGCACGAACTCGGCGTTCGCGAGGCCGGGCAGCATCCGGAAGATGCGTCGCTGCTCGGGCCAGGTGAGCCGCGTCTGGAAGCCGACCAGGTTCCAGGCGGTGCGCGCCGCGTTCTCGGGCCGCAACTGCACGACCGCGAAGGGCCGCTGGCCGGTATGGGGATCGACCAGGCCCACGGGCTTCATCGGCCCGAACGCAAGGCAGTCGCGACCGCGCTCGGCCATCACTTCGATGGGCAGGCAGCCTTCGAAATACCGCGGCGCCTCGAACGGATGGGGGGCGACCTTCTCGCCGCGCAGCAGCTCGTCGACGAAGGCGTAGTAGCCGTCGCGATCGAGCGGCAGGTTGAGGTAGTCGTCGCCGCCGCCCTTGCCGTAGCGCGAGGAGAAGAAGGCGACGTCGGTGTCGATGGACTCGCCCGCGACCATGGGCGCCATCGCGTCGTAGAAGTAGGGCCGCTCGCCCACGATCGCCCCGAGCGCGTCGGCGAGCGCGTCGGAGGTGAGCGGGCCGCTGGCGACGATGGCGAGGCCGGGGCCTGTCGGCAGCTCGCGGACCTCCTCGCGCACCAGCTCGACCCGCGGGTGGCTCGAGAGGACCCCGGTGATCCGGCGGGAGAAGAGCTCGCGGTCGACCGCCAGCGCGCCGCCGGCGGGGATGCGCGTCGCGTCGGCCGCCGCGAGCACGAGCGAGCCGAGCCTGCGCAGCTCCTCGTGGAGAAGACCGACCGCGGTCGACGGGTCGTCCGAGCGCAGCGAGTTCGAGCAGACGAGCTCCGCCAGATCGCTCGTCTTGTGCGCCGGCGAGCTCCGCGCGGGGCGCATCTCGAAGAGACGCACGCGCACGCCGCGCTCGGCGAGCTGGAAGGCCGCCTCGCTGCCGGCGAGGCCCCCGCCCACAATCTGGACCGTGTGCTCTGCCATGGGCTCGAACGCTTACTGTCCTTCCCGCGTGCCGGGAGGCTTCTCCGTGGGGTTCAGCTGGGCGGGAACGCCGGGTAGCGGCGCGTGGAAGGCGCGCAATCTAGCATTCGCCCTCTCAGGAAGACAACGCGCGCCCGCCCAAGTTGCATCCCCTGCCAGGTCGCCGCCCCCGCCTCCCTGGCGCAGCGCGCCCCAGCGTGGTATCTGGCGATCGAGTGCCAACTGGAGAACGAATCATGCTGCGCATCATGCCTCGCCAGAAGGTGTACTTCGACTGCTTCGAGCAGTGCGCGCGGGCCGGGGTCGAGGCGGCGGCGATCCTTCGCGAGATGCTCGCCGCGCCGGCCGAGTACGAAAAGTACGTCGCCCGCATCGAAGCGCTCGAGAAGGCGGGCGATTTGGCGACCGCGCAGGTGATCGAGACGCTCAACAAGAACCTGGCGACCCCGTTCGATCGCGCCGACATCCGCGCGCTCATCGAGGCGCTCGACGACGTGCTCGACGGCATCGACACCGTGGCGCACAAGCTGGTGACCTACCGCGCGACGAAGGTGCGGCCGGAGGCTCACGAGCTGGCGGAGCTGCTCGCGGCCGAGGGCCCCGAGGTCGAGCAGGCGGTGGGGGCCCTGCGCTCCAGCCGCAAGGGCAAGAGCGTCCTGGCGCACTGCAAGACGGTCCACAAGCTCGAGACCGATGCCGACAAGGCGCTGCGCCGCGGCATCGGCGCGCTGTTCGACGAGCTGAAGGATCCGATCGAACTGATCAAGTGGAAGGAGATCCTCGAGCTGCTCGAGGCGGCGACCGACAGCTACGAAGACGCCGTCAAGGTCATCGAAGAGGTCGTGCGCAAGCACGCCTGAACGCCCATCCGCGTCCCTCCCGAGCCTTGCTCGCCCCGCGCCGCGTCGCTAGCGTCCAATAGTGGATAGCGCGAAGGCAATCGCGCCCGGCGGCAAGCCGGCGAGCAGCGTGCTGTCGCCACGGGGAGGGCGTCATGGACGAGCGGACGCGCGAGCGCTTCAGGCAGAGGTTGCAGCGTCGCAGGCGCGAGTTGGTTGCGGCGCGCCATGCCGCCGAGCAAGGCGTCGTCGAGGTCCGCGAGGGGCGCACCGACCCTGAGTACGAGGAGGCGGCCCAGGCCGACCACGTCGAATACACCCTGCGTGAGTTCTCGGACGCGCGGCGCCGCGAGCTGCTCCAGGTCGACGCTGCGCTCGCCCGCCTGGACGCGGGCATCTACGGGACCTGCGTCGAGTGCGGCGGGCCCATCGAGCTCGATCGGCTCGAGGCTTTGCCCTACGCGCTGCGCTGCGCGGACGACGCGCTGCGCGACGAGCGCGAAGAACGCGGGGGCGTGCGGCGCGCGCCGTACACCTTGTAGCGAGCCTTCGGCCGGAGTCGCGAAGGGCCGAAGGGAGGACGCGGCGAGAGGGGCATCGCGCGCACGCGAGGACGCCAGGCTTTCAGCCTTCGCCGTGCCCGCCCTCCTCGGCGCCCTCGGCCTTGATGACGACGAAGCGGTAGCTGTCGAGCTCGGCCTGGCCGGCGGTGTAGAGGACCTCGGTGAGCATGCGGTAGGGCATCTTGCGGTCGGCGATGACCGACAGCTCGCCGGTAAACTGCACCGCCGAGTTGTACTTGGCGATGAACTTGACCTTGTCGACCTCTTTGCGCAGCGCCTCGAGCAGCGGCAGCACCAGCATGCCGTTGTCGCCGCCGTCCTTGAGCTGCCCGGAGATCTTGTCGTCGTCGTAAGAGAGGATCTGCTTGTCCATCACGAAGACGTGGCCCTGTCCCGGCCGGCAGCCGCGCTCGTTGCCGGGGGCGCAGCGGGTGACGGTCACCGAGATGGTGTCCTTGGGGGCGAGCCGGGTGTTCGAGACCGGCGGGGCGATGTCGCCGGAGGCCGCCATGTTGATGCCGGTGGCCGAGTAGGACTTGAGCAGGAAGACGAGGATGATGGTCATCATGTCCATCATCGGCGTGAGGTTCAGGTCGCTGATCTCGCCAGCCGCTTCGCGCTCCTTGCGGCGCTTGCGGCGCAGGAGCTTCTTGTAGAGCATGCGCTGGCGCTGCTCTTCGGTGACCTCCGGGACTGCGGACTCGCGCTTGCTGGGTTCGGACATGGTCGGCTTCCCGCGCTCCTACATCACCGTCAGCGAGACGTCGAAGAAGAGCATCTGCCCGGCGTGCTCGCGGCAGGCGTCCATGGTGGCCACGAGTATCTCGTAGGGGATGGCCGCGTCGGCGCCGAGGATGATCTTGCTCTCCTCGGGGAAGACCTTCTTGATTTCGAGCATCTTCGCCGTCAGGGCCGAGTAATCGTACGAGCCGTCAGCTCTGCGTGGGATAGTCGGCTTGCCCTGACCGTCGGCGGGCTGCTGTCCCTCGGTCTGCTCTCCACCCTCGCCGCCCAGCACGGTGCCGGCGCCAGCGATGAAAAAGCCCTTCTCGCTCACCAGGACCGTCAGCAGGAGCTTGGGCTTGGTCGGATCCTCGCCCTCGGAAACGGCGGCACCGCCCGAGGCATACTTGGGCGCCGAGACATTGAGCACGCCGTAGGAGACCAACCCCGTCATCGATAGCAGCATGAAGATGATGAGGTTCATCAGGATGTCGAGGTACGGGACGATGTTCAGCTCGCCATGTATCTCTTCTTCCTGAGGGCGCAGCCGGCGCTTGGAGAAGTGGAAGGCCATGGCCTCTCTCGACTAAGCCTGGGTGAGCGGCTCAACCGCCTGGACGTCCCTGACAGCGGCGCTCCCGCCCGGTTCCCGGCGGGAGGCGCCGGGGGCGGCTCAGGAGGCCTTGGCCTCGAAGTCCATCGGGTTGGTCTCGCCGGTGCTCTTGCGAGCCAGCAGGTTCTCGAGCTTGAGCGAGTTGAGCTCGACCTCTTCGATCATCGACTTGGCCCGCCCGCTGAGGATCAGGTGGGAGCCGATGCAGATGATCGCGATGCTCAGCCCGAAGGCCGTGTTGTTCATGGCCTCGGAGATGCCTTTGGAGAGGACCTCGGACTTCTTGTCCGCGGAGACGGCGCCGAGCGACTTGAAGGCGTTGATCAGGCCGAGGATGGTGCCGACCAGCCCGATGAGGACGCCCAGGTTGGCGAGCGACCACAGAGCGCCGACCCGCTTCTGCATCAGCGGGGTCACCTCCATGATCGACTCTTCGATCGCCTTGGCGACCTCGAGCTCGCCACGGTTGGCCCGCGTCAAGCCGGCGCGCACCACCCGAGCGAGCGCCGACTTCGGAGCGGCCGCACACAGCTTGACCGCACGATCGACGTTGCCGGTCAGCACGAGCTTGGTGATCTGCTCCATGAACGGACCGGCGTTCAGGTTGTAGGTGAAGTACAGCCGGATGACGCGCTCGATAATCAGAGCTATCGACAGGGAGAGCGACCCCACGTTGACCAGCATGAAGGGCCCGCCCTCTTCGAAAAACTCCTTCACGCTGTCCAGAAAGTTGCGTTCGGAGGCGGCCGCGGCCACCACCGTCATGCCGCTCGTAATGCAGTCCAGGATGTCGATCATCGGTCCCGAACCCTTTCGTGTCGACCGGGGAAGAGATTGCCCAAGAAGACGGCCCCTGTCAGGGGACCCCGCCCACTTTGGAAATTGGGGGTTTCTACCACCCGATGTCTAGGGTGTCAAGGTGACAGGCACTGAGCAGGACGTCTGCAACAGCTTGCTATCTCAGGGAAATTCGCTCAGGCGACGGTGGAGACAGCCGGCTGTCCGGCGGCTACAGCGGCCAGAATTGGCGCTGAATTTCGAGCGCCCGTTTGAGAACCGCGCTCTCGGCGCCGGATGGAGCGCCAAGCGCCGGGGGCCGGGCGCCGGCGAGCACCTCGACACAGGCGCGCACGCTTCTCCCGAGCGCCCGGAGGGCGTACCCGCCTTCGAGCACGAGCAGCAGCGGAACGGCAAGGCTGGCCGCCAGCTCGGCGACGCGACCGCACAAGGCGGCATAGCCCTCGTGGGTTAGCAGACTGCCGCCGGGGATGCTGCGCCCTGCGAGCTGCTCCTCGATCGCATCGCGACCGCCGAGCGGGTCGTCGGCGTGACCGTCGAAACCGGCCGAGACGATGATCAACTCGGGGCGAAACCGCTCGACGATCGGCACGGCGACCCGGCGCCAGAGCGCCTCGAGCTCCGCGTCGCCCAGGCCCCGAGGTATCGGCACGTTGACCGTGTAGCCGGCGCCCGCCCCCTCGCCTGTCTCCTCAGCCCGCCCCGTGCCCGGGTAGAAGGGGGAGAGGTGGGTCGAGAAGTAGAGGACGTCGGCGCGCAGCTCGAAGATGCGCTGCGTGCCGTTTCCGTGGTGGATGTCCCAGTCGAGGATCGCGACCCTCTCGACACCGCGGGCCCGGGCGTGCGCGGCGGCGATCGCCGTGTTGTTGAGCAGGCAAAACCCCATCGGGCGCTCGGGCAGCGCATGGTGGCCGGGCGGGCGCACCAACGCCATCGCGTTCGTCCCCGCGCCCTCGAGCAGGGCATCGACGAGGCCGACGGCCGCGCCCGCGGCGCGCACCGCCGCCTCGACCGAGCGAGGCGAGACCGCGGTGTCCGGCTCGAGCAGGGCGCTGCGGCCGCGGTAGGTCTCGAGCAGGTCAAGCCACTCAGCCGAGTGAACCCGCACGAGCTCGTCGCGGGTCGCGTCCCGCGCGCTTGCCCAGCGCGCGCCAGGAGGAAGGGCCGAGAGCTCGGCCAGGATCGCGCGCAGCCGCTCGGGCGTATCGCGGATGTCGTGCCCCGGCTCGTGCTCGAGGAACAGCTCGTCCGAGACCAGGATGGTGGACAAAGGCTGCCTCCTGCCCGCTTCACGGGCGCGACCAAGCTCGGACGCAAGAAGGCCGCCGCGCTAACTTCGCGTGGCGGCCCGGGTCTGTCGGAATCGAGCGTTCGCTCAAGGGGCCGCGGGGGGCTGGTCGGCGCCGCCCTTGGGGAAGTCGCACTCCTTGTTCGAACACGCGACGTACTCGCCCTCCTGTTTCGAGAACCTAGCGACGAGGAAAGGCGCTCCGCACGTCGGACAGGGCTCGGCGATCGGGCGATCCCAGAGCGCGAACTTGCACTCGGGGTAGCGGTTGCAGCTGAAGAAGACCTTCCCGCGCTTGCTGCGGCGCTCGGCGAGCTGGCCCTGCTTGCACTCGGGGCAGGCGACGCCGGTCGTCACCGGTTTCGAGGTCTTGCACTCGGGGTAGGCGCTGCAGGCCATGAAGCGCCCAAACCGCCCGCGCTTGATGACCATGGGCTTGCCGCAGTTCGGACAGGCCTCACCGGCCGCCTCCTCGGCGACGACCTCGATCTGCCCGCCCTCGGCTTCACGAAAGTCCTTGGTGTTCTTGCACTCGGGGTAGCCGCTGCAGGCGAGGAACCGGCCGAGCTTGCCCCACTTGATGACCATGTAGGCGCCGCACTTTTCGCACTTGAGATCGGTCTTGACCTCCTCGCGCTTGACGTCGCGCATGGTCTCCTCGGCGCGCGACAGGCTCTGCTTGAAGGAGCCGTAGAACTCCTTGAGGACGTCTATCCAGTTGAACTTGCCCTCTTCGATCTCGTCGAGTTTGCCCTCGAGCTCGGCGGTGAAGGCGACGTCGAACTCGTGGGGGAAAGCCCGCACCAGCTCCTTGGTGACCAGCCCCCCGAGCTCGGTCGGCTTGAAGCGATTGTCCTCCTTGGCGACGTACTCCTTCTCCTGAATGGTCGAGAGGATGGCGGCGTAGGTGGACGGCCGCCCGATGCCCTTCTCTTCGAGCTCCTTGACGAGCGAAGCCTCGGTGAAGCGCGGAGGTGGCTGGGTGAAGTGCTGCTCGGGGTCAAGCTTGACGAGCCGGAGCGCCTCGCCCGCCTCGAGCGGCGGGATCTCCTTGTTCTCCTCGCCGGCCTCCTCGTCCTTGGGCTCCTCGTCCTCGAGCTTCTCGCCGTAGGCGCTCAACCAGCCCGGGAACTTCAGGCGACTGCCGCTGGCGCGGAAGATGGCCTTGGCGGCCTTGATGTCTGCGGTGGTCTGGTCGTAGACCGCCGGCTGCATCTGGCAGGCGACGAAGCGGTCCCAGATCAGCTTGTAGAGGCGGAACGAATCGCGGTCGAGGAAGGGCTTGACCCTCTCCGGCGGAAAGGCGACCGAGGTGGGGCGAATCGCCTCGTGCGCCTCCTGGGCCGAGCCCTTGGACTTGAAGACGTTGGGACTCTCGGGCAGGTGGTCGCGCCCGTACTGCTTCTCGATGTACTCGCGCACCTCGGCGACCGCCTCCGCGGAGAGCCGGACCGAGTCGGTGCGCATGTAGGTGATGAGGCCGACCGCGCCCTCGTCGCCGAGCTCGATACCTTCGTAAAGCTTCTGGGCGAGCGCCATGGTGCGCTTCGCCGTGAAGCGAAGGCGGTTGGCGGCATCCTGTTGCAGCTTGGCGGTGGTGTAGGGCGCAGGGGCGTTGCGGCGGCGCTCCTTCCTCTCGACCTTGTCGACGACGAAGCTGCTCTCGCCCAGCGCGGCGACCAGGCGCGAAGCGGTCGGCTCGTCCTTCAGCTCAGGCTTCTCGCCGTCGAGCTTGACGAGGCGCGCGGTGAACTGCGGGGGCAGCTTGCCAGCGAGCCTCGCATCGAGGGTCCAGTACTCCTGGGGCACGAACGCCTTGATCTCCTCTTCGCGCTCGACGACCAGCCGCACGGCTACCGACTGGACGCGCCCGGCGGAGAGGCCGCGGCGAATCTTCGACCAGAGGATGGGGCTGATCTGATAGCCGACGAGCCGGTCGAGGACGCGGCGGGCCTGCTGGCTGTCGAACTTGCGCTCGTCGAGAGTGCGCGGGTGCTTGAAGGCCTCCTGGATCGCCCGCTTGGTGATCTCGTTGAACATCACCCGCGAGACCTTCTCCGAGCGCGGCCCGCCGAGCTCCTCGGCGATGTGGAAGGCGATGGCCTCGCCCTCGCGATCAGGGTCGGTGGCCAGGAAGACTTTCTCGGCCTTCTTGGCTGCCTGCTTGATCTCCTTGAGCACCTGGCTCTTGCCGCGGATGACCTCGTAGACCGGCGCGAAGCCCTTCTCGATGTCGACGCCCATCTTCGACTTCGGCAGGTCCTTCACGTGGCCGACCGAGGCCTTCACGGTGTAGTCAGTGCCCAGGTATTTCTTGATGGTCTTCGCTTTGGCGGGCGACTCGACCACTACCAGGTAATTCGCCATCTTCTCGACCCTTTTCTCCCTTGTGGGGCCGGCTTGCCTTGCGAGCCGCCGACCCTTCGCGTCTCTCCGCCCCGCTACCAACCTCGATCAAGTCCAAACGGCTATTTGCGGACAAAAACTTTCCCCACTCTCTCTTCACACAGCCCCATCAACTCGAGCCGCAGGAGTGCATTGGCAAGCCCCGCCGCGTCAAGGCCGCACTTTGCGACCAGCTCGTCGAACTGGGTCGGGGAGTCGCCTAAGGCCTCGTAAACAGGCCGCAGTTCTTGGGGCACGTCGATCTCTCGCCGGCGCACCTCCACCCCCGCCGTGGGCAGAGGGACCGGCTTCGATCTCGAGCGGGCGCGCGTCGCAGCGCTCGCCGCGGGCGCCAGCAAAGCCGGCCAGTCGGCCTTGAGCCCGATCGCCTCCCCGATCGGGTCCAAGCGGGTGACCGCCCGGGCGCTGCCCTGCTCGATGAGGAGGTTGGTGCCGAGCCCGAGCTCGCTGGTGACGTCGGAGGGAACGGCGAAGAGCGGCCGGCCCAAAGCGAGCGCCGCCTTGGCGGTTCCGAGCGCACCCGAACTGGCGCTTGCCCGCACGACGAGCACGGCGTCGGCGAGGGCCGCGATGAGGCGGTTGCGGACCCGGAAGTTCTGGGGGACAGCCGGAGTGCCCGGCGGAAAGTGGCTCACCAGGGCCCCACCGCGGGCGACGATCTCTCGAAAAAGGCCGCGGTGCTCCTCGGGGTAGACGACGTCCACGCCCGAGCCGAGCACCGCGACGGTGGCCTGCGAGTTGCCAAGCGCCGCGCGGTGCGCCGCCCCGTCGACGCCTATGGCCCCGCCCGAGACGATGCCTGCCCCCGCGCGCGCGAGCGCGCCCGAAAAGAAGGCCGCAAGGTCCTTGCCGTAGTCGTCGGTCTCGCGCGAGCCGACGATGGCCACGCGCCTTTGCGCCTCCGCCAAGGTTCCATTAAGGTAGAAGAGCGGCGGAAACGCGACCCCTTCGAGCTGGCGAGGCCATCCTGGGCGGCCGGGAAAGAGCACCCGTGCTCGGGCTCTCTCGGCGCGCTCGAGGTTGCGCTGCGCGAGCTCGGCGAGGTCGCCGGCGTCGACGAGGCGCGCGCGCGTGCCGTCGTCGCGAAGCAGCGGAAGGAGCCTGTCGCGCGGGACGCGAACCGCTTCGGCAAGAGAGCCGAAGGCGAGTCGCAGCGACTCGAGCGTCGCCGGCCCTATCCCCTCGATGCTGAAGAGGGCGAGCACGGCCAGCTCTTCGTCGGTAAGCCGGCGATTCGACGCAGGCCCAGATCCGGCGCCGCCCTCGAGCTGCTGGCCGCTCGTCCGCAACTCGTCCGACCGCAGGCCTTTTGACATGCGAGCCCCCCCTTTGCGCCCCGCGAATCGTGGGGATGCGCCAGCCGGACGCACACCCGTCACTTTGGACAGGCCACCGGCCTCAAGCTCGCGTCATCTAACCTCGGGGGTCTGACATCTGGCCCCCGGCTGCCGCGCGGCCGCTCAGAGCTGCGGCGACGAGGCGAGCTCGATGTTCCCCTGTATCGTCATGGCGTTCGTCGTCCAGACCATGTGCTCGCCCACCGCAGGGTCGGCCGCCAGGTACGGGCCCGCGAGATCGCTCGTATCGCGCGTATCGCTCGCGAGAGCGTTCTCACCGACCTTGAGCGAGAGCTCCGCGCCGGACTGCGGCGGCTCGAACTGGCCACTCTTGCCGTCGGCGGCCATCGCGAACTGGGTCACGTAGGCAACGCGCTCATCCGGCGCAGGACCGGAGGCGAAGGCCACGAGCAGCTTGCCGCCAGGGCGCACCCGTAGGCTCGGGTTGACCCGGTCGTGGCGCTGCGAGGCGAGGTCGCTCCCCGGCTTCCACGTCAGGGCGCCGCTCGGCCGCGTCTTGCAGAAATCGCCCGAAGTCGCAAGGAGGATGAGCGGGGTGCTCTTGCGATCCTCCCACGCGACCCAGAGCCTGCCGTCTTCGAGGTCAACGGCGAGTGTGGGGTTGCTCTCGGCGGAGACGATGGGCTCGTTGACCATCTGCTGGATGACGTGCCCGGATTCGGACAAGAAGCTCCTGCCTCCGTCGCGCGAGGAGGAGACATAGATGTCGGTTCCGCCCATGCCGGTCGTGCGCTGCTGGACCCAGGCGAGGTAGACCATCTGCGCCTGCTGGGCGTCGACGGTGCGCGGCAGCGGGTCGGCGATGATCACCGGATCGGCCGAGCCCGAGTTGACCACCTCCGCGCCGACGATCGCCGGCTCGAAGTTCATCCCATCCTCGGAGCGGCGCACGAAGATCTTGCTCTCGGATTGATGCTCCGAGGCGACGAGGAAGGCCCCCATCGCGAACGTGACGCTGCAGCCCGGGCCCTCTTCGGCCGCCAAGGGCTTCGTCTGGAACGAGAGGCCACGATCGAGCGATGTCGCCACGAAGATGCCCTCGGTCTTCTTGTAGCAGACGACGAGGATTCCCCGCTGGGGGTCGACGGCCGCACTGACGTTCTGGACGAAGGTGTCGACCGGGAGCTTCCTGCCGAAGCTCGCCCCGCGGTCGTCGCTCAAGGCGACATACAGGTCGCGCTCCTGGCGGTAGACGAGCGCGAAGGACCGTGCGCCGAGCGGCAGCAGGATGGCGCTGTCGAGCTGCCCATTGAGCACCTCGTGCGGGGGCCCGAATTTCGGTGCCACGGTCTTCACCTCGATGGCGACCGACTGGGCAAGGAAGCTGCCGGCCGGGCGTTCGCCGTCGTCGCCGGGCTCGGGCGCGACGTGGCCGCTCGCGGTCAGGCCCGAGATGAACAGCTCGTAGGTCTTGTCGACCTCCAGCCCCTCGAGCGTAGCCGAGGACGCGTCCACCGAGCCCGCTTCGAACGTGTTCGGGAACCCGGCGCCCTTCTCTCCCCAGTCGATGACCCAGCGCTCGACTCCGGCGACATCATAGGTCACGCTCCAGCTCAGCGACACGCTCGTCTCCCCCGGGGTCGCGACGAGCTCGACGGCGGCCAACGCCGGGTCGGGAGGCTCGCGCTTGGGTGGCTCGCCCGCGTCCTTCTCGCCGGCATCGACCACGCCCGCGTCGGCAGGCGCTTCGGGCTCGTCGCCGCATCCGGAAACCAAGACCGCGGAGAGGGCCAGAAGAAGCGTTGGGGTGAGAAGCGTGCGTCTCATCGCGGATTCCTCGCCGGTGGAGAGCCCGCGCGCCCGTTCGGGCACGCGAGGGGAGACAGGGACTCAAGCAACTTTTCCCCTCTCACGCAAGGCGAGGCAGACGCGATTCCATGCGCAGGCCATCAGGCTTCCGGGCGAATCGCGCCAGGAGCGCCGCGAAGCCGCGCTCGCGGTCGAGAGCCCTCCGAGAGACGTGAGTCGCAGGCCCGTACCAGGGGACCGCGGCGAAGTGAATTCAGCGCCAACCGCGCCTCGGGCCGCGGCGGTCGCGGGCAGGCGGCCCGCGGTCGGGGAGCGAAGACCACTCGGCGCTGCCGGCGGCTTTCAGGCCTTCCCCGGCTCCTGTGCCTGAGGGCCGGTGCTGGCAGGCTTGGAGCGAATCTCGCCGGCCGCAAGTGCCCTCGCGGCCGCAGCGAGCAGCAGCAGGAGCGAGCCGCCGGGAAGCAGGAACACAATCACCAAGGCGAGATACTTCCACGGGAACACGGCTGCGCTCCTTCCGTCCAACCTCGCCCTGTGTCTTGCATTGGACGTGCCCGCCCGCAGTCGCGCCTCTCTCTCAGCGTGCGCTGGGATGCCTGCACTGGAAGGAGCCGACCAGGCAGGTAGCTGTGGCGCCAGCGCCACAGGGAGTGAGGCCGAGTACCCACGAAAGCCCTCACGCGTCCGGCGAGCTCCCAGGAGCGGCGGGCCGCGAGCGCCATCGGCCGAGAACCGTGCGAGGCAACAGTCGGCAGTTTGACAGCCCTACGCCCCTTCTCTATACCGGCGCCATGCTCGGATTGACCGACATTGCAGGCACTACCGAGGCTTTGGGCAAGGCGGGCTACCTGGCTTCGCGCGAGATCGCGACCGCGGTCTTCCTCGCCGACAAGTTGGAGAAGGCGATACTCGTCGAGGGGCCGGCAGGGGTCGGCAAGACGGAGCTTGCGCGGGCGATGGCGCAGGCGCTCGGCCGGCCATTGGTGCGCCTGCAGTGCTACGAGGGGCTCGACGAGGCCAAGGCGCTGTACGAGTGGGAGTACGCCAAGCAGCTCCTCTACACTCAGCTCCTCAAGGACAAGATCGGCGAGGCGATCTCCAGCGCGGCGACTCTCGACGAAGCGGCCGAGCGGATTTCGAAGAGCGAGGCGGTCTTCTTCAGCGAGCGCTTCCTGCTGCCCCGCCCGATACTGCGCGCCCTCGCCAGCGAACGGCCGACGCTGCTGCTCATCGACGAGATCGACAAGGCGGACCCCGAGTTCGAAGCCTTCTTGCTGGAGGTCCTGGCCGACTGGGCGGTCAGCATCCCCGAGATCGGCACCTTCCAGGCTCGCAACGTCCCTCGGGTCGTGCTCACCTCGAACAACGCCCGCGAGCTCTCCGACGCCCTCAAGCGGCGCTGTCTCCACCTTTACATCGACTTCCCGAGCGCGGAGCGCGAGCTGGCGATAGTGCGAGGGCGCGTGCCCGGAATCAGCGAGGCTCTCGCCGCGCGCGTGGTCGCCGCGATCCAGAAGATTCGCACCCTCGACCTCAAGAAGCTCCCGTCGATCAGCGAGACGCTCGACTGGGCGCGCTCGCTCGCCGTCCTCAACGCCGACGTGCTCAGCCCCGAGCTCATCGGGCAGACGCTGAACCTCGTGCTCAAGTACGAGGGCGACATCGCGCGGGCGAGGGAGCAGCTCGGAGAGATCGCCGCCGCCGCCGAGCGCGTGGCGATTCGGTCCTAGGAGAGCGTCGGGGAAAAGCCCTTCGGCACTGAGCCGCCCCAGACGCTCCGTGGAGGATACAGCCGCTGACGGCTCCGATCGACGCGTCAGCGGTCCTCGTGCCGCACATTTTGGCCGTCGG
>JBMNNX010000374.1:0-5313 GCA_050942745.1 Myxococcales bacterium
GCCTCGTCGAGGCCCGCGTGCCGCGTGCACATCCGGCAGGCGATCACGCCGCGCTCGGCGTCGAGCTGGGCCTGCCGCGCCCAGGCGCGTGAGAGCTCAGCCGGCGTCATCGCGCGCCTCCGGCTCGAACCAGGTGTCGAACTCGTCGCGCGGGACGGGCACCCGCTCGGCGCCCTCCTCGAGGTAGCGGCGGGCCAGATCGACGCGGCGGTCGGCGAGCCGCGCCTCCTCCGACGCCAGCTCTTCGCGCAGCGTGAGCAGGCGGCGCGCGTCGTCGAGGAGCGAGCCCTTCGCGGTGTGCGCGCGCAGGTCCTCGACGCCGGTCTGGATGCCCGCGAGCGTCAGCGTGATGGGCCGCTTGGTCCAGTCGTCGCCGATCTTGCGGAACTCGCGGTTGAAGATGTCGCCCGCGAGGAAGCGGCCCTCCTCGGGCGTGAGCACGCCGACGCGCACGAGCTTCTCGACCATCGCCGTCATCCGCTCGGGGTCGCGGGTGACCGGCGTCTGCGAGCGGAACCGCCAGAAGCGGATGCCCATGTCGGCGAGCAGCTTGCGGTTGATGAGGTAGTCGAACTCGTCGCGCTCGGGCTGGAAGACCTGGTCCTCCGCGAAGCGCAGCGCCGACTCGGCGGTCGCGCGGTTGAAGTCCTTACTCTCGCCGCGGAGCAGCCGCGGCAGCCGGAACGCGCCGCCGACCTTGTCGATGTTGCGCTCGTCGTAGACCTGGAAGAGCGCGTCCTGCTGTTGCGCCTCGGTGAGCGGGCGCAGCTCGATCTTCGCGCGGTTCTCCCCCTGGCCGCCCTCGGCCTCGAGGATGAGGATCTTGTGGAAGTTCGCCCGCCCCTTGAGGTTCTCCTCGATGAACCGCTCGATGCGCGGCACCGACGACTCCGAGAGCCGGCCGCCCGAGATCAGCAGCGCGAGCGGCGGCACGCTCTTGTTCTCGAAGTAGAGGTAGTTGACCTCCTCCATCTGCCGCGAGCCGAGCACGGCGAGCAGCGCCCCCACCCAGCGCGGCACGCCGTAGGGGCCGCGCGGCGAGTGGATGGCGAAGTGCAACAGCTCCGTCGCTGGGCCGTCCGCCGAGTGGCTCGTGCGGAGCTGCTCGGTGGAGGCGAACACGCGCCCGGTCCGCTTGGAGACGGTGCGTGGATCGTCGAAAGCCTTGAAGTACACGTGCTCGGTCCCCTGGACCTGCACGAAGCGGCGCATGCGGCGGCGCGCCTTTACGTCCTCGAAGGTCACCGGCGAGATCTGGACGCGGTCGTCGACCTCGACGGGCTCAGGGTCGAGTGGCAGCAGCCGCACGGTGTGCGAGGGCACGTAGACCAGCCGCGCGATCTCACCGCGCCCGTCCCGCAGCACCTCCCAGAAGGCGTTGCCGGTCGTCTCGAGGTCCTGGCGGGTGCGCCGGCGCAGGTCGACGAAGGAGTGGTCGAAGCAGCAGAAGTCGAAGAACGACTGCAGGCGCGCGCGCTCGATCCGGGCGAGGTGGATCAGCTCGCGCTTGCGGGCCGCGACCTCGTCGCCGGTCGGCTCCAGCGCCGCGCCCGCGTCGAGCTCACCGCGCTCGCGGGCGGCGGCGCGCTCGAGGAAGATGGCGTCGGCGACGCGCGCGTCGGCGTCCTCGGCCTCGAAGTCGATCGCCGGCTCGAGGCGGTGCCCGAAGCCGTCGATGTTCACCGCGTAGGCGTCGAGGTTCTGGCGCAGCGCGTTCGAGTGCTCGACCAGCAGGCAGAGCGCCTCCGGGTCGTAGGGAGGCGCCAGGGCGCCGGCGCTCTGGAACAGCGTCTCCGACTCGCCGGCCTCGCGGCTCGCCGCATCGGCGACGTCGCGCCCGACGACGACGGCCTTGAGGATCGCCTGCAGGCGCGCGTGCGCCTGGTCTGCCGCGGCGCCCTCGTTCACGCCGGGTCCTCGACGTAGGCGACGAGCCCGGTCGGCGTGAACGAGATCGCCCGGTCACGCGGGTACCCCGCGTCAGCGAGCGCCCGCTTCGCGGCCGGCAGCAGCCCGTCCAGCGTCGGCGCCTCGACGGCCAGCGTCGGCCCGGGGCGCGGCGGCCCGGCGGGCTTGTCCTTCGAGAGCAGGAAGACCTTGAGGTCGTGGCGGTGCGGCATGCGGCGGCTCCGGCGAGGGGCCGAGGACGGCCTCGTTCACCGGAGTAGAGCCGCGGGCGAGTGGGGAGTGGGACGGCGCGGTGGCCACGGCGAGATGGAGGAGTCCTCGCCGCGAGTGGTACCCTCAACGTCATGAGCGCCATCCCGCAGCTCACGGCTGAGCACATCCGTCGCGCGGTCACACGCATCGACCGCGAAGGAGTGCCCTCTCGCCGGCAGTCGACCAAGTTCCATCTCGTTGTCGACGGGCGCCGCTACCCGCCGAAGTACGTGATCTCGTTGGCCTGCGCCTACGCCACGGGGCGCGAGCTGATGCCGCAAGAGTTCTCGGGGGGCGACGAGACGAACAGCGTCCTTCAGGCGCTTGGCTTCACCGTTGTCGGTCCGGGGCTACCCAGCGCGGAAGAACGTGGACGGCGACAACCCGCGCAGAGAAGGCCCAAGGAAGCAGCCGACCTGAAGAGCCCCTTGGCTCAAGCCGAGCGCGGCGGTGCTCTCATCGCCCGTGTTGTCGTCAAGGGGCGACCGGCCTCATCCCCGGACGCTGCTCGCGACATGCTCTTGCAGGCTTTCGGGAACTGGCCAACCTCAGACCGCACGAAGTTCACCATCACGCCTGGCGGCTTCGTCGTCGGCCGTTTCCCACCGCAGTGGTCCGGCGGGATCGCCTGGGACTCGGCGCCTGACGACATCCGAACCTTGGTGCGTCTGGCCCAACCTCTGGTGGACGCATGCGTGACGAAGAAGGTGCTCGCGGCCGCCAAGTCGCGGACGCAGGTCCTCACCATCGGCGTCGACCTCATGAGCGACGCCGAGCACGCGGAGTTGGTGGCGGTGATCGACTGCGACAGCGGCAAGGTCGTTCGTTGGACCGGGAAATCTTACCCAACTTCGGATCAAGAACGCTCGCTGGTGCAGGTCGCTGACCTGAACTCGCACTTGCTCAAGATCGCGGGCGAGAACGTGCTCGTCCTCGGCTGCCATGACCTCAACATGTTCAGCGCTCGGGCGCGCGCGAACCAGAACCCAGATGGCGTCCGGCGACGTCGCTGCGACGCGATGGCGACAGCTACTGCGCGATTCAAGCCGACTGTGGTCCTTCAGCACCCCCACAGCACGGACACGCCGAACATCTGGCGGATGCCGTGGTCCTGCCTCGCGCGAGACTACCCATCGGTGCGCGCGTACGCCTCGGGCATCGGATACTTTCGGTGGGCCGGGAAGCCACGTCGCTCGCTCCCGGAGGTGCTCGAGGGCACGCGAAGCCAGTCGGGCGTGGTGGACATCGTCGTGAAGTCTGGCTAGCCGATCACCCGCACGCCCACCTCCGCCTCGGCACCCCGGGCCGGCCCGCGCTCCTTCTGACACGCGAGCACGATGGCCCAGAAGCGGTCAGCGTGGCCGCGGTTGGTGCGCTCGGCCTCGAAGGTCACGCTGCCCGAGGGCATCACGCGGCGCTTGATGCTGTGGAGCTGGGCGACGAGCTCGCGGTCGCGCGGGAGGTCGACGTCGCGGCGCTGGAGCAGGATCTTGAAGTCGGTGCACCAGCGCTCCTTGCTCGCGCTCGTGAACGCCTCGCCGACGACCTGCGGGAAGGCGCGGCTGAGGTTCTCGGCGAGGTTCATGCCGATGCCGCTCTTGTCGATGGAGAGCCGCGCGATGGGCAGCGTGTTCAGCATCCGCGAGAGGTCGGCCTCCTGCTCGGCGAAGGGCACGCGGTCGTAGCTGCGGAGCAGGCGGCACACGAAGCGCCCGCCGACCTCCTCGAAGAGGGCGAGCTCGGAGCGGTCGTGGCTGCGGCCCACGTCGAAGCCCGCGACCAGGCGCCCCTCGGGGAACGGGAGGTCGGTGAAGTCGTCGCAGAGCTCTAGGCCGTCGCGCGTGTTCGGGAGGATCAGGTCGTAACTGTAGAAGCTGTAGGACTCGTCGACGAACCGGCACTCGAGCTCCTGCTGGAAGTCCTCGAGCGGCAGCGAGTCGAACTGCTCGACGATCGTCGGGCGGCCGAACCGGGCGACGCGCTCCTCCGTCGGCAGCAGCGGCGCCTCGACGGCGGCGCGCTCGATGTCGTTGCTGAAGAAGCGGCACAGCCACCAGGGCACCTCCTGGCGGCGGTGGTGCGGGTACTTGCGCAGCTCCTCGGTGGCGATCTCCCAGAAGATGCCGCGCCGGCCGAGCGGCGTGCTCACGCCGGTGAGCTGCCCGTTCGAGCGCAGGATGAGCGCCGTCGAGCCCGTGTAGACCTGGCGGTCGTTCACGTAGTGCGCGAGCTCGTCGAGGACGATGTCGCCCTTCTTGCCGCGCGGCGGCTTCGAGGGGACCGAGAGGATCCGCGAGATGCGGCCGCCCTTGCCGATGGGCTCGAAGGCCAGCTCCGTCTTCGAGTCGACCACCAGCTTCTTCTGGTAGGCCAGCGGCATCTCCTCGTAGACCTGCCGCGCGAGGAGGATCTTCTCCTTGGCGTCATCGAGGTTGTAGCTGACGAACACCGCCGTGTAGCCGTCGCGCAGGTGGCAGCGCGCGAGCGCCTCGAGGGCCACGATGAACGAGTAGCCGACCTGGCGGCTCTTCGTGACCCAGCGGAAGCGCGAGCGGTTCTCGAGGAACGCGACCTGGTAGGGCTCCAGCACGATCGGCTCGCTGTCGAACGAGCACAGCCCCGCGATGAAGCCGGCCTCGGTCGCCAGCCAGTCGCCGAGCTCCTGGGGCGTCCGCTTCACGAGGGTCAGCACGGCGCGCCTCCTCCGGATGGATGGCCGCTTTGTCGTCGGTTCGACTTGATAGGGGCGCGGAGCGAAGCGTGTATGGCGGCGACGGCACGACACCGAGCCCACCGACCAGAGGAGCCGACGCCATGACCGCCTACGCCGATCGCATCGCCCGCGCCCCGCGGACCCTCTCCGAGCGCGAGCAGCGCGCGCTCCTGACCGTGACCGGCCAGCACAAGGAGGGGTTCCGCGACCACGTCATCTTCAGCCTCGCCCTCGGCACCGCCCTGCGCGAGCACGAGCTGCTCGCCCTCGACGTCGGCGACGTGTTCGACGGCGGCCGCGCGCGCCGGCGGGTCCAGCTGCGGGTGTTCAAGCGCAGCAACGACGACGTCGGCATGCAGGAGATCCTCCTCCCCGACGCCGTGCGGGCCAAGCTCGACAAGCTCTACGCCTGGAAGCGGCAGGCCGGCGAGGACACGGGC
>JBMNNX010000375.1:0-5310 GCA_050942745.1 Myxococcales bacterium
TGCGCGGGTGATATCCGGCTCGCCCTCGGTTGTCGTCCTTCTCGTACTTCTTGAGGATCGGGGACAGATCAAACGCGTCCACCGTGTCGCTCACGAAGCTCGCGAGGTGCCCGTCCGGCAACCACTCTCGCATGTCCGGCGGGAGAAGCAGTCGCTGCCCCAACGTGTAGGGTCGAAATGTCCGTGCCATGGCACACGCCAAGCTAACCATCGGACACTCGGCGTCCAGGCGCGTGCTGCGCTTTTTCCCGACACTCTCCTAGAACCGATACCCGGCGCCGACGAGCATGCGGAAGGCGAAGTCTACGTCGGCGTTGTCCTCGCCGATGACGATGTTCGGGCCGAAGCGGCTGTCGAAGGTGAGGCTGAGCGCATCGTTGACCCGGTACTCGGCGCCGAACCCGGGCAGCATCGGCATCAGGAACACGAAGCTCTCGGTGAGCTGGAAGCCGATGGGCATCGCGATGCCGGCGTGCACCGTCAGGTTCGGCAGCACGAGGAAGCCCGCCACCAGCTCGACCGGCAGCGAGAAGCCGAAGCGCGCCTCGATCTCGGTGCGGTGCCAGTAGTTGTAGACCTCGTCGAAGTAGACGAAGAAGCCTGGGCTCACCCGGACCCCGATGTTCAGCTTGTCCTCTTCGACCAGCTCGAGCCTAACGACGCCGTTCAGCCGCAGGCCGGGCATCGCGCGGTACTTGGGGATCCCTTCGAAGCCGTAGTTGAAGCCCAGGCTGGCGCCCAGGTCGAGCGTCGGGGAGGCGCCGTGGAGGAAGGTGAAGTCGAGCCCCGGCCAGCCGAGCTGGGCCTGGAGCGCGTTGTGCCCGGCGCCGACCGTCGCTCCGCTCATCAGCCAGCTCGCTCGGCTGCGCGAGGGACCGGCGGCACCCTCGGCTGCTGCTGCCGAGACGGGGAAGGCGCTCAAGAGCGCCGCGATGGCCAGAACTTCCACGTGTCTGCGCACGGTTAGGACCTCCTCGAAGTGCCGGGAAATGGGCTCGGCGCGAGAGGATAACCAAAGCCCGCAAAGCCAGCAAAAAGCCGGAGGGGAGCGGGGGATGGATGCGCGGTCGCGCGCCTGGCCTATAATCCGGGGCCCTCTCTCCCCACCCGGCTAAGACCTTGGAAACCACCTTCTACAGGGCCCTCGGGGCCAGTGAGCTGTTGCCGAGATACGCCTACCTCGAGCCGCTGATCGACGGTGCGCGGGTCCTCGAGGTCGGGGCGGTCGCTTCGACAGGCGGGCGTTCGGCCGCCTTTCTGCGCGAGCGGGGCGCCCGCCTCGTCCTCGCCGTCGACTCGGACCCGGAGCTCGTCGAGCGCGCCCAGCGCGCCTACGCCTCCGACTCCGAGCTGCGGTTTCGCGCCGCGGGCCTCGAGTCGCTCGAGCCCGGGGCCTATGACCTCGTCCTCGTCGCCGACGGCGGGCCGGTCCTCGGCGACCTCGAGGCGCTCGACAGGCTCCGCTCGCTGGCCGGCGACAAGTGCCGGGTGGTCGTCGCCCTCCGCAACCCGGCGGGAATCAGCCTGGCCCAGATGGCGGGCGAGCAGGAGACCGTCGCGCCGGTCACTTACGGGCGCATGCTTTCGGTTCTGCGCGAGCGGTGGGCGTCGGTCGAGGTGCTCACCCAGAGCGCGCTCTTCGCCTACCAGCTCGCGCCGGTCGCGGCCGGCGAGGAGCCCGAGCTGTCGGTAGACGGCTCGCTCGCCGAGGTGGATGAGGCGGCGTGGCTCATCGCCGTCTGCGGCGCGGAGACGAGCGGGCTCGGGGCCGAGCAGAGCATCGTGGCCTTGCCCGGGGCGCCGCTCGCGGTCGCCGCCGGACGAAGGGCCGAGCTGGCCGAGCGGCTCGCGCTCGCCGAGCGCTCCGCCAAGGGCGCGCGCGCCGACATCGAGCGCGTCCGCGCCGAGCGCGCCGAGCTCGAGCTGCGCAACGTCAAGCTGGCCGACCAGCTCCAGGCCGAGCGCGAGGCGGCCTTGCAGGAGCGGCGGCGAGCGCGCGAGGCCGAAGCGCGCGCCGAGCTGGCCGAGCAGGAGCTTCGAGGGCTGCGCGAGCGGGTGGCGACGCTCGAAGCGGGCCTCGCCGAGCTGGAGCGTGAGCTCGCCGAGGCGCGCGCGCTGATTCGCCCCGAGGTGCCGCCCACCGAGCTCGAGAGGCAGCTTGGGCTGGAGCGCGAACGGGCAGAGGCTCTCGAAAACCGCCTCGTGCAGCTCGAGGAGGAGCGGTCGCAGGTGGCCTCGAGCCTCGAGGACGAGCTGCGCCGCGGCCGCGAGCTCGAGGGTCAGGTGGCCGTGTTGCAGGCGAGCGAGCGCGAGGCCGTCGAAGCGCGCGACGCCGAGGCCGAGCGGGCGCGCATCGCCGCCGCCGAGGCGATGACCGCGACGGCGCGCGCGAACGAGATGGCGAGCGCGCTCGAGATAGCCACCGCCCGAATCCAAAGGATGGAGGGCGAGCTCGCCACTGTCACCGCGCTCGAGCGGGCCGCGCGCGAGCGCGCCGAGCAGGCCGAAGCCGCGCTCGCCGAGCGCGCGCCGACCGCCGAGCCGGCCGCCGAGGTTCGCGAGGGGCTCGAGGCGGCCGAGCGGCGCGCGCGCGAAGCCGAGGAAGCGTGGGAGGCGGCCGAGAAGGCGCTCGAGGAGGCCCGGGCCCGAATCCAGGACCTCGACGAAGAGGCTCAGGTGCTCGAGGCGAGCCTGGCGGAGGTCGAGGGCGTGGTGGAGGCCCAGGCGCGCGAGCTCGCTCAACTTCGAGGCGAAGCCGGGCCGCGCGCCCTTGCGTCCGGCGACAAGACGTAGTGGCGCGGCCGCTGACCGGCGCGCGACGCCGCGTAGGCGAAGACTTCCGACCCCGGGCGTCCGGGCCCGGAGCCGAACCTGATTTCTGAACCCCCAAGGCACTCGTCCAGTGGCGATGCGATCGGTCACCCCCTACTTCCTTGGTGCCCTCGCGGCAGGCCTCGTCGTCGTCGTCGTAGGTCTCGGGAGTGGCGGCGAGGAGGCCGCCCCTCCGGCCGGCGCCGCGGCGCCGGACGCGGGCTCGAGCGCTCGGGCGCGCGGGCGAAGCTCGAACGAGTGGCTCTCGGCCCGCTCGGCTAGGCGCAGCGCGCTCTCGGGCGTGGTCACCGACGCCGCGGGCACCCCTGCCGCCGGTGCGACCGTCGTCATCCGAGGGCCCATCCGCCATGAGAGCAGGACGACTGCGGGCGGGCGCTTCGCCTTCGAGCGGATGCCGGCCGGCGACTACGTCATCTTCGCGGCCCAGGGCCTGCGGGCGAGCGAGCCGCTCGGCCCCATCCCGCTCGGCGCGGGCGAGGAGCTGCGCGACCTCGCCCTCGTCCTCGACGCGGGCGCGGCGCTCTCGGGCACCGTGCGCTCCCTCGTCGATGGCGCGCCCATCCCCGCGGCGAGAGTGAGCGCGGGCGCGGCCTCTGCCCAGGCCGGCGACCGCGGGGACTATCGGCTGGTGGGCTTGCCGTTCGGAACCGTTGAGGTCACCGCGAGCGCCGAGGGCTTTCTCCCGCGGACCTCCGCCGTCGAGCTCGTGCAGGGGCGCGAGCGCAGCGGCGCGGACATCCATCTCGAGCGGGCCGCGCGGGTGCGCGGCGTGGTGCGTGCGGCGGGCCTGCCGGTCGGCGGCGTCGAGGTGCTCGCTGCTCGCTACGGCTTCGGGGCGAGGCTCTCGGAGCTGACCTCGCTCGGCTACACGGACGGCGAGGGCCGCTTCGACGTCTCGGTTCCGCCCGGGCGCGTCGAGCTCGTCGCCCGCGGCGGCGGGTGGGCCGAGACTCGCAGCGGCGAGCTCGCGCTCGCCGCCGGCGAGGAGAAGGAGGTCGATCTCGAGCTGAGCGAGGGCGGCGCTCTCTTCGGCGCTGTGCGTGACGCCGAAGGCGCCGGGGTCGCGGGCTGCCAGGTGCAGGCCTTCGACTCGGTGCACGGCCGCGTCGTCGGCAGCTCGCTCACCGGGCCGGACGGCGGGTACTGGATCGCCGCGCTGCCTCGCGCGGTGTACCTCGCGGTGGCCGTCTGCCCCTCTGGCCGAGCAGAGGCGAGCGGCATCGCGCTCGGCGACGGAGACGAAGTGCGAGTCGATCTGGCGCTGGGCGGTGGCTCACTCGCAGGGATGGTTATCGACGCGGCGGGCGAGCCGGTGGTCGGCGCCGTCATCTCGGTGAAGCTCGATGGAAGCGCCGCGCCCGCCACGCCGGCCGCGCGAAGCGGCGCGGGCGGAGAGTTTACGTGCTCGGGGCTGAGCGGCGAGCGCTTCACAGTGGTCGCCTCGACCGCGCGGGGCGAGGCCGGGGCCGAGCGATCGGGCGTCGCCGCGGGGACGACCGATCTCGTCCTGCAGCTCGGGTCGGGCGAGCTCGTCGGGCTCGTCGTCGGCGACCGGGGCGAGCCTGTCCCGGATTTCACGGTCTACGCCGAGCCCGAGGAGATCGGCCAGGGGCGCGCGGCCTCGAAGCGCTTTCTCTCGCCGTCCGGAGAGTTCCGGCTGGCGATCGAGCCCGGGCGCTACGGCGTCAAGGTCGGAGCTCCCGGCTACGCGGCCGCGAGCGTCGCGAACGTGCTCGTCCCCGCCGTCGGCAGCTCGCAGCGGGTAAAGGTGACGCTCACGCGCGGCTACGAGGTGAGCGGGAAGGTCGTAGACGAGCAAGGCAGGCCAGTTCCGGGCGCAGCGGTCGCGACGAATCCGAGCATGCTCTGGGCCTTCGGCCGAGCGGCCGCGGTGCCGAGCGGCAGCTACGCGACGACGGATGCCGAGGGCGCCTTCCGCCTCACGGGCGTGCCGCCTGGCGAGCACGGCTATCTCATCGCTCACAAGGAAGGCTATCGACAGGCGGGAAAGCGCATCTCCATCCCTCGGGACGCGACCGGAACGGTGCTCGTGCTCAGGCCGAGCGACCCGCAACTGGAGGCCGAGCGAGAATTTGCCGGCGTGGGGATGAGCTTGAGCACGCGCCAGGGGCGGGTCCTCGTGGTCGAGGTCTTCGAGGCCGGGCCGGCGCGCGCGGCGGGAATCCGTCGCGGCGACGAGATCCTGCAGGTCGATGGGATGCCGGTCGGCTCGTTGCCGCTGGATGCGGTCGTCCACAGCATCCGCGGCCTGGTCGGGACCACCGTCAACCTCGTCGTCAGGCGCGACGGGCGCGACTTCCTGGTGTCCGTGCCGAGGATGTCGATAAAGCTCTAGGTGGCTGGTGTTTTTCTGTAGACGATGCGGGCGGCATCTGAAAGATGCCGCCCCATGAGTCTTGGCCGTACGCCTGCTGGTGCTGACCTGTTTGGGAATCCGGCGCGATTCTGTGCCGAGTG
>JBMNNX010000376.1:0-5305 GCA_050942745.1 Myxococcales bacterium
CGCCCCTGTGGACCGCGCTCAGGTGCATAGTGGTTTTCCACAGCCACCGCGCCCTCAGAGAGAGTCGCTTAACACCAGCCACCTAGGGCCTCACAGGCACCTTCCTGAGCGATCTGCAATCGTACGAATTCATTGACTAATTCGTTCGACTCCAGGCCGCCTCGGAGAGCGGGCACATCCTGCCGCGCCCCGCGCGACGAGTCCCAGCAGCACCGAGTCGCGCGGCCACTCGACAAGGCGGGCCCAACCGGGGCATCTAAGTGCGGCCCGAATCGCCAGCAGCCTCTCGTATCCCGGACCCTCGGCCCCGGAGTCGCAAGTGATCCGCCTGCCTCTGCCCCGCGAGCGCATCGCCGAGCGCGTCGAGCTGACCCGCGCCGAGCGCCACTACCTGCTCGACGTGCTGCGACTGCGCGAAGGCGACGAGCTCGAGGTCTTCGACGGCGCCGGCGGACGCTATCGCGCGACCCTCGAAGCCGACGCGTCCCTGCGCCTCGGGCCGAGTAGCGCCGACGAGCCCTCGCGCGCGCCCATCGCGCTGGCGCAGGCGCTGGCCAAGGGCGACAAGATGGAGCTCGTCATCGAGAAGGCGACCGAGCTCGGGGTCGCCGAGATCCTCCCGTTCGCGAGCGAGCGCAGCGTCGTGCGGCTCGAAGGCCGACGCGCCGAGGAGAGGGTCGAGCGCTGGCGCCGGATAGCCGCGGCGGCCGCGCGCCAATGCGGCCGCGCCGACATCCCGGCCGTCCAGCACGTCGGCACGCTCGAGTCCGTCCTCGACTCCGCCTCGCGCCAGGGCGCGCGCCCCCTGTTTCTCTGGGAGCGGGAGCGCGAGCGGCGCCTCTCTCACGCGCTGGCGGACTTCGACGGCCCGGTCGTGCTCATCGTCGGCCCCGAAGGCGGCTTCAGCGACGCCGAGGCGAAGCTCGCCCGCGCGCGCGGCGCCGAGCCGGTGAGCCTGGGTGTCCGGGTGCTGCGCACCGAAACCGTGGCGCTCGCCGCGCTCGCCGTCGCCCAGTTCCTACGCGGCGAGCTGGCCTGAAAGCCCCGTGTTCCCCGGATGTTCGACAGGGTCCAGTTCTTGACCCTACCTTTTCCCACCGTTACCTTGGCGCGTGTTCTCGAGGTGGGGCAAAGCCCCGAACGATCTTAAGGAGAACGAGCTTGCCCGCCTGCCCGAAATGCGGATCGCGTGCAGCCAGCGCGCTGCGCTGCCCGGTCTGCAAGGCGACCTTCGCGAGGCCGCTCTCGTTTGACGAAGACCCTGCCCCCGTCCCCTCGCCGCTGTTGAGCAAGGAGATCAACCTGGACAGGCGCTCGACGCCGCGCCAAGGCGGCGCGCACGCCGCGCCTGCTCCCGCGCCCGAGGCGGCGCCGGCTGCGCCTCCCCGTTCCGAACCGGCCTGTGTCGATTCCCCGAAGAAGGCGCCTGTCGCGCAGGACTTCCCGGACGCCGCGTGGCTGCAGCCTCCCGCGGCCGCGAAAGAGCCCGCGACGGCGGCCGCTGCCCGAACGCTGAAGCAGGCTGCGGAGCCGACGACGTCGACCGCGAGCGCCAAGCCAGCGGCGGCGGCGCCAATCGCGCCGTCCCCGGCTCCGTCGAACGCGACAGCCAGGCAAGCTGCCGCGCCCTCGCCCGTCGCTCAGGCACGTCCCGCGCCCGTCCCGAACGCCGGCCAGGCCGTGCCTGCAAAACCCCTCGGGGCCTCGAGCCCCGCTCCGGCTCCTGTTCCGGCGAAGCCAGCCCCCGATCCCGCCGCTGCGGTGCGCCGCCCGGCGCCCGCGGCCTCGGCCTCGGTCGCAAGGCCCGCGCCGCCCGCGGGGCCGCAGCCCCAGCCGGCCGCCCAACCGACGGCCGCAGCGAAGCCGCCTGCGGCGCCGCCGAAGGCAGCCGTCCGGACCTCCGGTGACGCTGGTCCTCGCCCCGCACCATCAGCCTCGCCGGCGCGGGCGCCCGCGACAGCGGGTCGCGCGCCCGCCGCATCGGCCGCCGGGCCCGGCGCGGCGTCCGGAGGCGCAACACCGGCGAAGCCCGCTCCAATCGCCGCCGAGCCTGCTGCAACGACCGCTGCCGCGGCGACGGCGAAGCCCGCGACGGCCACAGCGCCTATCGCCGCGTCGTCTCCGGTAACCGCAGCCCCGGCGACACCGGCCTCCTCGACCTCTCCGGCCCCGCTGCCGAAACCCGCGGCCCCGCCCGCGCCGGCGCAATCGATGACCGCGCCCGCGAGCCCGGCTGCCGAGCCGCGGCCGCCGACGCCACCCGCTCCGGCGAAGCCCGCTGTCGCCGAGGTCTCCGAAGCTCGCGCCAAATCCCCTTCGCCGGCGCCCTCCGCCCCGCTGCCGCGCCGGCGCACGCCCGCCTACGGCTCACCTGCGCAGGCCCCCGACAAACAGGCGGTCACCGCGGCAGCGACCTCCTCGGCCGTCTACGACGTCTCCAAGAAGCCCCTGCCCTCGGCCGAAAGCCTGGTCGTAGAGATCCACGCCGCGCCAGGAAAGATCATCTCGCGCCTGGCCGCCTGGATGATCGACGCGGCCTTCCTCGGGGCGCTCTTCGTCGCCCTCCTGCTCGTGGCCCAGGCGATCGCCGGCTCGCCCCTCCCCGCCTCGAGGGCGACCGGGATCGATTGGATCGTCGAGCGGGCCGTGGCGGCCCGTGCGCTCGCGCTGCCCGGAGCGGCGTTGCTCGCCGCGCTCGCCTTCGTCTACTCGTCGCTCTTCCACGCGCTGGGCGGCCGCACGCTGGGCAAGTGGCTCTTCGGCTTGGTGGTCGTAGACGAAAGCGGACAGCCGCCCCGGCTCGCGGTCTCGGCGGCGCGCTCGCTGCTCGGGTTCGTCTCCGCGGCGCTCCTCATGATGGGCTTTGCGATCGCGCTGTTCAGCCGCCGGCGCCAGGCGCTCCACGACAAGCTGACCCGCACCTTCGTCGTGCACCTGCTCGAGGGCCGCGGGCGCACCTGACACCGGACAGGCACGGCGCGCTATTATCCGGCCGACCTCAGCCCCTTGACCGGCGGGCTCGCCCGCCACGAACCAAGTCGTCTCGCGGCCCAGCACGGGCCTTCCTCGCGCGCGGATGCCCCTCAAGCTCGCCGGCCTCCTCGTCACCTCCGGCATGGTGCCGTCGAATCTGATCGACGACGCGCTGCGGCGGCAGGTGCTCGCCGGAGGCGCCATCGACACCGCCCTGCTCGAGTGCGGCGCCCCGCTCTCCGAGGAGGCCTACGTCCAGGCGATAGAGCAGGCCTCCGGGCTGCCGGCTGTCGACGCCGGGCAGTTGCTCGATGTCGACCCGTGCGCCGCGCGCCTGGTGCCCGCGAAGCTCGCCGAGCGCCACTGTCTGCTGCCGCTGAAAGAGGAGGGCCGCACGCTGCACGTCGCGGTCGCCTATCCGCCCAACGTGCAGATGCTCGAGGAGATCGGCTTTCTGCTCGGCCGCGACCTCAACCCGTTCGTCGGGGTGGAGGCCCGGTTGCGCGAGGCCATCGCCCGCGTTTACGGCCTGCCGATGCCGGCGCGCCACGCCGCGCTCGTCGCCCTGCTCGGGCCGGTTCAGGCGGAGCCGGAGAGCGCGGAGGCCCGCGGCGCACAGGACGAAGCCGACGCGCAGCCCGTCGCGAGCGCCGAGCCTTCGGCGCCCGTCGCCGCCGCCGACGAGGAGAGCCGGTTCGACACCATCGACGAGGGCGAAGCGCCTCCGCCGGCGAAAGCCCCCGAGCCCGCCGCGAAAGCCAAGCCCGCCGACAAGAGCAACGCCTCGCCCGCCGTCGTCGAGCGCGACGAGCCCGACGGGCTCGCCTCGGCCATCGAGCGCGTCCTCGCCGCCGTCGAGGCTGACCCGCGGATTCTTCAGGCGCGCCCGCACCGCAAGGCCCCGCGCGATCGCGTGGATGTCGCGGGCATCGCCAGCCGCATCGTCGCCGTCTCGGGCGGCACGCCGGCGCTCGACGGGCAGCCGGTCCAGACCTGGACGCTCGGCCGGGCGCGCAGAGAGCTCGACCGCGCCGAGGACCGCCACCAGATCATCGACGTCGCGCTGCGCTTCGCGCTCAAGACCTTCGACTTCGCCGCGGCCTTCGCTGTTGTCGGCGGCAACGCCGTCGGCTGGACCGCGGTGACGCCCAACGGCCGCGCCGACGAGCTCGTCGAGCGGATAAGCCTGCCGCTCGACGCCCCCAGCGTGCTGCGCACCGTGTTGATGACCCGCGGGCGCTACCTCGGGCCCATCCCCAACGACCCGCTGTCGCAATCGTTCATCGCGAACATGGGCCGGCCCGAGCCGAAGGCTGCGTTCCTCTATCCGGTCGAGGTGCGCGACCGGCCGGTCGTCATCCTGTACGGAGACGCCATCGGCCGGCCGGTCTCCGACCGGCGCGTCGCCGAGCTGGTCCTGTTCGCGCAGAAGCTCGGGCCGCGGTTCGAGCGGCTCATCCTCGAGCAGAAGCGCCGTCTCGCGGCGGCCGCAGCCGGGCCGGCCGCGCGCGAGCCCAAGCCCGAAGGCGCGCAGGCGGCCGAGACTCCCACCTTCTCGCTGCAGCCGCCCACCCTCACGGCGGCCGAGCTCTTCGCGCGAAGCCCGATACGGCGCCGGGCCCGCAAGCCAGCCTCCGGCCTTGGCCCGTTGCTGCCGTCGCCGGTCCTGGTGACCCCCGCGCCCGGGGTCTCGCGCGTCGCCGCGGCGCGGGCGTCGGATCTAGGCACCCAGCTCCCGTCGATGGACGAGCTGTTCGGAGCCGCCGATCGCTTGGTGGGCACCGATCTGAACGAGCGAGCGAAGGCGCTCGGCGAGCTGTGCCGGTTCCCCGAGGTGGCCGCCGCGGTGCTGGTCGCGCGCTTCCCCGGGCCCGTGCTGCGCGCCCGCGTGACCGTCACCGACCTGCCGGCGCCCGAGGATCTCGGCCCGGTCCCGGCGGCGCTCGCGAAGATGGGCGCGCCGGCCGCGCGCGCGCTCACGCCCTTGCTCGAGCATCGCGACCTCGACACCCGGTATTTCGCGCTGCTGACCGCCGGGAAGCTCGCCGCGCCGACTCTGGTCGCGCCGGTCGCGCAGCGGGTCTTCGACGCCCATCCGGTCATCGCCTCGGCCGCCCGCGCCGCGCTGGCGGCGATGGCGACCGTCCCCGGTTTCGAAGAGGCGAGGCAGCGGGTTCGCGATGGGTTGCTCTCGCGCGAGCCTGAAACCGCCTGCGCCGCTGCGCGCGCGCTCGGGCGGCTTCACGACGTCGGCGCCATCGAGCAGCTCATCGAGCTGACCGGCACCTCGCAGAAGTCGGTCGCCCAGGCCGCGGCCGAAGCGCTGCGCGAG
>JBMNNX010000377.1:0-5277 GCA_050942745.1 Myxococcales bacterium
TGCCTCGTCTTCAAGGCGGGCAGCGCGCGCGATCCGCAGGGCAAGGCGGGGCTGGCCGATTTCGTCATCGAGCTGCTGCGCCGCGGCACCGAGCGGCTCACCGCCGATCAGATCGACGAGGCGCTCGAGACGATGGGCGTGGACCTCCACCTCGAGACGAGCCCCGACTCGACCTACGTGATGGCCACCGCTCCGGCCGAGCACCTCGCGCCGCTGCTGCGGATGCTCGCCGAGCTCGTGCAGCGGCCCGCGTTCGCGCCGGCCGAGGTGAGGCAGGCCCGCAAGCGGGCCGTCGCGAGGCTAGAGACCGAGCTCGACGAGCCGGCCATCCTGGCGGCCGATGCCCTGGGGCTCGTCGCGCTGCCGGGCCATCCCTACGGCCATCCGGGCCGAGGCACTGTCTCGCAGGTGGGGACCTTCACGAGGGCCGACTGCGTCGCGTTCGCGAAGGCGCACTACCGGCCCTCGCAGGCCATCCTCGCCATCGCGGGCGACGTGCCCGCGGACGAGGCCCTCGCCGTGAGCGAGAGGGAGCTGGGACGGTGGCGCGGCGACGGGCAGGAGCTCGAGCCGATCCCCGCGGTGCAGCCGCTCAAGCAGCCCTCCGTCCTCCTGGTGGACAAGAAGGGCTCGAACCAGGCGCAGGTTCGCCTGGCGAGCTGGGGCCCGGGAATCACCTGGCCCGATTCGCTCGCCGCCCGATTGTCCTGCCAGGCGCTCGGCGGCGGCTTCACCTCCAGGCTCGTCGAGGCCATCCGCGTCAACCGCGGCCTGTCCTACGGCGTCTCCGGGTTCCTCACCGACACCATCGCCGGCAGCCTCTTCGTCGTCGCCAGCTACACCAAGACCGAGTCGGTGAGGGAGCTCGTCGAGGTCGCGCTCGAGGAGGTGCGCCGGTACCGCCAGGAGGGCCCCAACGGCGACGAGCTGCTTCGGGCCAAGCGCTATACGAACGGGCTGTTCCCGTTGATGATCGAAACCGACGAGCTGCTCGCGCGCGCCATCGCCGACCTGAAGCGCCTCGGGCGGCCTGAGGACTGGCTGGAGACCTTCCGCGAGCGCGTCCTGAGGGTCGATCTTGAGCAGGCGCTCGAGACGGCGCGCCGGTACTTTCTCCCCGGGCCGTTCGCGGCCACGGTGGTCGGGGAGGCCAAGGGGCTCTCCAAGCAGCTTCGAGGGCTCGGGCGCCTGCGGGTCATCCCCGCGGAGAGCCTCGCCTGAGCCGACGGCCGTTCGCCCCGGCGCGGGCTCGACCGGTGTCGCTCGGCAGGCCGGGCCCTGGGCGGGCGAGCGAGCCAGGTCTGTCGCGTCGCGTGGGCGGGGCCAAGGTTTCCCGGATTTCGCGGAGTTGGCTGTGCCTCGGCGGACCGCGCCGCCCCGCCCGCGGACCTGCCCGACCGCTCGCGCGATGGCCCGCAGTGGTGGCGTCCCCCGTATCGACTAGAATCGCCGCCTTTCGAGATCGAGAGGTCAACCGTGTATCAGCAACACCTCGATGCCCTCATCGCCTTCGCAAGCGGCGAGCAGTTCCAGAATGAGCTTCTCAAGGCCAAGGCCGAGTACTTCGCAGGCACCGGTGAGCTCTTCGAGGACGACAAGTCTTTCGAGCTGCGCATGGCCAGCTTCCTCGATTTCTTCGTCTACGACTGGAAGCTCGCCGATTCCGGGAAGACGCCCTCCGAGCTGTTCCTCGAGCAGTCGACCGGCCTGAGCGAGGAGGAGCAACAGATCGTGCGCGGCCTGACCGAGACGCGCCACTCGCTGTGGGAGGTGCGCAAGCTCGCCAAGGAAACGGTGCGGCTGCGCGACCTGTTCACCGGCAAGGACGAAGACGTCTTCGAGCGGCGCCAGCCGGCCGGGCTGAAGAAGGGCGACATCATCGAGGCGCGCCTGGTGCCCTACCGCGGGCGACTGCTGTTCTCGAGCGCGTTCTGCTTCCACCCCGAGGAGGTCCGCAAGGTCATCCTCAAGGAGGTGAAGCGCCTCAAGAAGCACGAGCCCGACTTCGACCGCCGCCGGTTCATCTGGTCGCTCTCGAAGATGCGGCTCAAGCTCGAGCGCTACCGGAACATCGCGCCGGAGCAGATCTACTCGTTCGCCGAAAAGTCCATCTGATCCGGGAGGGCGCCGATGGCCCCAGTCGTCTACCTCGTGCGCCATGGGACGGCCGCGCCGCACAGCCCCGACGGCGACTCTGGCCGGGCGCTGACCGAGGAGGGGAGCGCCCGGTTCTGCGCGCTTGCGCGCAAGCTCGCTGGCGAGCTGAAGGTTTCGCGCATCCTCACGAGCCCCTACGCGCGGGCGCGCCAGACCGCCGATCTCCTCGCGAGCGTGGTCGGAGCTCCGGTCGAAGAGGCCCTCGAGCTCGCCTCCGGCGCCTCGAGTGGCATCGAGCTGCTGGCGCTCGCCCGGGCGAACGGGCCGGGGACGGTCCTCGTCGGGCACAACCCCGAGCTCACCGACGCGGTTCACCTGGCCTCGGGCGAGCCGGTGCGCGTCGTGCCCGGAACCGTGGCCGCGGTCGAGCTCGACGGGGTCGGCGCGCGGCTGCTCTGGATTCGGGAACCCTAGGCCCGGGGCGCGCGACGCGCGCGGCCCGGGCGCTATACTGGCGCCGATGTCAGCTCCCGCGTCCGCACCTCAAAGCCCGCAGCCTCCCTGTCCGCCTCCTTTCGTCCAGGATCTCGACGTCCTGGTCCGAGCCCGCTATCCGCTCATCTACCTGGTCACCTGGGAGGAGCAGCGGCTCGACACCATCCTCCAGCAGATGGCCGCCGCTCACGGCAAGGCCCTCTACTTCTGGTCGATAACCAAGGGGCTGCGGAAGGTGAGCGGCGCCCGCGCGTTCGCGCCGCTCGAGAACACGCACCAGCCGCCCGAGGCCCTCGCGGCCATCGAGAAGCTCACCGAGGCTTCGCTGGTCGTCCTCAAGGACTTCCACCCCTATCTCGACGACCCGGTCGTCGTGCGAGCGATGCGCGAGCTCGCCCACGCGCTCAAGAGCACCTTCACCACCGTCATCATCCTCTCCCCGAAGCTCGATATTCCCCTTGAGCTGGAGAAGGAGGTGACGGTCCTCGACGTGCCGTTGCCCACCGCACGCGATCTCTACAACCTGTTGTGCGAGATCGTCAGCGTCGTGCGCCAGGGCAACCGGGCGACGGTCGATCTGCGCAAGGACCAAGTCGAGCAGATTATCAAGGCGGCGCTCGGGCTGACGCTGTCGGAGGCCGAGAACGCCTTCGCCAAGGCGATAGCGACCGATGGCCGCCTCGACGCCGCGGACGTCGCGCTGGTGCTCGAGGAGAAGCGGCAGGTTATCCGCAAGAGCGGGCTGCTCGAGTACTTCCCGCCCGAGGAGGACCTTCGCAACATCGGCGGGCTCGACAACCTGAAAATCTGGCTGCAGCGTCGCGCCAACGCCTTCGGCGAGCAGGCCCGCCGCTTCGGCCTCCCGGAGCCCAAAGGCCTGCTGCTGCTCGGGGTTCAGGGCTGCGGCAAGAGCCTGACGGCCAAGGCCATCGCCTCGCAGTGGCGGCTGCCGCTGCTGCGGCTCGACATGGGGCGCATCTTCAGCGGGCTGGTGGGCTCCTCGGAGGAGAACCTGCGCAAGGCGATCCGCGTCGCCGAGAGCGTGGCGCCGGTCGTGCTCTGGGTCGACGAGATTGAGAAGGGGCTTGCGGGGCTGAGCGGCCCAAGCGGGGGCGACGGAGGGGTGAGCGCGCGCGTCTTTGGCACTTTCCTCACCTGGCTGCAGGAAAAGACCGCGCCGGTGTTCGTCGTCGCCACGGCCAACAAGATCGAGAACATGCCGCCCGAGCTCGTGCGCAAGGGGCGCTTCGACGAGATCTTCTTCGTGGACCTGCCGATGGAGGCCGAGCGCCGCCAGATCGTCGAGATCCATCTGCGGCGCCGCAAGCGCGACCCGCAAGCCTTTGACACCGCCGAAATCGCTGGCATGACCCAAGGTTTCAGCGGCGCGGAGATTGAGCAGGCCGTCGTCTCGGCGCTCTACGACGCGTTTGCCGAGGGGACCGATTTGCAGCAGCGCCACGTCGTCGTCGCCATCCGCGAGACCGTTCCGCTCTCGAAGACGATGTCCCACGAGATCGTGCGGCTGCGCGAGTGGGCGAAGACGCGGACGAGGCCCGCGTCTGCCTTGGCGGTCGAGCCGAGCATGCTGGGGCCGCCGGGGGTGCATTGATGAGCGAGCGGTTCATGCGCTTTCGCAACCTGGAGCGCGGGCGCGCCCAGGAGCCGGCGGGGGATTCGAGCGCGGGCCAATCCGGTCGCTTCGACGCGCTCGAGGGCCCTGCGGCGGCTCTCGCGCCGAACGCCACTGGCGTCGCCGCGGACAGGTTCAGGGACCCCGCCCGGCCCGCCCCCGGGCCCGGCTCCGGGCTGGAGCTGGCGGAGAAGCGGGTAGAGGACCAGCCGTTCGTCCGCTGCGCGGTCTGCGAGGCGGACAACAACCTCCACGCCACGAGCTGCACGAACTGCGGCAGCAGCTTCAACACCGCGGCGCAGAGGGCCTTCAACGAGCGGCTGTGGCAGCAGCGCCGCGAGGAGGCGGCCCGAGAGGCGCAAGCGCTCGAGCAGCTACGCCAGCAGCGGGCTGCCATGCAGACCAGCCTGGCTGCTCAGCGGCAGCAGGCGGCAGCGGAGCTCGCCGCTCGCGTCGCAGCGCAGACCCGCGCGCGCCTCGACGCCGAGGAGCGCGAGGCGATGCTTGGGTCTGGTGGTCTGCCGATGTCCACGAGCCGTAGGGTCTCGGCGCTCCTGCTGGCCAACCTCAAGGCCGTCGCAATCGCGGTGGGCATCGCGGTGCTTCTCGTCCTGCTCGCTATCCCCAGAACCCGAGGGTTTGTCTTCGTGGTCGCTCTGGCGATCGTCGGGATCTACTTCCGCTTCCTCTTCTGGAGGCGGCGCTAGGCCCAATGCCAATCAGTTAGGGGAGGCGACAGGCTTTTTGACCTTTGGCGGCCCTGTCGGCCGTAGTTTCCGGCGAAGTTGCTCACCTTTGGCCTTCACCTGTCGGGGTAACGCCGGTTGGTTCTTCGCTCGGGGAGTATGAGCGTAAGTCCTCGCCCGTCCCCGTCGTGACGGACTTAGAGAGTCGTGCGAAGCCTGAAACGCTGGGAGGAGACTGCGTGAGCGCTCGAGCCTATTGGCTGGCTGCCGAGGCGGCGAGCTCGTGGGGCAGCGGCGGCGCGTCGCCACGCAGAGCGGCATCGACCGCGGTGCGCAGGTAGTCGCGCGGGTTGACGCCCGAGAGCT
>JBMNNX010000378.1:0-5270 GCA_050942745.1 Myxococcales bacterium
AGGTGAACGTCAGCACCATCGAAGACCCCATCGAGATGGTCTGGGAGGGCTTCAACCAGATCCAGGTGCAGCCGAAGATCGACCTCGACTTCGCCACCGCGCTGCGCCACCTGCTGCGCCAGGACCCGGACATCATCATGGTCGGCGAGATCCGCGACCGCGAGACCGCGCAGAACGCCATCCAGGCTGCGCTCACCGGGCACCTGGTGCTCTCGACGCTGCACACCAACAACGCCTGCGACGCGGTCACGCGCCTGATCGACCTGGGCGTCGAGCGCTTCCTCGTCGCCAGCTCGCTCATCGGCGTGATGGCCCAACGGCTCGTGCGCCAGATCTGCCCGAGCTGCGCGGTGGAGACGACGCTCACCTCCGACGAGATCGCCGCGCTCGGGGTCTGCCTGCCGCTGCTGCCGCAGGGCTGCTCGTTCCGCCGCGGCGAGGGCTGCCCGAAGTGCCGCAACACCGGCTACAGCGGGCGCACCGGCATCTTCGAGATGCTCGACGTGGACGACTCGATCCGCAACCTCATCATCAGCGGCGGAGGCGGTCGCGAGGTCTTCGCGGCGGCGCGCCAGCGCGGGATGCGGACGCTGCGCGAGTCGGGGGTGCTCAAGCTCGCCATGGGCCTGACGACCATCGACGAGGTGCTCCGGGTGACCTGAGCGCCGGCGAGCGGAGGGCCGGAGCCCGAATGCGTCCGGCTCGGGACGCGGTCGGTCGGGGAGCGCCGGCTTTCGTGCCGGCGGCCTTGATGGCGGTGGATGGGCAGCAACGCGCGCCGAGCGGGCGCGGCGCGTCGCCGCGATCGCCCTGGCGCCTCGCCGAGCGCGCGAAGGCCGTCTTTTCGCTCGCTTTCCCGCCGCGGTTGGCCCAACCTAGCGGGCGGTTTCGGACCCTGTTCGACATCGAGCAGGACGTCCTGTCTTCTCACCGCCCGCCTCGAAGGCCAGGTCCGCGCGCGCGGCCTCGAGGCGCGGATGACCGCGCGCACCACTCGAAGGAGGACCCGATGGCCCACAGGCCGATGATCATCACCGCCGCGCTCGTCGGCGCCGAGGTGATGCGCAAGGACACCCCGCATATCCCCTACACGCCCGAGGAGATCGCCGCCGAAGCGGTGCGCTGCCGCGAGGCGGGCGCGGCGATGGTGCACCTGCACGCGCGCAAGCCGGACGGCACGCCCTCGCAGGAGGCCGCGCTCTTCGGCGAGGCGATCCGCCTCATCCGCAAGCAGGTTGACGTCATCATCCAGGTCTCGACCGGCGGCGCGGTCGGGATGAGCGGCGAGGAGCGCTGCCAGCCGCTGACGCTCTCGGGCGAGCTGAAGCCCGAGATGGCGACGCTGTCGACCGGCTCGGTCAACTTCGGCGAGGAGGTCTTCTCGAACCCGCGCCCGCTCACCCGCGACATCGCCCAGCGCATCCGCGCCGCGGGCATCAAGCCCGAGTTCGAGATCTTCGACGCGGGGATGATCGACGAGGCCAAGTACCTCCACAAGCAGGGCCTTGTGGACTTCCCCGGCCACTGGGACTTCGTCCTCGGCGTGCCCGGCGGCCTCGCGGCCCGCCCCGACGCGGTCGATTACCTGCTGACGCAGCTTCCCGAGGGCGCCACCTGGTGCATCGCGGGAATCGGGCGCATGGAGCTGCCGATGGTCGAGTACGCGGCCGAGCGCGGCGGCAACGCCCGCGTCGGCCTGGAGGACAACATCTTCATCTCCAAGGGCGTGCTCGCCAAAGGCAGCTCCGAGCTCGTGCAGAAGGCGGTCGAGCTGGCCAAGGGCAAGGGCCGCGAGATCGCGACCCCGGCCCAGGCCCGCGAGATCATCGGCCTGCCGCCTCGCCCTTGATCGGTTCGCGCCCTAGACCTTCTCCGCGGTCGCCCGAGCTCACTTCGGGCGGCCGCTTTGCGTTCAGGCCGCGGGCGATCGCCGCGGCTCTCGGTTCGCGGGCACCGGGCCGGCCTGGCGTTGGCGCGGCAGCCGGACGGAGAAGACGGTGCCTTCGGGCTCGCCCGATCGCGCCTCGATGGTGCCGCCGTGCGCGGCCGCGATCTGCCGGGCGATGAAGAGCCCGAGCCCGACGCCTTGGTCGCTGCGAGCGCCCTGCTCGAAGGGTTGGAAGAGTTGAGGGAGCAGCGCCTCGGCTATCGGCTCGCCCGAGTTCCGCACCTCGATGAGCAGCTCGTTTTCCAGGCCGCGCCAGCGGACATGGATCGGGCTGCCGTCCTCGCCGTGCTTGAGCGCGTTTGACACCAGGTTGCCGACGAGCTGGGCCAGGCGGGCGGGGTCCCACTCGCCGCGCGCGTCGCCTTCGCCGTGGCATTCGATCTTCGCCCGCGGCTGGGCAGCCTGGATTTCGTCGATGACCTGCAGGCACAGCGAGCCGAAATCCGCGGGCCGCGGGGAGATGGGGATGCCCTTGCCTGCGCGCACGAGCGTGAAGTCGAGCAGGTCGGAGACGATGCGCTCGATGCGCGCGCTGCTCGAGGCGATTCGGGAGAGGACCTGGCGATCGCGCTCCGAAAGCGCGCTGGCGCGCAGCAGGCTGGCCGTCGAGGCGGAGATGGCGGCGAGCGGGTTGCGCAGCTCGTGGCCCACGATGCCGAGCAGGTGCCGCTGGAACTCCTGCGCGGCGCGCTGGGCGGAGACGTCGCGAAGGACGAGCCCCAGCCCCAGGACGCGCTCGCCCGAGCGGACCGGGAACCAGCTCCCGAGGTAGGTCCAGCGCCTGCCGCCGCTCTCGCCCGAGAGCTCGACCTCGAACATCGGCTCGCCCGTGGCGAGCACCTGCGCCCACTGCGCGGTCGCCGCCTCGGCGCACGCGGCGGGGAAGAAGTCCGCCGCAGTCCTCCCGGCGTAGGCTTCGGCCGGCTCGTGCCCGCAGAGCGCGGCGAAGGCTTGGTTGACCCTGAGGAAGCGGAGATCGGGGCCGAGCAGGGCGAAGCCGATGGGAGCGGCGTCGAGGAGGTGCTCGAGCAGCGCCACCGACTCGTCGCGCTCGCGCAGCGCTTCGCGTAGCTCTCCGAGCAGCCTTTCGCGCTCGCGCTCGGACTCGCGCAGGCTCGTCACCTCGGTCACCGTGGCGCCGACGCCCAGCAGTGCGCCCTCCGGTCCGCAGACCGGAAAGACGCTCGACAGCCAGGAGCGAAGACGCCCGGAGCCCTCCGGGTCCTCGAGGGCCATGCTGAGCCCCTCGAGCGGCGCGCCCGTCGCGGCCACCTGCCGGAGCGCCTCGACGGCGCCCGCGTGGCTCACCACCTGGTCGGCCGGCTTTCCGAGGTGAGCGCCGACGGGCTGGCCGTTGATGGCGGCGAGCGCGGGGTTGATCTTCCGGTAGCGAAGCTCGATGTCCAAGAAGGCGAGGCCGCACGGAGCGGCGGCGATGAAGGTGTCGAGCAGCAGCGCGTTCTGCTCGGCCCGGGCCCGCTGCTGCTGCTCGGCCTCGAAGAGCCGGGCGCGATGCAGGGCCTGCGCGCACTGAGCCGCGAGCGCGAGGATGAACGACCGTTCGTCGCCGCAGAACGCTCGCGGGCTTTCGAAGGCGAGCGCCAGCAGCCCGAGGGCGCGCCCGTCCGCCATCAGCGGGACCACGACCCCGGAGGCGAACGGGACGGGCCCGAGCAGGCGCGCGTACTCGGGATAGAGCTTCCCGGCGTCCTCCTCGAGCCTCTCGAGAAAGACGGCGTTGCCGGAGGCCATCGCGTCGGAGTCGGGCGCAGGGCGCGCGCTCCGGGTGCGCTCCCAGCGCGCGAGGATGTCGTCGCTGAACCCGGAGCGTCCGAGGAGGACCAACCCCTGCTCCTCGACGGCGGCCACCGCTCCGGCGTTGGCCTCGAGCAGCGGCAGGCCGACGTGGAGGATGACGTGCGCGACCTGGGCAGGCGTCAGGGCTCGCGACAGCGGCTCGCCTATCTGCTGAAGGGCTTCGAGCCGGCGCCGCGCCCGCTCGGCGTCGGCCTGGGCGCGCCGGGCGGCGTCCTCCTGGCGCCTGAGCGCGGAGATCTCGTGGACGATGACGCACAGACCGGCGGTCTCGCTCTGCGGCCCGCGCACCGGGAGGACGCTCCCGAGCCAGTCGCGTTTGACGCCGGGCACCGCCTCGGTCTCGCCCGAGTAGGCGACGTTGAGAAGCGGCTGGCCGGTGCGCATCACCTGGCGCAGCGGCTCCTCGGTCCACTCGTCGAGCAGCGGCAGCACCTCTTTCAAGCGCCGGCAGACGTGCGCGGATGGGCTCAGGCCGTTGAGCTGCGCCATCGCGGCGTTGACGCGCGAGACGCGGAGCTGGCTGTCGAAGATGGCAATCGGGATTGGCGCCCCCCAAAGCGCCTCGAGCAGCGACCCTGTCAGGTCGCCGCCCGAGAGGGCGTCCCAAGCGCCCGGCTCACTCGCCGCGTTCATGTCTTCCCCCCGAGCGCGCCCGTGGTCTTGCCTGGAGCTTTGTGCCGCGCGCTGAGCGTGACCCTAGCGGCGAACTTGCAGCTTTTCAACAGTCGAGCCTGGCAGCCAGGTTGTGACTGGCGACACTCGGCGGGCGGACGGCGCGCTATAGTGACCGTCCCATGCGTCCATCATTGCTCGTGCTTTTCGCCTCGCTCGCCCTCGCTACGCTCGCCTGCCGACCGAAGCTGCCGGCCGCTTCGGAGGGGTGCGCCGATACCTCCGGCTGTCCGCTGGGCCGGGCGTGTCGCGAGGGGCGCTGCGTTCCGGCTCCCTGCCCGGAGTCCCTCTGTGCCGAGGGAGAGCGCTGTGTCGCCGGGCAGTGCCTGCCGACCTCCTGCGCCGAGCCGTGCGCGGACGACGAGGTGTGCGTCGGCGGCCGGTGCGTTGACGCGAGCTGCGCGCTGAAGAGCTGCGCCGAGGGCGCGGTGTGCATCGCCGGGGAGTGCTATCCGCTGGCCTGCGGCGACGAGCCGTGCGGCGAGGGGCTCGTCTGTTCGGCCGGCGAGTGCGTCGCCGCGTGCTTTCGCGCCGTCTGCGCGCCGAGGCAGGCCTGCCGCGCGGCCGAGTGCGTTGACTGCCCGGCGAGCGAGGAGAGCTGCGGCGACGGCGTGGACGACGACTGCGACGGGCGCCTCGACTGCGCCGACGAGGACTGCGACGGCGCGAGCTGCGGAGGCGAGGGTCGCTGTGTGGACGGCCGGTGCCTCGGGCCCTGTGAGGACGAGCGCAGGGGCGGCGACGAGACCGACATCGACTGCGGCGGCGAGGTGTGCCCGCCCTGCGGGCTCGCGCGGGCATGCCGGGTGGACGCGGACTGCGAGAGCGGCCA
>JBMNNX010000439.1:0-3849 GCA_050942745.1 Myxococcales bacterium
CTCCGGCGCGGGCCGCGAGCTCGCGGCCCTTCTTTGCGAGGGCGAGCGCGTCGCCCGTTGCGCCGGTCAGCAGCGCCGCTTCGGTCCGCGCCAGCGCCTCCAGCACCTCGAGCGGCTCTTCCGCGCCCAACCCGAGCGAGCCGACGCACGCGGATTCGAACGCGAGCCGGCTGGCTGCCGCGGCGCCGCTCTCGATCGCCGCGCGGTCCCCGGACTCGAGCCGCTGGAGGAGCGCGCGGAGATCGACGAGCTGCCTGCGCAGGCAACGAAGCTGCGGCTCTTCCGAACCCGCCTCGCAGGCCGCGCGCCGCCGCTGCGACCAGGCGGCGGCGAACCGATCGAGCGCGGCCTCGATGGTGCGAAGCGATCCCGACGAATAGGGCACGTTCGCGTCGGCGAAGGCCTTGCGCAGCGCTTCGCGTCGAGCGGAACTCCAGACGCCGCCGATTTCGGCGCCGACGCCCCCGCAGCGCTGCGCGAGGTGGCGCCCGAGCTGGATGAAGGCGGCGGCGAGGGCGATGGAGAGCGCGACGGCGGCCGCGGCGAGCCTGCGGCGCCGCCTGCCTCCGACCGAGCTTCGCGACAGCTCGTCGAGCAGCCCGTCGATGAACGGGAAGCGATCCTCGGGCCGGCGACTCAGGCCGCGAAGCAGCGCCCGCTGGAGCCACCCGGGGACGTTCGAGCCCGGAGGCGGCGAGGGCGTCGCGCCCGAGAGCACCGATTCGGCGAGCTGCTCGGCCGTCTGGCCGGCGAAGGGGCGCCGGCCGTAGAGCGCCTCCCAGAGCGCGACGCAGAAGCTGAACTGGTCGCTGCGCGCGCTCACGCCTCTGCCTTCGAACTGCTCGGGCGCCATGTACGCGGGAGTCCCGGCGAGGCTCGACTCGTGCGCGCCGGCTCCGCGGTCTCCGGTGGCGCGCGCGAGATCGGAAGCTGCGGGCCGCGCCAGGCCGAAGTCCGAGACGCGGGCCCGGCCGTCGCGGCCGATGAGGACGTTGTCGGGCTTGAAGTCGCGGTGAACGATGCCCGCCGCGTGCGCCGCGGCGAGCCCGCGGCCGGCCTGAAGGAACATCTCGACGACCTCGCGCCAGCCGCGCCGCTCTGCGGTCAGCCAGTCGGTCAGCGTGCCGCCGTCGATGAGCTCCATGGCCACGAAGACCTGGCGGCCGACGGTCCCTACGTCGAAGACCGGCACGACGTTGGGGTGCGAGAGGCTCGCCATCGCCTGCGCCTCGCGCAGCAGCCTCGCCTGCGCCTGTTCGAGCGTCTCCGCGCCCAGGCTCTCGGGGCGCAACAGCTTGAGGGCGACCTTGCGGTCGAGCTGGGGATCGTAGGCCGCGTAGACCACGCCCATGCCGCCCGCGTTCAAGAGGTCGAGCACGACGTAGCGGCCGAGCTTGGGGAACATCTCCGGCGGATCGAGCTCGGTGCCCGCCGTCTGCTCGGCGAGGGGCGGGGTGCGGACGCTCCCGCCGGTCGCTTCGGCGACGAGGGCCCGACATACGTCGCAGAGGTCAAGGTGGCGGGCGAGCTCGTCGGCGCGCTCGCCGTCGAGCGTTCCGCGGCCGAGGTCGAGCAGCTCGTTGAGGTCGGGGCAGGGCATGGGGATCTCGAGCCAGAGCGTAGCTCGGCGCGGGGGCGAGCGGCGCATCGCGGCGCGCGACACGGTGGCCCCGCGGCCCCGCGGGCGCGTAACTGCGGCGAGCGGCGGCGCGCCTTGAACGGCGCTCGGGCGCGGACGACAATCCCCGCCGACCATGTCTCGGCCCGAGCGCCTCAGCGACCTCTTTCTCGAGCGGATCGGCGAGCGCGCCGAGGACGTGGAGCCGGCGGAGATCGACGCGGCTCTCGAGAGGCTGATCGGCGCCGTCCGCGAGGCGTGGCCAGGGTTGGCGCACCTCGAAGCGTGCTTCGCCGAAGCGCTCGCGGCGCGCCTGCCGCGGGATGGCTCGCCGCTCGAAGCTCTCGGCCGGCTGCACGCCGAGGATCTCTGCCTCGCGACCGCCTGCGCTCGCGGTGAGCCGGCGGCACTCGCGCACTTCGAGCGCCGGCTCATCCCCGACGCGCGCGCCGCGCTGCTCGCGCGCGGGCTGTCGCCCGAGACCGTGGAGGACGCGCTGCAGGCGCTGCGGCAGAAGCTGTTCGTCGGCGGCCCGGGGAAAATCGCCGACTACTCGGGGCGAGGGCCGCTCTCGACCTGGGTGCGGATGGCGGCTATCCGCACCGCGCTCAATCTGGTACGCGAGACGCGCCGCGACGTGCCCATCGAGCAGGCTCCGCTCGCGACCCTGGTGATGCCGGCCGCGCCGCCGGAGCTCGGCTTCGTCAAGGCGCGCTATCGAGGCGATTTCAAGGCCTGCTTCGAGGCGGCCTTCGCAGCGCTCGAGCCGCGCCAGCGCACGCTGCTCAAGCTGCAGCTCATCGACGGGCTGACCACGACGAAGATCGGCCGCATCTATCGAGTGGATGCCTCGACGGTCCGGCGCTGGCTCATCGAGGCTCGCCGCGCGCTGCTCGAGGGCACGCGCAGCTCGCTCGCCCAGCGCTTGAAGCTCGAGACGGGCGAGCTCGACAGCCTCGTCGCGGTGCTCGTCACCCAGCTCGACGAGAGCGTGCGGCGCATCCTCGCCGAGCACGCGCCGCGGTCCTGACCGGTTCTCCCGGCCGGGGGCGCGATTGCCCGTGTGTCGAAAGAGCCCAAGTTCAAAGGGCCAGCGTGTAGCTGGGGAGGGGGCGTCGGTGAGAACGCTGTTGCACGGCTCATGGGCGGCCGTCCTGGTAATGGCGTCGGCTTTGTCGCTCGGCTGCGAGATCTATCCGCCGGGGTCGAAGGCCGACGAGGCCAAGAGCGACGCGAGCGCGCTCATCGGGCTCGCCTGCCCGGCGGGCGGAATGCTGTTCGGCGACACCTGCGTCGCCGGAGAGATCCTCGCGCCACCGGTCTGCGCCGACGGGTTGTGCCCGGACCTGCTGACCGGCTTTTGCGTTGACTGCTTCATCGGCAGCGTCATCGGCAGCGTCTGTCCGGTGCGGCCGCTGACCGACGGTTGCCCGCCCGGCTTCGCCCAGTGCTCGCTGAACTTCTGCCGCGACCTGCTCTCCGATCCCTCGAACTGCGGCGCCTGCGGATTCGCCTGCCGGCCAGGCGAGATCTGCCGGTCGGGCATGTGCCAGGGCGCGACTTTTGGTTGCCCGCCGGGCTTCGTCGAGTGCCCGCCGTTCGGCCAGTGCCGCAACCTGCTCGTCGACAGGATCAACTGCGGCGCGTGCGGGCTAGCCTGCGGTCAGGACCAGATCTGCGTGAACGGCTTCTGCCAGCCCGCGCTCGCGGTCTGCCCGCCCGACCGCTGCCCGCTGGTGTGTTCCGAGGGGCTGACCCCGTGCGGCGTCGAATGCGTCGACCTCGGCCACGATCGGGAGAACTGCGGCGCCTGCGGCGTTCGCTGCGGCTTCGAAGAAGGCTGCCTGAACGGCGTGTGCGTCTCCGGATGCCTGCCTTGGCTGACGCGATGCGCGTCGGGCTGCGTTGACCTGCTCGTTGACGAGGCGAACTGCGGCGAGTGCGGGCGAGCTTGCCCCGCGAACGCCGCCTGTGCCAGCGGCACCTGCCTGTAGGGGGAGCGGGAACGCGGCCTTCGTGCCGGCGTGCGCGCCGAGAGTCGGAGCGCCGGCCTTCGTGCCGGCGTGCGCGCGTCGAGAGTGTGGAGCGCCGGCCTTCGTGCCGGCGTGCGCGCGTCGAGAGTGTGGAGCGCCGGCCTTCGTGCCGGCGTGCGCGCGTCGAGAGTCGGAGCGCCGGCCTTCGTGCCGGCGTGCGCGCGTCGAGAGTGTGGAGCGCCGGCCTTCGTGCCGATC
>JBMNNX010000063.1:0-26636 GCA_050942745.1 Myxococcales bacterium
GGGAAGTGGTTCGTTAGAAAGGCCCCGATTTTCTTTGTCAGCCCAGCTCGATCAACAATGTTTGCTAAGGGATCGATTTTATTGGGTTTTTAAAGATTCCTATTCATTGCCATGCGCCCGTCGAGGAGCCGAGCCGAGACGCAGCGAATGCGAGCGCCCCGGTGGCCGGCACGAGGGTGCCTCGCCCCTTCCCGAAGCAAGGCGACCGCGCAACTGTTCTGGAAGGCGCGATGTGACCATCCCGACGAGCGCGAGCGGGTCCGTCACCTGCCTCCGGTCCGCGCCGGTCGCGCCGGTCGCGCCGGTGCGGACGGCGAAGCCCGAGGGCGCCACGGTCGGCTCCTCGGGGAGCGCCGCTCCCTTCGAGGCTTGACCGCGCCGGCGCTTCCCTGCTCGGCTGAGGTGTCGTTCGGAGGTTCGTCTGCCCATGCGCTGGATTCGAAGACCTGCCGTCGCCGGCCGCTTCTACCCCGGAGACCCGGCCCGCCTGTCAAACCTGGTTGCTGGCTTTCTGCAATCGGAGGTGGCCGCCTCGCCGGCGCTCGCCGTCGTCGCCCCCCACGCCGGCTACATCTACAGCGGCGCCATCGCCGGAGCGGCCTTCGCGCGCGTCCAGGTGCCGCGCACCGTCATCGTCCTCTGCCCGAACCACACCGGGCGCGGCGAGCGCCGCTCGCTCTGGTCGTCCGGGTCCTGGCTGCTGCCCGGCGCCGAGCTGCCGGTCGACGTCGAGCTCGCCGGCGAGCTCAAACGCCAGGCTGGCCTCGCCGACGACCAGGCCGCCCACCACCTCGAGCACGCAGTCGAGGTGCAGCTTCCCTTCCTCCGTGCCCGCAATCCCGAGGTGCGCATCGTCCCGCTCTGCCTCGGCGGCCTGACGCAGGTCGAGTGCCTCGCGCTCGGCGAGCGGATCGCCGGCGCCGTCGCCGACAGGCGCGGCGAGGTGCTCCTCGTCGCGAGCACCGACTTCTCGCACTACGTCCCTGCGGACGAGGCGCGCGATCTCGACATGCTCGCCATCGATCGGGTCAGGGCCGTCGATCCCGAGGGCCTGTTCGAGACCGTGCAGGCCCGGGAGATTTCGATGTGCGGCTACGTGCCCACTACCGTCGTGCTCGCGGCGGCCCGCGCGCTCGGCGCGCGCTCGGCCGAGCTCGTCCGCTACGGCCACAGCGGCGAGACGAGCGGGGACTTCGACCAGGTCGTCGGATACGGCGGGCTGACGGTGCCGACGCCCGCCTGACCGAGCCCGCTCCTAACTAACAGCTCCCCGCACGTCCTCGATCTCGACTCGGTATCCCATACGTCGGAGTCGGTTGGTCGCGCCCGTCCGAAACCCTGTTAGTTCAAGGTCGCAGCCGGCCAAGGGACCGGTAACAAGCTCTGTCTGGACAGGCCGCCCTCGCGCCGGGCGAGCGCTCGGGATTGTCCGCGCCGCTGCCGTGTTGACGTTGTCTCCACGGGCGCCGCGCGCGTGCGGTCTTGGCGGAGCACGTTTGGCGTGCCCGGCCGCGGCGGAAAGGTGCTACCAATGTCGGCCAACCTCGAGAACCACACGAAGCGCTGCGGCCAGGCCCTCTCGGGCACCGGCGGCGCTGCCCTCCGACCTCAGGGGAAAGCCATGACATCCCAGCCCATGCGGCTTCCGACCCTGCCCGAAGAGCTCGCAACCTTCCACGCGGCCCGCTCGACCCTTTACCGGCACCTCTTCGAGCTGCTGCGCATGCCGCCTAGGCCCTGCGCCTTCGACGCGGCCAGGCGCGCGCTCGACGAGCTTGCCGGTGCGCCCCCGGCCGCCGAGACGCTGCGCCAGGCCCTCGGCGCGTTCGACGAGCAGGCGGCGAGCCGCGACTACGGTCAGCTCTTCGCCCCTCCGCAGCCGAAGGTGGCGATGCGCTGCAAGTGGCCGAACTGCGGCGTGCGCGACTCGGCCTTCTCGGCGGCGGACACCCTCGCCAGCAGCGAGCGGGTCAGTGAGCTGCACGTCGTCTCCGTGCTCGCCGAGCGCGCCGCGTGCGCCTTCGAGGCGAAGAGACTGCCCGAGGCCGCCGCGTTCAGCGACGTCCAGGCGAAGCTGCTCTCGTTTCACGCCGGCGCCTGTCTCGCCGACCTGGCCGAGGAGCTGAAAGCCGCCCAGACGCCTGTCTACGCCGGCATCGGAGCGGCGCTTGCCCTCCTCGTCGAACAAGACCTGCAACAGCTCGGCTACTCGGGCGCCTAGCAGATGTCCTCGTCGCACTTCCCGAAACCGACCGAAGAGCTGGTGCGCCGCTACGAAGCCGCCGGGCCTCGCTACACCAGCTATCCGACCGCGCCCGAGTGGACGGCGAGCTTCGGTCCCGACGACTACGCCGCCCGGCTCGAGCAGGCCGGCCGCCAGGACGCGGCCCAGCCACTCTCGCTGTACGTGCATCTGCCGTTCTGCCAGGAGATGTGCGCCTACTGCGGCTGCAACGTCGTCGTCACTCGCGACACGGCCAAGGCCGACCGCTACCTCGACCACGTCGTGCGCGAGATGCAGATGGTGGCCGAGCGCCTCGGCGAGCGGCGCCGCATCGCCCAGATCCACTGGGGTGGCGGGACCCCGACCTTCCTCACCGAGGCGCAAATCACGCGCCTGTGGAACGCGATCACCTCGAGCTTCTCCGTGGGCGCGGACGCCGAGGTGGCCATCGAAATCGACCCTGTGGTGACGAGCTGGGCTCAGCTCGAGCTTCTGCACAGGCTCGGCTTCAACCGGCTGTCGATGGGCGTGCAGGACTTTGACCCGAAGGTCCAGCAGGCGATCAACCGCATCCAGCCCGCCGAAGGGACGCGGGCGTTGCTCGAGTACGCGCGCAGCCTGGGCTTCTCCAGCGTCAACTTCGACCTCATCTACGGCCTTCCGCACCAGACCCCCGAAGGCTGGGGGCATACTCTCGAGACCATCCTCGCGATGCGGCCCGACCGCGTCGCGGTCTACTCCTTCGCCTACCTGCCGGAGCTGCGGCCGCACCAGAAGAAGATCGACCGCGCGTGGCTGCCGGCCGGCCAGGACAAGCTCGCGCTCTTCCTGCAGGCCTACGAGGCGTTCGCCTCGGCGGGCTACCGCCCCATCGGCATGGATCACTTCGCCCTGCCGGCCGACGAGCTGTCGAAGGCGCAGGAGCGCCGCTGCCTCGGCCGCAACTTTCAGGGTTACACCGTCACCGCGGCCTCCGACTGCGTCGCCTTCGGCGTCACCGGCATCGGCGACGTCCACGGTGCTTACGCTCAGAACGTCCATCCGCTGAGCAAGTACTACGAGGCGATCTCGGCAGGCCGCTTCGCGACCGAGCGAGGCATCGTCCTCAGCGACGACGACCAGCGCCGGCGCGCGGTCATCACCCAGCTCATGTGCAACTTCTGGGTCGACCTCGGCGCCGGCGGTTACTTCGACCGCGAGCTCGAGCGGCTGCGCCCCTTCGAGGCCGACGGCTTGGTGAAGCTCACCGGCTCGCAGGTCGAGCTGCTGCCCCTCGGGCGGTTCTTCGTGCGCAACGTCGCGATGGTCTTCGACGCCTATCTCGGCGAGGGCAAGCGGACCTTTTCGCGAACGGTTTAGTCGGAAGGCGACAGTCGAGAGTCGAGGGTCGAGAGCCGAGAGTCGAGTGTCACCGACGCGAATACGATGAGCGGCCTCAGTTGCCCCAGGCCAGCGGCCCTCCACCCACTCCCAACTAAGAACTTATAACTAACAACTATCCGTTCTCGCCCCGGGCCCCCGGAGATGAAACAAACATGAGTGAAGCTCCAGCCAACACCGGACAGGTGGCCACACCCGAGGTTGCGTGCTCGGACGCGCGCCTCATCGCGCTCCTGGTCGGAGGCCTGATGACCGTCGGCGCCGTCGCGCAGCTCTTCGTGCCGCCGGGCCCCGTCGCCGCGGTCGTCGCCGCCACCGCCCTCAGCATCGCGCTCGTCGCGACGGCGCTCGTCCTCCGCGGACGGCTGCTCGCGACGCTCGGCGGCTTCCGGCTCGCGGCCGTCGTCCTCATCGCCCTGGCGGCGACCTCGGCGCTGGGGACCTTCGTCCTTCAAGACAAGCCGGCCGACTTCTACCGGAGCAAGTATGGCGCGGTCGCGGGCCTCGTCCTCGGCCTGCGGCTCGACGACATCTTCCACAGCCTCTGGTTCGCGGGCCTCGTCGCGCTTCTCGTCGCGGGACTGGTCGCCTCGGCCTGGCTGCGGTTGCCAATCACCCGCCGCAACGTGGGCTTCTTCGCCGTGCACCTGGGCATCGTGGTCATCCTGGCCGGAGCGGGCCTTTCGGCGCTCTTTGCGACCAAGGGCCGGGTCGACCTGCGCATCGGAGCCGCACCGGCCAGCGTCGTCGCTGTCACCCGCAACGGCGTCCCCACCGGCGAGAAGGTCCCGCTCGGCGCGGTGGTGATGCTCGACAGGTTCGACGTCGATCGCTACCTCCAGAAGTATCGCGTCGTGCTCTACGAGCCCTCGCAGTCCCAGGGCTGGAGGCTCGCCGGCAGCTATTCGACCAAGGTCGGCAGCGAACAAAAGCTGCCCGGCGGCGCGTCCTTTAGGGTCGAGAAGCTCTTCCCCGACTTCGTCCTCACCGAGCGCGGCGTAGAGACGGCCGACGGCGGCGCCCCTGCGATCGAAGTCACCGTCGGCGGACAGCAGTCCCTGCTGATGCCGGGCGAGAAGGCCCAGGTCGAGTCGGCCGACGGCAAGGTCGCCGTGCTCTTCGGCTGGCAGCGGCCCGAGATTCCCGCTGGCGAGCCCATCCACGCGCTCGCGGTCGACGGCGGCGAGCCCCGGCCCATCAAGATAGGCGAGGAGCAGACCCTCGCCGACGGCACCAAGGTCAAGGCGCTGCAGTTCCTGCCGCACTTCTCCTACGACATCGCCAGGAAGCAGGCGCGCAGCCTCAGCAATCGCCCGATGAACCCCGCGCTCGAGGTCGAGCTCTCCGGCGGCGCCAGGCGCTGGCTGTTCGCCCGCATTCCGGGCCACGACCACGGCAAGGCCGGGCCCAAGCTCTCGTACGCCTTCACGCCGGGCGGCGTCACGGCGGAGACGATCCTCGCGGTGAGCGGGTCCGAGAAGAACGTGCTGGTGCGCAGCGGCGGCAAAGAGGAGCTCGTGCCGCTGGCCGAAGGAAGCGAGATCGCGGGGGTGCGCTTTGGCAAGCTGTACGCGCAGGCGCGCATCGAGCACGAACCCGGGACGGCCTCCGTCGAAATGAACAACCCCGCGGTCCTGCTGCAAGTGACCGACGGCAGCAAGACCGGGGAAAGCCTGCTCGTCGCCAGCAAGCAGGACGCGTTGCGGCTCTCGAACGGCTCGGTGCTCGTGTTCGAGCCGCGCGGCAATGAGGTGAAGGCGTTTCGCAGCTACCTCACCATCCTCGAGGGCGAGTCGCGCCGCGAGGAGGTCGTGGCCGTCAACGATCCGATCCGAGTCGGCGACTGGATGCTCTACCAGGTCAACTACGACCCGAACGACCCGAAGTACTCGGGCCTCGAGGCGGTTCGCGACCCCGGCGTCAGCTGGGTCTTCGCGGGCTTTGGATTCATGTTCTTCGGCGTGATCTACATGATCTACGTCTCGCCGCGCCTGCGGCGGCGGGAGAAATAGCGTGGACTTCTCTCTTCTTGCCGAACACCCGCTCTACGCGGCGACCGGGCTCGCGTATCTCGGCGCATTCGTCTGCTATGCGCTCGTGTGGGCGTCGACCAACGCGACCTTCGGCAAGGTCGGCACCGGGCTGATGGCCGTAGCCGTCGCCGGCAACGCCGGCCTCATCGTCGCCCGCTGGATCGAAGCGCAGCGCCCACCCTTCCAGTCGCTCTTCGAGTCGCTCGTCTTCCTCGCGTTCTGCATCGCCGCGGTCTACCTCGGCTACGAGCGCATCCACCGCACCCGGGTCTTCGGCGTCGCGGCGGCCGCCGGGGCCTTCGGCATGTTGCTCGTCGCCCTGGCCAAGTGGGAGGCGGAGATCGTCAGGCTTCCGCCCGCGCTCCAGAGCGGCTGGTTCATCCCGCACGTCGCCGCCTACTTCTTCGGCTACGCCGCGCTGTTCATGGCGACCGCCTTCTCTATCGTCCAGCTCTTCAAGCCGACGCTGACCGCCCGCGCCGAGACGCCGCAGCGCGGCCCCATCTCTGTCGAGGATCTGGCCTACAAGACGATCCGCCTTGGCTTCGTGCTGCTCACCTTCGGCCTGCTCGTCGGCGCGGTCTGGGCCAAGAGCGCCTGGGGCGACTACTGGTTCTGGGACCCGAAGGAGAACTGGGCGCTCGTCTCCTGGCTGGTCTACGCGAGCTACCTGCACCTTCGACACGTCAAGGGCTGGCGCGGCAACCGTGTGGCGTGGCTCTCCATCGCGGGCTTCGCGGTGGTGATGTTCACCTACCTCGGCATGGAGCTGCTGCCGACGGCCGCCGAGAGCGCGCACGTTTACGCCAACTGACGGCGAGCCCGATCTTCGAGCAGGGACCAGGCACCGAGCCCCGGTTCGGGAGCAGCGGTGAGGACCTGCTCGCACTCGCCCTGATAGCCGGCCTGGGGCTCGTGCACCATCTCCGGAGGGCCGACGTTCGCGTCGGCTCGACGTGACTCATCCGCCGCGCTCCAGGGACCGCTCAGCGCCCGCCACTCGCGGCGCTCATCCGAGAGGGTCGTGGCAGGTGCCTACTGCGCCTTCCGCTCGAAGTACTGCAGGTCGATGAAGATGGCGGCGGCGAGCAGCAGGGCGCGCTCCGAATCCGAGAGCGTGCGACCGAGCTTCACCGTGAAGCTGTCGCGATCGGTGAACCCCTCGGTCAGCAGACCGCCCCAGCGCTTGAGGACCACGCCCACCTCCTCCGCGCCGCGACGAAACGGGAAGGTCCACAGCCGCCAGATGGGCGAATCGACGGTCATCAGCACGCGCCCGTCGGGCCCTTGGACGTCGAAGCGCTTGCTGAGCAACGAGAAGCGCTGCTGGATGGCGCCCAGATACGTCCCGTTCGCCAAAGAAACCTCGAGCCTTTGGAAGAAGACGCGGAACGGATGGTAAGCCTGCAGCACCGGCTGGCGCGACTCGTCGAAGATCAGAATTTCGAAGCTTCGCCAGTGGCCAAGGAATCGGCGGGTGATGAATTCGAGGACGCTCTTACCCTGCTCGGCCGCCCAACCAATCGCACGGTTCTCGCTCCAGATCTCGTACTTGTTCCGCGTCTCGAAGCCGAACAGCTCCGCGATCTCGAACCGCTGCTTGACGGTGAGATGGTCGGACGCGTGCACCTCGTCCCAGAAGTGCCCGCCCCACTCGGAATGGCCGCGGCTCTCGTGGACTGGAACGGTGGACGCGACCGTCGGCGCGGGAACCCACGAAGCGGCGACATCGCCGCGAAAGGCGACGGGCGGGCCTCCGGTGGCAAAGTCGATGACGGTCGGCGCGACGGCGACCGGCGCCGGCTCGCTCGGCGGGTCGAGCCTGTCGGCGATTCCGGTGGCCTCGCCGTGGTCGAGCCAAATCCCTCCGCAGGCCTTGCAGCGGTCGAGGCGAATGCCGCGGAACTGCTCGAACTCCATCTGGCCGAGCGGCTGCTCGCAGCGCGGACACCGGCCGTTGGGCTCGGGTTCTCCGGCCTGCACGCCGGGCGTGAAGATCTTGTCGAGCTTGCGCAAGGCAGCCGGCGTCTTCGCCAGCGCCTGAAGCTCGCCGGCGTCCATCCAGAGCCCGCCGCAACCTGGACAGCCGTCGGCCTCCACGCCTTCGATTCTTCGGCGGAAGAGCAGCTCACTGCAGGCAGGGCATCGGGGCATCACGGGGTCCCTATTGGAAGGTCGAGACGAACGGTTGTCCAGTTCGGGAAACTACACCGTTCACGCCTCGCGGACGAGGTCGGATGCGGCCGAGGCGAAGGTTCGGTCCATTGTCCTCAGGTGAGGCCGGGGGCGCGGCACGAAGGTCGGCCGTCTGGCATCCAGACAAAGTCGGGCAGCCGACACGAACGCTTCAGCCATCCGGTTACGGCAAGTCGGAGGTGGCTGAACCCCGCTCAGGCGCGCTCGGTCTGGGCGACGATGTCGGGCCGGTTTCCCGCAATCGCCAAGGAAGCGCGCCGGCCTACTTCTCTTGAGGAAGCGCCCGCGTCGCCCCGCCGCCCGTTCCTCTACCAACTGAGACATAGTGTTCGATTTCTTTCGGGCTTCGGGACCACGCCTGCATTGCCGGAGGCGGTCGGCGCCGAGCGGCAATCCTCCGGCGCGCTTCTGACAAGAAGCGTCGCGGCCGATCGGCGAAAAGCCGTGGGACGACGCCCGCTTGAATACTCTCTAGCCCCCGATTGCATTCGGGAGCGCGTGCGGTTGACCGATAGGCAGGAGAGCGAGCCGACTGATAACCAATGTCGTGCTGAGGTCCCCATTCCCCCAGGAGACGAATCATGCCGCTGCCACTCTCCTCGAGACCGTGGTTGGTGCTTGTCACTATTGGCTTCTTGTTCGGCTGCACGAACGATCCAATTCGGCCGATCGACGATAGCGACCTTGAAGAGATCCCCAAGGGCATCCATCTGCGCCCCGGCATCGAAATCCGTTTTGCTTCCGAAGCTTCGGGCGCAGTCCTCGACAAGGAGGCGAAGACCGTCACGCTCACCGGCGAGGCCGCGACCACGAACGCCTCGCTGAAGGCCGGCGACATCCTCGGCTCAGAGACCTGGGCGGTCCGGGTAGTGAGCGTGGAGAAGTCCGGCGACGCGATCATCGCCGCCGTCGAGCAGATCTATCTGACCGACGTCATCTACGGCGACTTCGACCTGGAGCTTCCTCTCGAGTTGGGCGAGGGGTCGAGCTTCGATGTCGATGAGAACGGAAACATCTCCTCTCAGAAGCAGAGCCTGAGCATTCCTGGTTGGGACCCTGAAATTACCGCCAGCGCCGAGGGCAAGCTCAACGTCGGCGTCGAAGGCGGCATCTCGTTCCCCGCCAGCGCGACCGGCCGGTTCAAGGGCAAGATCGGGCTAATCCCCATCAAGGAAGTGCTGGTCAAGTTCGATCTGGGAATGCAGGCACAGCTCACCGTCTTTGCCGAGGCGGTCGCCTCAGGGAGCGTCTCGATCAGCAACGAGTTCGCGAATGTTCCGCTCGGCGATATTCCGCTCGGCACCACGGGACTGTCGCTCAAGCCTTCGATGGTCTTCGAGGGAACGCTCTCTGGCTCGGCGATGGGCAAGGTTCGCGTCGAGGCGACTGCGAACGCGAGCCTCAATGTTCCCGTGGGCTTCCACTACACCGACCGCGAAGGTCTCAGGATGATCCCCAACGACACCTACCCGATCACCACCAGCGGCGGGATCTCCGCGGGCGTAACCAACGAGGCCAGGGCGGAAGCGTCGCTGGACCTCAGGGTCAGGCTCGTCCTTGGCCTGGGCATCGTCGCCATCCCCGCGAAGCTCACCGGTCCGAACGCCTCGGTCGGCGTCTACGCCGAAGGTGTCTACGAGCCGTTCGCCAATCCGGAGTGCTTGACGGCCGAGGTGGGCCCGCAGGCCTGTATCATGGCGGCCTTCGGCTTCGAGGTTTTCGGCATTTCCAAGCAGTTTGAGCTCAACGAATGGTGCCTGAAGCACGCGCTCGCCAAGTACGGCGACAAGGGCAAGTTCTGCCTCGAGGCCCCGTCTCCCCAAGAGCTCGCCGACATGCTCAACGCCGCGCACGAAGAGGTCGACTGCGAAGACCCGAGCCTCCAGCAGGGAAACCTGTTCGAAGGGACGTGCCTCGAGGACTTCACCGCTCACTGCTTCGACCCGGAGGGAGAGTGCCAGGGCACCGTCTACGAGAATGGCCGGGTGATTCAGCGCTGGCCAAGCGGCGAGGTCCTGGAGATGTGGCTCGATCGCGATGGCATCGATGAATCTAAGCCAATGCGCCTCATCGACCGGAACCAGCAGCTCTGCTCCGAGGGCGTGGTCGAAGAGGGCGGCCCTGGTGGCCAATGCATCTCGGGCAGCACGCTGACCCTGCACCAGGATGACCCTTCGGAGAAGTACGAGGATGGCGACGAGGTTCTCACCTGCATGTCGAGCCCCGAGCAGTTCGACGTGACCTGTCCGGACGGCGTCACGCACCACATCACCTTCGACTCGCCGAAGCAGCAGGCCGCCGCTCAGATCTGCTCGCGCGGTGGCCCCTGCAAGTTCGTCGCTGAGTTCGGCCCCGGTCCCGACGACTTGCTCGACGAGGAGCAGTAGCCACATCGCAGGTCTTCTCGGCGGACGGCGCGCCTGGCGCGTCGTCCGCCTTGTTTTTTTGCTGGCCTGCCAGAAGGAAAGGCGAAGGCCCGTCTGACCGAGCGGCCGGTCGGCCTGCACTCCCACGTCCGGTCGATGATGTGCTTCTCCCCCTGACCAAGCGAAGGCGCGTGCGGTCGCTCGAGGTCCAGGTCGGCGCGCAACGGGCGCTTCCTCGCGATTGCCAGCTCAAGGCTCTCAGGTCGCGCCCGCCCTCAGCTCCTTCCGAGCCGAAGAAGCACAGGCGCGCGTAGCCGAAAGCCACCCGTTCGAGCCGGAATTGGCTCACCGTGAGCTTTGGGGTCAGCGGCCGTAGCCGCGAGAGCTCCACCCGGCGCCCGGCCGTCTCACCGCGCGCGCCCCCCTCCCCTCGAGTCGCCGAAGCGATCGATCTCGGAGGGCGCAGCGCATGGCGAGCCGGGCTCCTCGATGGTCGCCCGGTCTTCTGCGCGGTAGCGCACAAGGGGGCAACCGCCGAGGGAGGCCGCGCTCGCGGCCCAAACCTGCCCTTTGCGCCGGCGCGGAGGCGTTGGCGCCAGCGACGATTCGCGCGGTGGTAGCAAAGGCGCCGTTGCGGATATCGCGCCCGCGCACCGGGCAACGGCGAAGCTCGGCCGACCTCGCGGGCGAATCGAGCTCTCACGCATCCGCGCGGCTCACCCCGCAGCGCACTCGCCGCTGGTGAAGACCCGCTCGTCAAGGAACTTCGAGACGCGCAGGCTCAGCAGGTCCGGCTGCTCGATGAGCGCGGCGTGCGTCGCGTTCGGAATGACCAGCAGCTCGGCACCCGGTATCAGCTCCGCCATCTCGGCGACGAAGCGCAGCGGCGTGAAGAGGTCCCTTTCAGCCGCGACGACGAGCGTCGGCACCTCGATGCGCCGCAAGATTTCGGAGGCATCGTACCGCTGCATGTCCTCGGCGAGCGCGACCCAGGTGCGCAGGTCCAACCGCACCAGGTGCTCCATGAACGGGACCATCAGCTCGTGCGGAGCGAGCGAGGGATCGATGATGCCGATGACCCGCGCGAGGCTCTCGGCGACGCCCGAGGTGAGAACCGGCCGGGTCGCGCGCGTCACCAGGCCCGGCGCCTTCTCGACGATGCTCTTGATGACCTCGAAGCCACGCAGCGACGACTTCGAGTCGAAGAACGTCTCGATGAACCGCCGGTAGGTGCCCAGCGTGGGAACGAGCGCCATGACGCGCTCGGGGCGACGGGCGTAGAGATCGAACCCGACCTGCACGCCGAGCGAATGGCCGAGATGGACGGCGCGCTCGATGCCGATGGCGTCCATGACCGCCGCGAGATCGTCGGCGCACGCGGCGACCGAGATGTCCCGCGGATCCGCGGGCCCGTCGGAACGCCCGTGCCCGCGGTAGTCCCAGCGCACGACCCGGTAGCGGTCGGCCATGCGCCGCGTGAACGGCTCCCAGAAGAAGGTCGAGACGCCGATGCCGTTCGCGCAGACGAGGAACGGCCCCGCCTCGCCGTCGATTCGATAGTAGAGGCGCAGCCCGCCAGGGCCCGTCGCATAGCCCTCGCGGTGCATCGGCTGCGGCATGCTCAAGGTTGTCCCGCGCTCGGCTCGACTGCCCCTCGGGCGTTCGGGGCGGACCCGCGGTCCACCCCTAGGCCGAAGCTAGTCGCGCTCGACGATGTTGAACTCGGTCCTGCGATTGGCCGCGCGCCCCTTCGCCGTCGCGTTCGACTGGATGGGCCGCTCTTCGCCGTAGCCGACGGCCTCGATGCGCTCGGGGCTGACGCCCTGGCTGAGCAGGTACTCGACCACCGAGTCGGCGCGCGCCTGAGACAGGCGCTGGTTGAACTGGTTGCTGCCGACCGAGTCGGTGTGGCCCTCGACGCGGATCTTCTTGATGCTCGGGTAGTCGTTGAGCACCTGGACGACCTCGTCGAGGATCTGGAAGCTGCGCTTGCCGATGATCTTGGCCTTGCCGGACTGGAAGTTGATCTGCTGCTTGATCTCGATCTTGTCCTTCTTGACCACGACGAGCTGCATCTTGCGCGGGCAGCCGTTCTGCTTCGGGTCGTCCTGGGCAACGCCCGGCTCTAGCGGGCAGGCGTCCTGGGCATCGGCGATGCCGTCCTTGTCGTTGTCGAGATCGGGGCAACCGTCCTCGTCCTCGTAGCCGTCCTTGTCCTCGGCCTCGTCGGGGCACTTGTCGAGGTGGTCGAAGATGCCGTCGCCGTCGCGATCGCGGATCGGGCAGCCGCGGTTCTCCATTGGGCCCGGCTCCATCGGGCAGCCGTCCATCTGGTCGGTGATGCCGTCCTGGTCGTTGTCGAGCTCGGGGCAGCCGTCCTCGTCCTGGAAGCCGTCCTTGTCCTCGGGATCGACCGGGCAGCGGTCGAGATCGTCCGGGATGCCGTCGCCGTCGGTGTCGCGGATGACCGGGCAGCCCTTGTTCTCGGCGGGCCCCGGCACCTCGGGGCACTGGTCCTCGGGATCGATCACGCCGTCGTTGTCGGTGTCCGGCCAAGGGCAGCCCTTGTTCTCGGCGGGGCCGGGCACGTCAATGCACTCGTCGTCTGCGTCGAGCACGCCGTCGCCATCGCGATCGGTCGGCTCGATCTTGACGACGACGGGCTCCTTCTTCTCCTTGATGAGCACCTGCTTGGGCCCACAGCCCTTGGAGAGCACGAGCGCCTTCTTGATGTTCTCCTCGGCGACGACGATGTGCTCCTGGGCGCGCGTGCTGTTGCCCTCGGAGACCTCGCCGTAGGCGAAGTCGAGGTGCGCCTCGGCGAGAGCGAGCTCGCGGGGTGCGCACCGGTAGGCGCCCGACTTTCTGGCGCGCTGGATGTCGGCCTGGATCACCTCGCCGCTGGCGCGGATCTTGTTGCCGCTCACGCAGCCGGATGCCAGCGTGGCCAGGGCCAGGGCAATCACTCCGAATCGGGCAAGACGCATCTCGTTCTTCCCTCGGCGCGCGCTCTCCAGCGCGCGGTGGATGGCAGGCAGCTACGGCTAGAGCGTCGGCTCGCCGGGCTCGTCCAGCTCGTCGGTGCGCGGACCAGGCTCGTCGGTCGCGGTCGCAGGCTCCTCGGGCGGCGGCGAGGTGGGGACGTCGGGCAGCGCGCCGTCGGACTTCGCTTCCATCGCCTTCTTCTTCGCCTTGATGGCGTTGTCGAGGGCCTTGTTCGCGAAGTCGATCGCCACCTCGAAGTCCGAGTAGCCCTGCTCCTCCCTGGCCTTATGCAAGTACGCGACGGCCGCGGTGTACTCGTAGGGCGCGAGCTTCTCGGCCCCAGCGGTGCGCGCCGCTTCGATCTGGACGTCCACGTCCATGATCAGTGCGGTCGACTTGGTCGGGCCGCACGCGCCGAGCGCCGCGGCGATGACAGAAAGAATGAGCAGGCGGCTTGCTGCAAGTCGACTTGCGCCCGCAGGGCGGTTCGAGCGTTCCATCTGTTCTCCCGGGACCCGCGCGCGGGGGCGCTTGCCGCGCACCCGCGTGAAACCCTTCAACATTTTTCAGGTTCTAATCGCCTTCAGGCTCTCAGTCAACATTCTGAGCGTCCGGCTTTCCGCTGAGTCCGCGCCCCGCGGCCGCGGCCCTGGACGGGCGTCGGCGAGGGGCGGAAGCCTCCTCGCGCAGCATCGATCGGCAGGCGGCCCCGCCGCCCGATCGTCGCGCGCCGCGCCGGATGCTCGCCCCCCAGGAGCTGCGCCAGTCGATCCGGCGCGAGGCCGCCCGCAACCGGAGAGCTCTCGCGGCGCCTCTACAGCGTGCGCACGGCGATGACGGTGATGTTGTCGTCGCCGCCGCGCTCGTTGGCGAGGTCGACCAACCCCTTGGGAATCGAGGCGAGCTCGGTGCTGCTCGCGATCTCGAGGATCTCGTGGTCCTCGACGAGGTTCGACATGCCGTCCGAGCAGAGGATGAAGGTGTCCCCGGGCTCACAGACCAAGCCCATCACGTCGACCATCACTTCCTGCTCGAAGCCGACCGAGCGGGTAATGATGTTCTTGTATCGGCTGTGGCGCGCCTCGTCCGGCGTGATCATCCCCGCCTTGATCTGCTCGTTGACGAGACTGTGGTCCTCGCTCACCTGCTGAACGAGCTTGCCGCGTACGAGGTAGGCGCGGCTGTCGCCGACGTGGGCGAAGAAGGCCGCGTCGTCCTTGATGAGCAGCGCGATGGTCGTCGTCCCCATGCCCGCCAGGCGCGGATCTCCCTGGGCCGCGTGGTAGATGTTCGCGCAGGCAGCCTCGACCGCGCTCCGCAGGATGTCGGGGATCTTCGAGTCCTGCAGCGCGCTCTTCTGCCGCAGGGGCTGATCGGGGCGAGCTCGAGCCCTGCGGACCTCGGCGTCGATGGTCTCGACCGCAATTCGCGAAGCCGTACCGCCGCCAGCGTGACCACCCATGCCGTCCGCGACGACGAACAGATTCAGCTCCTCGTCGATGAGGAAGCTGTCCTCGTTGTGGTCGCGCTTGCGCCCGGTGTCCGACAAACCTTTGGCGAGGACTCTCATAGGTGTGCAGGTCTGGAGCGGGGAGAAATCTACCGGCCGCACGGCTTTGAGGTCAACAAGCGCGCGTGCCTACACTCTAGAATTTCTCCCACCCTGTGTCGCGCCGACCTTCCACCGCTCGCGCCGGTCGGCTCGAGCACCGGCGCCGTGGACGCAAAGGGCCCCGGGCGTCCGCCGGCCCACCTTGGCGTCGCGGCATCCGGGCGCTGGACCGGCGCGGCCCGGTCGCGGTCTCGCACGGCGCGCCCGCGACCGCGGGTCCTCGGCCCCCGCCCGCTAGCGGCGGCGCCGCCTCGAGCTGACGAGCATCTCCGCGGCGTTGCGCAACGCGGCGCGAGTCACCTCGACGCCGGCGAGCATGCGAGCGATCTCCCGCGTGCGCGCCTCGTCGTCGAGGGCCACGACCCGCGAGACCGTGCGCTGATTCCGCACGAGCTTCTCGACGCTGAGGTGGAGGTCGGCGTGCGCGGCGATCTGCGGCAAGTGGGTAATCGCCAGCACCTGCCGCTCTCGCGAGACCTCCTTGAGCAGGCGACCCACCGACTCGGCGACCGCGCCGCCGATACCCGTGTCGACCTCGTCGAAGACGTAGGTCGGCACCGGGTCGATGCGCGCGAGCGCCCGCTTGATCGCGAGCATCACCCGCGACAGCTCCCCGCCCGAGGCGATGCGCGCGAGCGCTTTGGGCTGCTCGCCCTCGTTGGGCGACAGCAACAGCTCGCCGAGGTCGATTCCGCGCGGCCCGAGCGGCTGTCCATCGACCGCTATCCCTTCCTCGCACGGGCGCAGCGCGACGCGAAAGACGGTCTTCCCCATCGCCAGGCGCCCCAGCTCGGTCTCGACCGCGCGCGCGAAGCCGCGGGCCGCCTCCGCGCGCCGGGCCGAAAGCTGCCGGGCGAGCTCGAGGGCGCGCGCGCCCTGCTCTGCGCGCTCGCGCTCGATCTGCTCGAGCCGCTCGCCGCGCCGCTCGATGCCCTCGAGCTCGGCGCGCATCTGGTCGCGGCGCGCCAGGACCGAGGCGATGACGCCGCCGTGCTTGCGGCACAGCCGCCTGATCGCTTCGAGCCGCTCCTCAACCTCCGCCAGCCGGCTCGGGTCGTCGTCGAGGCCGCGCACGTAGCCTCCCAGCTCGCGCGAGGCCTCCTCGATCTCCACCTTCGCGGTCCGCAGCGCGGCGACCCAGGTCTCGAACCGCACGTCGATTCCGGCCGCCTCCGAGAGCCGGTTGAGCGTCGCCCCGAGCACGTCGGAGACGCTCGCCTCGCCCGAGTAGAGTGCCCGCTCGGCCTCTTCGGCGACCGACCGGAGCCGGGCCGCCGAGCCGAGGCGCTTTCGCTCGCTCTCGAGCGCGCCGAGCTCGTCGGGCTTCGGGTCGAGCCTGTCGATCTCCTCGAGCTGGAACGCGAGATAGTCGGCGCGCCGCTCGCGCTCGGCGTCGTCGTTCAACAGGCTCTCGCGCTCGCGCTCGGTCGAGGCCAGCCGCTCGTACGCTTCGCGATAACGCGACAGCTCGCCGTGCAGGTTGGCGAAGGCGTCGAGCAGCGGCAGGTGAAGCTGCGGATCGAGGAGGCTGACGTGCTCGTGCTGGCCGCTGATGTCGAGCAGGCCGCGCATGAGCTGCTCGAGCAGATGGACGGTCGCCAGCGCGCCGTTGATCCAGACCCGGCCGCGCCCGCCGCGGCTGACCACCCGGCGCACGAGCAGCTCGGAACCATTCGACGGCAGCCCGAGGGACGCGAGCCGGTCGCCGAGGTCCACCCCGTCGAAGAGCGCCTCGACCGTCGCCTCCTCCGCGCCGGTGCGCACGACCTCGGCGCTGGCGCGTCCGCCGAGCACCAGGTGCAGCGCGTCGACGAGGATGGACTTTCCGGCGCCGGTCTCGCCGGTGAGGACGTTAAAGCCGGAGGAGAAGCGCACCTCCAGCTCGTCGATGATCGCGAGATTCTGGATTCGCAGTGCAGTGAGCATGGTCTCTTGCTAGCATAGCGGCCGGGCACTGAACAAGTGTTTCGCTCGCCAGGTCTGCGGACAGCCGGCCGCAGAGCGTGCCGAGGCATGGCGAGCGCTCTCGGCTTGGAGCGCGAGCCGACTTGCGCGCCCCGGGGCATTCGTTAGCACAAGGGTCTGACACTGAACCGGCGTACCGCTCGCCTGTCCCCACTGCGCGGCGGCGCGGGCTCGGGGGCGGCACCGGCGAGCGAAACCACGCCCTGGCCGGCGAGGCGCGCGCTGCCCTGGCCGGCGCGGCACCCGTCGCGCCACGCCATCGCCCGGCGCGACCACGTGCTTCGCCGAGATCGAGGCTTCCGAGCCGCGCGAGCCGCGCGATCCGCGGCGCCTCGCCCTACCGCTCTCCCCAGCCGAGCTTCTCGCGGAGGATGCCGAAGAAGTCGACGTTGGGGTTTTTCACGAGCAGCACCTTGTTCTTCGACTGCTTGATCTGGATGCGGTCGCCTGGAACGAGGGGCAGGCCCGTCTGCCCGTCGAGGGTCAGGTAGACCTCGGAGCTCTCGCTCTTGAGGCGCAGGTTTATCTCCCGATCGTCGGGGATGACGATGGGCCGCTGCGCGAGCGTGTGCGGGCAGATCGGGTTGACGATGAACGCGTGCATCGTCGGATAGAGGATCGGCCCGGCGGCCGACAGCGAGTAGGCCGTCGAGCCGGTCGGGGTCGACACGATCACCCCGTCGGCCCTGTAGGTCGTCACGTAGGCGCCGTCGATGGAGGCCTCGAGAACGATGATCCGCGCGAGCGCGCCCTTGTTGATGACCGCGTCGTTGAGCACTTCGGCGTCGAGCAGCTTGCGCCCGTCCTCGCCGCGGTGGAGGTGTACGCGAAGCTTCATCCGCGGCTCCACCTTGAAGTCGCCGGCGAGCACCCTGTCGAGCGCATGGCGTACCTCGGCGCGCGGAATCTCGGTCATGAAGCCGAGCCCGCCGAGGTTGACCCCGAGAATCGGCACCGGGTTGGCGCCGAGGACGTAGGCGGCGTGGATGAGCGTTCCATCGCCGCCGAGCACGATGCAGAGGTCGGTCTGGCCCAGCTCCGGGATGCTCCCGTAGGGCAGCCCCAGCATCCGCCCGACGTGCTCTTCGCAGACCGACGCGATGCCGCGCGCCTGGAGAAGCTCGTTCAGCTCGCGCACGAGCTGAAGGGCCTCGGGTTTGGACGAGTTGGCGATGAGACAGACGCGCTTGATCGACATGAGAGCGCGAAGATAGCAGGCAAGAGGTCTTGCCGGCCCGCGGCTCGTCGCGGGTGCTCCTCTCGCCCTTGGCCGGGCACGGCTCGACCGCAGGTCAAAGCCCTCACAACGGCGGAAGTCCAGCTCAGCCACCTGCGCGGTCCTTCGCCGCACTCGACAGGCGCGGGAACGGCGGCCCTCACTTCCACAAACGACGCTCCGCGAGGCGACATCGGCGCCAGCACTCGGTCGCGGGCCGAAGCCCCGCGTCTCGCTTGGGGCAAGAGCCGCCCTGGGCCACAAGATGGCCCACTGGGCGAACGAGCCGGCCCAGGATTGCTCAAAACCGCTCCACGGGCCGTTTCCGTGCGCCTGGCGGCCGATCGGCCTCAAGAAACGGCCGGAATCGCCCCTTCCCAGCCCGCAGACCGGCGCGCCGGATTCCTACCGGCGCGCATCGACACGCGAGACGAGCTCTCTCCAAATCCAGAGCCGCTCGGCGGCAGGGCCGTATCTCGCCTCGAGCGCCGCGGCCAAGCCGCGCGCCTCGCCCGTCTCGAGCCAGAGCGCCACGCACTCGTAGAAATCGGCGAGGCCCGGCGCGGCCTCGAAAAATGCGTGACGGCCCTCGCCGCGCCGCGACAGCCAGACTGGCCCGTCGTCTTCGTCGAGGCGCAGCGCCAGCGGATCCCCGCCGTCCTCGGCGAACACGACCACCCGCTCGTCCCACTCGCGCATGCGCTTGCCGTTGAAGCCGTGCCAGCGATAGCCGACCTGCAGCTCGATGAGCTCGTGCGGAGCCCACAGCGTCAGCGTGTGCGTGCCGAGATCCACGGGCAGGTTCTCGGTCGGCGCCAGGTGCGCGAAGGCGCGGATGAGCGGCGCGGGAAGCGGCAAGAGCGCCTCCTGCATCCTCCTCACCTCGCCCATCGCGTTTCGCACCTCGAAGGCGCCGCACAGCCGGCCCTCGAGCGCGGAGACGAACGGCGCAAAAGGCGCCCGCCCGCGGTCGCGGACGAGCGCCTCGCGAAGTCGATCGAGCGAGCGATTCAGCCGATCGTCCAAGCTGCCGCGCGCCTCTTATCCGAGGAACTTGCGCACGCGCTGCTCGATGCCGGCGGCGTCGAGCTGGAAGTGGCGGTAGAGCTCCTCGGGCGTGCCCGACTCGCCAAAGCCCTCGATGCCCACGCGGTGCAGACGGGCGCCGACGCCGCCCTCGGCCAGCGCCTCGGCAACCGCCGACCCGAGCCCGCCGATGATCTGGTGATCCTCGACGGTCACGATGCCGCCCTTGCACTCGCGGCCGGCCTTGGTCGCGGCCTCGGCGTCGAACGGCTTGAGGGTGTGGACGTTGACGACGCGCGCGTGGATGCCCGAAGCCTTGAGCGCCTCGTGCGCGCGGACCGCGCCCTGGACCGTCCCGCCGGTGGCGAAGATCGCCACGTCGTTGCCCTCGCGAAGCTGCACGGCCTTGCCGAGCTGGAACTTGTACCCCTCGGCGTTGACGCGCTCGAGGTTCTGGCGCGTCGTGCGCAGGAAGGCCGGGCCCTGGTGCGTGAGCAGGTACTCGATGGCCGCGGCGCACTCGAGGTCATCGCCCGGCTGGATCACCGCCATGTTGGCGAGCGAGCGCATGCAGGCAATGTCCTCGAGGCCCTGCTGGCTGTAGCCGTCCTCGCCGATGCCGACGCCGGCGTGGCTGCCGACGATGCGCACGTTGGCGTTGCTGTAGGCGATCGACAGCCGGATCTGGTCGAAGCGGCCGGTGACGAAGCAAGCGAAGGAGCAGATGAACGGGATGCGCCCGGCGGCGGCCATCCCGGCGGCGACGCCGATCATGTTCGCTTCCTGGATCCCCATCTCGTAGAAGCGGTCCGGGTACTTCTTGGCGAACAGGTCGCTCTTGGTGGACTTGGAGAGGTCGGCGTCCAGGACGACGATCTCCGGGTGCGTCTCGGCGAGCTTGGCGATCGTCTCTCCGAAGACCTGGCGCGTGGCTTTGGCGGTCATGGTCGGAATCCTTGCTCGAAAAGGTGCGGGAGAGAGGCTCAGGACTGCTTGATCTCTTCGATGGCCTTCTGCGCCTGCTCCTTGTTCGGAGCCGCGCCGTGCCACTCGATCCTCTCCTCCATGAAGGAGACGGGCTTGCCCTTGACCGTGTTGGCGAGGATGAAGGTCGGCTTGCCCTTGGTGCGGCTCGCCTCGTCGAAGGCGTCGAGGATCTGGCCGAAGTCGTGGCCGTCGATTCCGATGACGTGCCAGTTGAAGGCGCGCCACTTGTCGGCGATAGGCTCGAGCGGCATCACGTCCTTCACGTAGCCGTCGATCTGGCCCTTGTTGTAGTCGAGCACGCACACGAGGTTGTCGAGCCGGTACTTGGCCGCCGACATCGCGGCCTCCCAGATCTGGCCCTCCTGCATCTCGCCGTCGCCGATGACGCAATAGACGCGGAACTTGTCGCCCTCGGCCTTGGAGACCATCGCCAGGCCCTGGGCGATCGACAGGCCCTGGCCGAGCGATCCGGTGCAGGCCTCGATGCCGGGAGTGAGCGTGCTCACCGGGTGGCCCTGCAGGCCGCCGAGCCGGCGCAGCGTCCACAGCTTCTCCCGCGGGAAGTAGCCGGCGCCGGCGAGCGCAGCGTACTGGGCCGGAACCGCGTGGCCCTTCGAGAGGATGATGCGGTCGCGCTCGGGCCACGCCGGGTTCTTCGGGTCGTGGCGCATCTGGTGGAAGTAGAGCGCGGTGACGATGTCGATGACTGACAGGCTGCCGCCCGGATGGCCGCTGCCGGCCTTCTCGAGCATCTCGATGATGTCGACGCGAAAGCCCCTAGCGAGCTCCTTGAGCCGCGCGATCGTCTGCTCCCGAGTCTCATTCTGTGTGGCGGCGTTCATGGTCTCTCCTTGAACAAAAGGCGGTGAGCTTTACCCAATGGGAGCGACGGTAGCAAGCCGCTTGCGGCCGGGCCTCCGGGCGCGCGGGCGACCTGCGGCCGCCGATCGCTCCGCGCCAGGAGCGACGGTCTCCAGGCCGTCGGCCGCCTGAGGCCACGGCAGAAGGGCGCGTCGCGCGCCAAAGCCGGCAGCTTGCCCCGGAGATTTCGTCCGCGCTAGACTCCTCGGCCCGGCGCGGGCATGCCGAGAGAAAGCCAAACCCCCGACACCATGACCGTTTTCAAAAAGGCCGTCACGGGCTTCAACCACAACATCAAGCACAAGGGTAAGGCCTACCACGTCCAGACCGAGGACTCGGGCGTCAACAACCCGCACATCATCACGCACCTGTTCGTGGGCGGGAACATCATCGCCTCGAAGAAGACCTCGTACGCGGACATCGTCAACGCCGAGAACCTCGCCGAGGTCGTGCGCGAGCTGATGGAGGAGCAGCACAAGGAGATGCTGCGCAACCTCCTGAGCGGCGTCTACGACACGGCCGAGAGCGCGCTTCACGCCAAGTCCTGGGCTCCCGGCCAAATCCAGACCGACGCGCGCGAGGTGAAGCTCAACGTCGGCACTCCCATCGCCACTCGGCCCGCGCCACAGCAGCCCGCGGCCCCGCCTCCCGCCCTGCCGCCCGAGGTGCTCGCCGCGCGCGAGTTCTCCGGCATCAAGCCCAAGGAAGGTGGCGAAACGCTGTTTGGCGAGGATCTCATCAGCGAAAAGAGCCTCGACGAGGTCATCCTCGCCTACCTCGCCGGCGAGTCCGACCGCTAGCCTCGGCCCGCGCGGGCCCAAGCGCGCAGCGCGAAAGTGGGTTCGATGGGCGCCCGCGAAGCCGAGGTGCCCTTCGCCCGCCGGCCTGCGCGTGCGGAGGCGACGCGGCTCCAGCTCCGTCCACGCGTCGCGCAAGCGGCAGCGCCAGAACCTCCGCCTCGACACGACGCGGAGCTGGAGCTCCGCGCTCCATCCATTCGCCCGCCATGGCCTCGCACGCTCGGCCTGTCCTCGGGCGGACTCGCCATCGCCCGAGTGCCCGGTCGAGAGGCCCTCAGAGATCGACGAGCTCCGCCCGGTCGATGGCGCGCTCGAGGAAACGCGCGCCCACCTCGGCGAAGCGCTCGGGCAGGTCGGTCACGTAGTAGCGGTGCTCGGCGACCGAGCCGGCGGGCGCGAACAGCCCGCCGTCGCGCAGCAGGCGCTCGGCCGCCTCCGCGGTCGCCTCGGCGGAATCGACGAGTCTCACCTTCGGCCCGACGACGCGGGCGATGGCCCCCTTGAGCAGCGGATAGTGCGTGCAGCCGAGAACGAGGGTGTCGGCGCCGAAGGCCTCGAAGTCGGCGAGGTACTTTCGCGCGATAGTCTCGACCACCTCGCCTTCGGTCCAACCCTCCTCGGCCAGGGGCACGAACAACGGGCACGCGCGCGCCATCACCTCGAGGCCGCTGCGCGCCCGGGCGAGTGCCTGCTGGTAGGCGCCGCTGTTCACCGTGCCCAAGGTGCCGATGACCCCGACCCGCCCGGCGGTCACCTGCACGGCCGCGCTCGCCCCAGGCTCGATGACGCCGAGCACCGGTACTTCGAGCTCCTTCGCCAGCGCTGGCAGCGCGACCGAGGAGGCGGTGTTGCAGGCCACGACCAGCAGCTTGATCTGCTGGCTCATCAGCAGGCGCGCGTTCGAGAGGCTGTAGCGGATGACCACCTCGGGCGACTTGGTGCCGTAGGGCACGCGCGCCGTGTCGCCGAGGTAGACCGTGCTCTCGGCCGGCAAGCGCCGCATCAAGGCCTTGAGGACCGTCAGCCCGCCTACCCCGCTATCGAAGACCCCGATCGACTTGTGGTTCATCTACCGCCTCTGCCGCCCCCGCCACCGAACCGTTCATCACAATCTACGCGCCGGCAGGCCTTCTCACGGCGAGACCCAAAAAACAAGCCCCCGGTGTCGCCGGGGGCTTGCCGCAGGGGCGGGCCGATTGCCGTGCCTACTTGGCGAGCATCCGCACGAGCTCCCGCTGATCCTCGAGGCCCGCCACGATGACGACCGTGCCCGAGCTGCCCTCGTACTTGATGTCGGTCGCGTCGCGCCCCCAGGCCTTGATCACCGCGGTCCAGCCGGCCTTCCAGGCGCTGATTCCCGGGACGTAGTCGTCGCCGGCGGGGATGTAGTCGAAGTAGAAGCCGGCGGTGGCGAAAGCCTCGCAGCTCCCGTTGAAGCCGCAGCCTCCCGGGGCCAGCGGATCTTCGGGGAAGCAGTTGTCGTCCTTGTCGTACAGCTGAATCTGCAGGGCCGTCGCGCCGGTCGCCGCGCAGTCGAACGGCGTGGTTCCGTCGGACATCACCGGGACGAAGGTCGCCCCGGCGGCCACTGGGTCGAGCTGGATGGGCAGCTGATAGGAGCCGCCGACGGCGATGGTGATGCTGCCGAGCCCGCGGTACCAGAGCCGGTCGCCGATGAGCCCTTCGATGGTCACGTGGTGAGTGCCCGGCGCGAGGTCGTCGAAGACCGCGGACTGGCCGCCGCCGAAGGTGCAGGGCACGGTGTGGGAGGTGCTGCCGATGGTGATGATGACGTCGCTGACGCCCTGTTCGCTGGTGATTCCCGCCTCGGCACAGCTCAACCGCTGGGCGCCGAAGGTCCAGGAGACCTCGAGGGCGCTCGTGGTGATCAGCGGGTTGAGCGTCACGCTGACGACGACGTCCCCGTTGACCGCGAGCGTCCCGCTCGCCGTGTAGAGAACCCGGTCGGCCGGGTCGATGGCGTCGATGGTGTAGGCGTAGGTGCCCGGGGAGAAGCTCTTGAGCTTGATGCCGTCCGAGCCGTCGAGCCTGCAGTTGAAGTAGCCATCGTTCTCAAGCGCCTCGACGCCGGCCGTCCCGGTGAGCGTCACGTGAATCCAGCGCACCTCGGGCGCCTGCGCACAGGTCCTTCCGCCGAGCGACCAGAGGAAGGTGATGTCCCCGCTGCGCGCGACGGGCCTCGCGTCTTCGGAAGAATCCCTGTGGACGACGCAGCCCGACAAGAGCCCCACAGCAAGAATCGAAACGAATAGCGAACGCATAGCGACTCCTGTTTCGTGTGTCCGGTGGCGCAGCACAGCCTGGCACTCGGTCTCAGTACAGCCGAACGTCAAAGTGGTTGTCGCCCGAGTGCAAATAGATGGAGCCCGACCCGAAGTAGATCGCGCGGTCACGCCAATCGAGGCCGGTGATTTCGTAAGTGTAGTGTCCGGAATAGAAATCTTCGAGGGTCACCCCGCTCGCGGTGCCCGGGATGAACTGCTCGGCCTCGAGTCGCGGGCCCTCCCAGATCTGCACGAGCACCTCTTCGACGCCAACGCTCGCGCAGTCGTACCCGGCGCAGTCCCAGTAGAAGGTCACGTCGGCATCCGCGCCGTGCTCGTACACTACGCAGCCACTGCCAACGAGCGCGCCCAGCAGCGCGAGCGGAGCCAGCCTAAGCACCAGTCGTTTCATCTCTCGTCGCCTCCAGTAATGACCGCTTCGACGCTGTCGCCTGCAGGGCGATTCACGGTCCGACCTATCTCACCGTTTCCCGACCCGCCCGAGGGGATTGCAAACAACTTGCCTGGCAAGCAACCTGCGGTATTTACAGCACTTTAGCACACGCGCCCGACAGGGCTTGCGACATCCATGTCAGGCGGGCTGCCCGCCTGCGATCCGCGGTTGGTCCCCTGAATTGCCGGCGCTCGAATTGCCGGCGGAAGGTTTTGACCCCTCTTGAGTTGACATGGTAGGAATCTCGCTTTTCCAGACCTGCGGGTCCCCGGCCGTTCGCGCAGATCTTCCTGTAGTTTTGCGCGTTTCTGCTCAGCGACCTCTTCGACGCCCACTCAGATGCCCACCGATACTCTCCTGCAGCTCGCCGCGCCCCTTGCCGCGGGCCTGAACTATCTAGAAGTCATCAAGCACTCGGGGCCCATCGGCATCTTCGTGCTGCTGCTGCTGCTCGGCGCCTCGGTCGCCTCCTGGGCGATCATCGCGCTCAAGTACTTCCACCTCCGGCAGGCGCAGAAGCAGTCGGTCGAATTCCTGGATATCTTCTGGCAATCCAAGCGCCTCGACGCCATCTACCAAGCGGCCGAGAAGCTGTCGGCCTCCCCGATCAGCCAGGTCTTCCGCGCCGGCTACATCGAGCTCTCCAAGGTCACCGCCGGCGCCCCCGAAGGCGCCGAGCGCCAGGATCTCGACGGCATCGAGAACATCGAGCGCGCCCTGCGCCGCGCCTCGGTCGCCGAGCTGACCTACCTCGAGTCGAAGGTCGCCTTCCTGGCTACGACCGGCACGACCGCTCCCTTCGTCGGCCTGTTCGGCACGGTCTGGGGCATCATGGGCGCCTTCCAGGACATCTACCTACAGGGCAACGCCAACCTCGCCACTGTCGCCAAGCCCATCTCCGAGGCGCTCATCGCCACCGCCGTCGGCCTGTTCGCCGCCATCCCCGCGGTGGTCGCCTACAACTTCTTCCTCTCGAAGATCAAAGTGCTCGAAAGCGAGATGGAGAGCTTCTCGAGCGACTTTCTGAACATCGTCAAGCGGCACTTCTTCAAGTAGCGACGACCATGGGCATGTCGACCGGCGGCGGCGGCCGCAAGAGCGCGATGAGCGAGATCAACGCGACGCCCCTGGTGGACGTCATGCTGGTGCTGCTCATCATCTTCATGGTCACCGCCCCGCTCATCCAGCAGGGCGTCAAGGTCTCGCTGCCCAACGCGAAGGCCCCGCCCATCGAGGCCAAGGAGAAGAAGCTCATCCTCACCGTCGACTCGGCCGGCAAGGTCTACATCGGCGACGTCGAGGTTCCTTTCGAGCAGCTTGAGGAGAAGCTCAAGACCAACGCGAAGGCGCAGGCCGACAAGGAGGTCTACCTCCACGCCGATCGCGAGCTGAAGTACGGCCTCGTCGTCGAGGTGATGGCCGCCGCCCAGCGCGCGGGCATCGACAACGTCGGGATGATCACCGACCCGGTCGAGAGGCAGATCGCCAGCAAGTAGCCACCGAGGTCACCAGGACGTGAGCGCCGAGCACCGCCAGACAAAGGCCTCGAGACCGGCGCGCGAGCGCGTCGTCGCCGTCGCGGTCGGCCTCTCGGTGCTGCTGCACGCTCTGCTCCTCGTCGCCCTCATCGTCGTCCCAAGCGGCAGCGCCTCGGCGAAGATCGAGCTCGACCAGAAGCCGGTGAAGGCCCGCCTGCTGCGGCTGGGCACCAAGCGCGACCCGAAGCTGCTGCCCCGAAAGCCTTCGGCCGCTCCGCCGCCTCCGCCCAAGGTGGTCGAGATCGCGGGGGCCAAGCCCGCGCCCAAACCCGCCACGACGACACCCGCCCGGACGGCCGCCAGCACTGCGAAGCAGGAGACAAAGCCGGACCCCAAGCGCCGCAGCGCCCTGTTCAACGCCTTCGCCAGCGCCGCGGCGAGCAGCGATGAGCTGAGCGGCGACCCCGAGGGCGACCCGGACGGCGACAGCGACACCGCCGACGAGGGCGAGCGCTACTTCGGGCTCATCCTCGCCAAGGCCCGGCGCAACTACGGCATCACCAAGACCATCTCGCCACACGAGCTGGTGAGCCTGAAGGTCGTCGTCGTCCTCTACATCGGCGAGCGTGGCGAGCTGCTGCGCGACCCGCAGATCCAGAAGTCGAGCGGCAACGACCAGTTCGACCAGGACGTCATCCTCTCGCTGCGCAAGGCGGCCCCGTTCGGCCCGCCGCCGCAGCACCTCGTGCAGACGCTGAAGACCGTGGG
>JBMNNX010000379.1:0-5256 GCA_050942745.1 Myxococcales bacterium
ACTTCGCGATGGAGCACTTCAAGCGGATCGAGAACCGCGATCCCGCCGAGGTGCTGCCCCAGACCCTGCCCGAGCCGTTCAAGTACACGAGCCACCGCGACTACGTGACCCGCGTGCTGCAGGCGCAGGTCGATCTGACCGCCCAGGGCACTCAGTTCGTGAACAAGAGCCAGATCCCGGCCGACGCCGAGTCGATCAAGTACCGCCAGCAGCTCAACTCCAAGGGCTCGCCGACCGAGACGGTTGCCGCCGGCTACCGATGGACTCCGGGGACTGAGCTCGTGAACCGGGCCGCCGCGATGCAGGCGGGCCACGCGTAATCAAGGGGGTATTCAGATGGCCAAGGATCCGACGGAGATGGGGACCAACCGCACCGGCATCGCCACCTCGCCCATCGACAGCAAGGCGATGATCGACTCGGCGAAGAGCGCCAATCCCACCAGCCAGGGCGACGAGAGCATGTTCGCCAACCTGCGCGCCGAGTACATCCACAGGGCGGGCCAGAAGCCGGTCGGCGCCATTCCCCCGCCGACGAGCATCAAGGGCGCCGCGCAGGCGGTGGGCACCTTGATCACCGGCAAGAGGCCGCAGGTGCTCATCGACATGCTCGGCGAGCGCCTGGCCTTCGAGCGCATGGGCTGCCGCATCTACGAGGCGCTGCTCGCGAAAATGGACAGCGCGCTTCAGCCGGTCCGGTCGCTGAGCCGCCAGGAGGTCCAGGACTTCCACGACCAGGAGGTGCGGCACTTCCAGCTCCTCAAGGAGACGATGGAGAACATGGGGCTCGATCCCACGGTCGAGACCCCTTCGGCCGACCTGCGGGGTGTCGAATCGAGCGGGCTGCTCCAGGTGCTCACCGATCCGCGCACCAACATCGAGCAGTGCCTGCATTCGGTTCTGGTGGCCGAGCTGGCCGACTACGACGGCTGGGAGACCTTGATCCAACTGACTGATGCGCTCGGGCAGAAGGACCTGAGCAACGCCTTCCAGCAGGCGCTTCGGGACGAGGAGAACCACCTGCGAGGCGTGCGCCGCTGGTACGCCGACAACATCGCGGCCGAGGCTGGGGTGCAGATCCAGATGCCGTAAGGCGAGGGAGCGCAACGCCTTCGCTCCCAGTGACCGCAGCCTCGGTCGTCTGACCATCGCGAATAGGTCGCAGCCGCGCGCCGCCCTCGCTCCCAGCGCCGGGAACGAGGGCGGCGCTGTCTTATGGAAGCGGCGCGTCGGCTGACATGCCCGGGGCCCACGGCTATCCTCTGGCCGTGACTGCCCATCGACGATTGACCACCTGGATGGCGCTGCTGCTCGCGTCGATCTTCTCGGCGAGCGCCAGCGCTGCGAGCCTCTCGGTCTACTTCTTCGACGTCGGTCAGGGCGACGCCATCCTCATCGTCTCGCCGGCCGGCAAGACGGTGCTCATCGACGCGGGGCCTCCGGCGGCCGGCGAGGCGCTCGAGCGTCGGCTCAAGCAGATTCTCAGCGCGCCTATCGATCTGCTCGTCATGACCCATCCCCACGCCGACCATCTCGGCGGAATGGAGCGGGTGCTGCAGGGCGTGGGCGCGCGGCTGTTCATGGAGCCGGGGATCGACCACCCTTCACCGCTCTACGCGGCGCTCCTCGAACAGCTCGAGCAGAAGCAGGTGCCGCTGAGGATTGGCGAGGCGGGCCGCAACGTCGAGCTCGGCGGCGGGGCAACCCTGCGGCTGCTCGCGCCGAGCAAGCCGTTTTTGACCGGCACGCGCTCGGACGCGAACGCGAACTGCATCGTCGCCCGGCTCACCTACGGGCGGACCGCCTTCTACTTCGGCTGCGACTCGGAGCAGGAGACCGAGCAGCGCATCCTGAAGTCGGGCGAAGAGCTGTCGGCCAACGTCTACAAGGTCGCCCACCACGGGAGCCGGCACTCTTCGGGCGAGCGGCTCTTGAAGAGGATAAAGCCCGAGATCGCCATCGTTTCGGTGGGGGCGAACAACGACTACGGCCACCCGACGCGCGCGACGCTCGATCGGCTGGAGTCGAAGGGGATCAAGGTCTACCGCACCGATCTCGACGGCGAGATCCTCGTCCGCAGTAACGGCGAGGACATCTCGGTGTCCACCGAGCGCGGCCTCGAGGGCGCGAGCCTCGTCATCGCCGAGACCGACAAGCCCGCGGTCGATTCCGAGCCGGCCAAGCGGTCGCAGGCGAAGCCGCGCGACAAGCGCGCCTCTCGCCGCTCGAAGGGTCAGGCCGACAAGCGGGCTCAGCTCGAGCGGCCTGCGGCCCCCGCGCCGGCCGCCAGCTCACCCGCAGCGAGCCCGGCGACGGACCCGGCGCCGGTCGCGACGGCGAAGCCGACCGCTGTCCCGGCGACCCGGACGGCCAGCGGCTACGTCGGCAGCGTGAACTCGACCGTGTTCCACGTCCCCGGCTGCACCAACGCCGAGAAGATCCTGCCGAAGAACCTCGTGCGGTTCAGCACCCGCGATGAGGCGATCGCCGCGGGGCGCCGGCCTGCCAGGGACTGCAACCCGTGACCAGGGAGCGCGTGACGATGGCCCGACCGTTCGTTGACCGGATCGAGGGCAGGACCGCCGTCCTCATCGTCGAGGGGCAGGAAAAGCGCGTCCCTCTCCGATCGCTGCCGAAGGGGATTCGCGAAGGCCTCTACCTCTCCGAAGACCTGTCGCGCATCGAGCCCGCTGAGACCGCGGAGGCCACGGCAGAGGTCGCCGCGCGGCGCCGGCGGTTGCAGCGAGACGACGACGGCGGCGACTTCTCGCTCTGACCGCGCGAGGCGGCGCGCTACTTCGGGTTGAGCGCCGCTTCGATCCCGGCGAGGCGGGCGCGCAGGAGCTCGTTCTCTGCCTTCAGCTTGTCGCGCTCGGCGAAGACCTCGGTCGGCAAGCCGGCCCTGGCCGCGGCCTTGAGCGTTATCGTGGCGCGCTCCAGCGCCTGCTCGAGCGCGCGGGCACGTCCTTCGAGGTCCTCGCGCAGCGTGCGCTCGCGCCGCAGGCTCTCCTGCGCCTCGCGCAGCGCCTCGGCGCCCGCCGCGGCGCTCTCCACTGCCCCGACGGCGCCCTGGGCGCGAAGCTGCTCGAGCTCCAGGTGGGCGTCCGCGAGCTCCTGGTGCAACGCATCGAGCTTCCGACGTGCCTCTGCGGCCTGATCGGCGGCGCGCTTGGCCTCAGCGAGATCCCTGCGGAGCTCGTCGAGAGCCGACGTCTGCGAATCCGAGGCCCCGCGCAGCCGGGCGAGCTCCGCTTCCGCCGAAGAGGCGCGCGCGCGCTCGGTCGCCAGCTCGGCCTGGACAGCGGCGAGCGCGGCGGCTTGCGCCTCGGCGGAGGTCTTCTTGCCCTTCGACGCGTCGAGGGCTGCCTGAAGCTCTGCTTTTCGCAGCTTGTTAGCCTCGAGCGCGGCTTCGAGCCTGGCGATCTCGTCCCGCTGCCGGGTCGCGATCTCGTCCTGCCGGCGCTGGGCCGCCGCGGCGACCGCCTCGAGTTGGCGCTTGTGCCGCGCCTGCTGGTCGGTGAGCGCGCGCTCGTGCTCTTTCGCAGCTTCGACGAGCTGCTCTTCGCGCGCCCGAATCGCCTCGGCGTGTCCCGCGCGCTCGGCCTCGAGGGCGGCGAGGTGGCTGGCTTCGAGCTGCTCGATGGCGGCCGCGTGGGCGGCGTCGCGCTCTTCCAATTCGCGCGCGTGTGAGGCTCGCAGCTCCTCGATCTCGGTGCCGCGTGCCTCGGCGAGCCCCCGGGCTTCGTCCAATTCGCGCTCGAGCTGCTCCAGGCGCGTGACAAGCTCTTCCTGCTCGACGCCGAGCGCGGAGATCTGCTGCTCGAGCGCCGCGATCCGCTCGGCGGCTTCGGCGCTACGGTCTTGGGCCTGCTCGGCCTCGCGCGCGCGGAGCGCCTGCAGCTCAGTGAGCTCGCGCTGGCGCGAATCGACGGCCGACCGGGCGTCGGCGAGATCGCGCTCGGCACGTTCGAGCTCGCCTGCGAGCGCGTCGCGTTCGCTGGCGCTGTCGGAGAGCTGCTTCTCCAGGGCCAAGATCCGCTCGCCGGCTTGTGCGACCCGCGCGCGAGCCTCGTCGCGCTCGGTCGAGGTGCGGCTCAGCCGCTGGCGCACGGTCTCTATCTCGTCCTCGAGCACTCCGGCGTGGGCCAGAGCCTCCTCGAGCCGGGCGGAGGCGGATGCGCGCTCGCCGCGCTCGGCGGCGAGCTGTTGCTCGAGGCCTGCGACTATTTCTTGGGCGGCAGACAGCTTGGCGAAGAGATCTTCGGCGACGCGCCTCGCCTCGGCGAGCGCCTCGGCGGTCTGGCTCGCCTCCTCGCGGGCGGCGCCCGCCGCGGCGGCCTCGCTCTTGAGCTGGGCAGTCTGCTTGAGGATTTGAGCTTCAAGGGCGGTGACGGCTTCGGCGAGTTGCTCGCGCTCCTGGCGCTTGGAGTCGAGGTCGTGCTCGAGCTCTCGGGCTCGCGCCTCGGCCTCGCGGAGGCGCGAGCGCTCCGCCTCGAGCTCTCGCTCGAGGTCGGCGCGGGCGCTGGCGAGCTCATCGCAGCGCTCCTGCAGCGGCTCGAGCTGGGAAAGCCGGCTCTCGAGCCCGTCGACCTTCTCGCGCAGCGCTTCGAGCTCCGCCGTTCGCTCTGCGAAGAGGGCGCGCGCGCGGGCGAGGGTCTCCTCCTTGTTGCGGAGGACCGACCGGAAGTGCTCGACCTTCTCCTCCGGCCCCGCGTGCCGGGGCAGCCTGGGGTCGGGGGGCTCGTCGAACGGGTCTGCGTTCGCTGTGAGCTCGCAGGCCTTTGGCCGCGTTGATTTGCCGGAAGCCGTCTCCCCTTCGCCGGCGTTCCGAGGCGCCGGGGCGCTCGCCTCTGTCGGCTGAGCCTTTCTTGTCGGTAGCGGCGGCGGCGCGGCGGGAAGGGGAGGCGGCTTGGAGGCAGGGGAGGAGCCAGCGGGCCTGAGGCCCATCTCCTCCTCGATGCGCTTGCGCAGCTCTTCGAGCGCTGGGTCGTGCGTGCTGTCCGACATGGTGCGCAGTCTAACAGGGAATCGCCATGCGCCTTCCCGGCTGGCCAAGCGGACGAGCGGGTCTTCCGGGTGAGGAGAGGGCGCTGCCTAGGTGGCTGGTGTTAAGCGACTCTCTCTGGGGCCGTGGTGGCTGTGGAAAACCACTATGCACCTGAGCGCGGTCCACAGGGGCGCGTTCTCGGGGAGACCGAAGTAGCGCCAAGTACGCTGCTTCTTCGCCCCGACCGCTTCCCGCCCCCTTACTCAAGCCAT
>JBMNNX010000380.1:0-5246 GCA_050942745.1 Myxococcales bacterium
ACCAACTTCGCCAACGAGACGGCCTGCATCACCTGCACGTGCGGATACACGGTTCGCTTCTTGTGATCGAATCGGGCCCCGCTGAGACATCGATTCCCCACGCCCGTTTCCGCAGGATCAGCAGGCAGTACTACCAGCTCGAATTCCCCACACACACGGGGCGATGGGAAAAGACTCCCTTCCGCGCGGGCCTCGTCGAGCTAATCGAGACCGCCGTGGATTCGTTGGGCTGGATGTTCCAGCCAATCGGCTAATACCCGGAAAGGACTTGGGATCTTTTGTACTAGCCGGGAGCTTCCCGCCCCTGCGACGACGCTCCTGGCGGAAGGCAGCCTGGCCACTGCGGCACCGGGGACCGCGCTAGCCGGAGACCTCGCACGCGCGAACGGAGACGCGGGCGGGGCGCCGAGGCGCCGGGCGCGACCAGTCCGGCAGACCGATGCGGTCGCGGCCCGAGCGCTTGGCCTGATAGAGCGCGCGGTCGGCGGCATCGACGAGGTCGGAGGGGATGCGCACGTCCTTCGCCGGCATGCTCGCCACGCCGACCGAGACACTCACGCGCAGGCGGCACTCGGCCGCGCCGAAGCGCGCCTCGCCGAACGCGCGCCAGATGCGCTCGGCGACCGCCAGGCACCCCGGCAGGCAGGTGCGCGGCAGGATCACCGCGAACTCCTCGCCGCCGTAGCGGGTCACGATGTCGATCTCGCGCACGCAGTTGCGCAGGATGCTCGCTGCGCCGCGCAGGACCTCGTCGCCGGCGAGGTGGCCGTGCCGGTCGTTCACCCGCTTGAAGTGATCGAGGTCGATCATGATCAGCGACAGCGGATCGCCGAAGCGCTGCGAGCGCACGAACTCCTCGCGCAGCCGCTCCTCGAACAAGCACCGGTTGTAGAGGCCCGTGAGCGCATCGGTAACGCAGAGGCGCTCGAGCTCTCGCTCGCGGGCGAGCAACCTGTCGTGCGAGCGCTTGATGCGCAACAGAGACTCCAGGCGCGCGATCAGCAGCTCGACTCCCACGTCTCGCTCGAGGCACTCGTCGGCGCCGCGCCGCAGGGCGCCGATGCGCTCGTCGCCCCCGCGGCCCAGGCAGACCAGCGGCAGCAGCTCGTCGGGGTCGCGCGAGGCCTTGAGCACGGGGAGGAGATCGCCTTCGGCGTCGAGCCCGAGATCGAGCAGCACCAGGTCGGGCGCCTCCTCGCGGACGCGCTGCAGGACCTCCGACGGCTCGCGCGCCTGCAGCGCCAGCAGCCCTGCCGCTTCGAGCGCGTCACACAGCCGCCCGCTCGTCGTCGGGCAGCCTTCAGCCACAAGGACCTTCGCGCGCGTCTTCATCCCAAGCCCCCGGTCACTCTCGAAAGCGCGGACCATAGCAAAAAGCAGCCGTCCCGAGGAAACCGTCCTGAGCCGCCCGGCTATCGGCGCTCGCCTGGCTCCGGGGCGACACCGAACTGCTCGGTCTCGCTCCGCACGTAGAAGCGCACGGCGACAGGGTCGATCTTCAGAATCTTCTCAGCCGCCGCGCGCGGGACGACCGCCCAGGGGAAGTCGGGCTGGTTGGGAAACTCGACGACCGCGAGGTCCCCGCGCTCGAGCCCACGGCGCACCGGCTCCTCGATGACGAGCCGGCGCATCTTCTTCGAGCGGGTCGTGAAGAAGAACGTGTGCTCGCCCAGCGCGGTCGCGACGCGGGCGCTCTTGACGATCCTCTCGATCTGATTGCGCTTCTCGGCCTGCTCTCGGTTTAGGCGCGAAGCCCGCTTCTCGGCGCTCTCGCCGGGCCGATAGTCCGACGAGATGACGCCTGCCTGCACGAGCTTGTCCTTGAGACTCTGCATGATGTCCTCGAGAAAAGGGCGCCTACACTAGATCCGACCGCCGGCCCGAGGAAGAGATCCGAAGGCTCGCGCCCGAACACGCTGTCGACTGCCGTGGATTCCCGACAGCGGGGCCTCGAGCCGTCACGCGAAGGCGCCGAAGATCCAAGTCAGCTCGTACATCAACCGCTCGAGCAGCCCGCGCCTGCGCCAGGAGTCCCAGCGGATCTCCATCGAGCGCTCGAGATCGACCTGCCAGTAGCGCTCGAGCTCGGCGGCCAGCGCGGGATCTTCGATGACGAGCGCTCCCTCCTCGCTCTTTCGCATCGACATCGGGTCGATGTTGATCGAGCCGACCACGACGAGCCGGTCGTCGATGAGCATCGTCTTCGAATGCATCATCGCCGGCTGGTACTCCCAGATTCGAACCCCCTTGCTCAGGAGCTGCGCGTAGGTCGAGCGCTGGGCCGAGCGGATGGGGTGCAGGTCGTGGTTGCGGCCAGGGGCGAGGATGCGGACGTCGACGCCCGCCTGCGCCTTGCGAACGAGCGCGTCGGCGATGGCTTTGGAGGGGATGAAGTACGAGTTGGCTATCCAGAGCCGGTACTGGGCCGAGGCGATGGCGATCTGCGTGAGCCTCTCGGCGCTCGTCTCGCCGGCGGCGGCGGTGCTCGCGACGAACGCCGCCCGGGCCGGCCCCGCCTCCTCGAGCTTGGGAAAGGCATCGGGGCCGAGCAGCGCGCCGCCGGCCTCCTGCCAGTTTTCGGAGAAGGCGAGCTGCATCTCGGCGACCGCCGGGCCCCGGACCCGGACGTTGCTCTCGCGCCACTCGTCGGGCGACAGCCCGTCGCCGAGCCAGGACCACCAGATGCCGAAGCCGCCGGTTACCCCGCGCTTGCCGTCTACGATGAGGATCTTGCGGTGGTTGCGGTAGAAGAGCCGCCCCGGGGTTCCGTTGGAGTAGTTGCGGAAGCGGCGCACGTCGCACCCGCCCTCGGCGAGCGTGCGGCGGATCTTGTCGTCGAAGCCCGGGCTGCCGAACGGCTCGTAGAGGATCCGGCAGGCAACCCCTTCGTGCGTGCGCTTGAGGATCGCGCGAATCAGCCGCGTCGACGGGTACGAAGGCCGCCAAATGAAGCTGACGATGTGGATGCTCGACTCGGCCCGGAGGATCTCCTCCTCGAGCACGTCGAAGATGCGGCCGTTTTCGACCAGCTCCACCTGGTGCCCTGGGCGCATCGAGACGCCGACCGACTGATAGAGCGCGAGCGAGAAGCCGTCGCCGCCGCTCGGCACCGGATCACGCACCTGAAGGTCGTCCGGATGGTTGGGATACGGGCAGCCGGCGGTCAGGAGCGCGAGGATGAGCGGTGCCGCGAGCTTCCACACGCTAGCAAGGTAGCTATGGCAGTTGGGAGTTGTGAGTTGTGAGTTCTGAGTGGGTCGCGAGCCGAACCCCGAGCCCCTCGCCGAGCTGCGCCCCCTACTCGAGCGCCAGTAATGAGCTCTGAGTTGGTCGCCGGCCCCTACTCGGCAGTTGGGAGTTGTGAGTTCTGAGTTCTGAGTGGGTCGCGAGCCGAACCCCGAGCCCCTCGCCGAGCTGCGCCCCCTACTCGAGCGACAGCTGTGAGCTCTGAGTTGGTCGCCGGCCCTACTCTCAACTCAAAACTCACAACTCATAACTCCACTAAAACATGTGCCCGAGCATGAAGTAGACCGCCTGCCTGTCCCGCGAGATGCCGAAGTCGAACCGGGCGACGGCGGCGCCGTGGACGAGCCGCACTCCGACTCCGCCCGCGGTGTGCAGCCGGTACCACGGCCCGTCGTAGCTCTCCTCGAACCAGGCGCGGCCCGCGTCGGCGAAGAGCACTCCGCCCACCTTGATCCTGCGGCCGAGGATGCGCGGCTCGGCGAGGGTCGCCCGAAGCTCGACGTTGGCGAGCAGCTTGAGCGTCCCGGTGTAGCGGTGGCGCGCGATGCCACGCACGCTGCTGATGCCGCCGATGCCCTCGGCGCCGAGCAGCCCGCCGAGGTTGGGCCACTCGTAGAACGGCACGTCCCCGAAAAGCCAGTCGCCCGCCACCCGCCCGCCGAGCACCAGCCAGCGGCCGAGCGGCACGAAGTGGCGCACGGTCAAGGTCGCCTGCCCGTAGTCGTAGTCGCTGCCGGTCGCCCGGCTCCCTATCCGCAAGGCGAGCTCCTGGCTGCCGCCTCGGCTCGGATCCGACTCGTCGTCGCGCGTGTCGCGCACTATCCCCACGAGCACCTGGCCGGTCCGGCCGCCTTCGACGCCGAGCGGTCGCTGCTGCTCGAGCAGCGAGCCCTCGTGCGGCCGCACGGAGGTGAAGCGAAACGAGTAGCCGACGTACGGCTGCGGCACGGCGCCCGGCGTGCCTATCCGCACGCGCACCCAGCCGCCGGCGTTGAGACGCTCGTAGGTGTAGAGGCCCGAGCGCTCCTCGCCCTCGAAGTCCGGGGCCGAGTTGTTGCCGGGGCCGAAGTAGGGCGCGAACTTCTCGCGCCGATAGTCGAGCCTGCCCTCGAGCCGCACGCCTGAGCCGAGAAACTGGGGCCCGTCGTAGCGAAGGAAGTGCGACTGGACGCCGCCGGTCGTCATGAAGACCTGCCCGGCAAACGCGTGCGCGTAGGGCCGCCGCCCGCCGCCGTAGACGTACGCGCCGCCTGCCAGGCCGAAGCCGAGCTTGTCGTCCGAGTTGAAGCTCGCCAGGGGCACGACGAGCGTGTCCACCGAGCGCTCGGCCTCCCGCTCGAGGACCGGCGCCTCTCTGGCCGAAACCCCTCCGGCCGCAGCCACGGCCAGGGCGAGCAGCGCTGGAAGCATCTCCTTCGGTTGTCCTCTGCGCCGCCACCTGCGAAGCGGCCCGCCCTCGCGTCCCCGGAAGGCGCGGGGGTTGTCCGACGTTTTTTCGAGATAACGCGCCCACGGAGGGAACCGGCACGGATGACAACTTCGGCGATGGCTCCAGCACCGAGGGACAGGAACCCATACACCAAGCCGCGCCAGTCACGATGGCTCGGCCGGGCAGCGCTCGCGCTGCTGGGGGCATGCCTGAGCGCGGTGCTGATAGGCACCGCCTTCTTCAAGCCCTCGCTCGCCGATGGCCACCTGTCGCTCGCGCCGCGCTTTGCAATCGGCACCTGGACGGCCGACCTGCCGTCGCACCTGCCCTGGGTCGCGGCCTTCGCGCTGCTCACCGCGGCGATCATCCCGCTGCGCGCGATCCAGTGGCGCCACACGCTCGGCGAGCGCGCCCCCGGGTTTCGCCACCGCTACCACTCGGTCGCCATCGGCGCCTTCTTCCACAACGCGGTCCCCGGCAAGCTCGGCGAGTTCGTGCGCGCCTTCGTCCTCTCGCGCCGCCAGGGCCTGCCGTTCTTCGAGAGCCTCGGCTCGGTGCTCGTCTGCAAGCT
>JBMNNX010000381.1:0-5187 GCA_050942745.1 Myxococcales bacterium
GTTCGACGGCGGCCGCGCGCGCCGGCGGGTTCAGCTGCGGGTGTTCAAGCGCAGCAACGACGACGTCGGCATGCAGGAGATCCTCCTCCCCGACGCCGTGCGGGCCAAGCTCGACAAGCTCTACGCCTGGAAGCGGCAGGCCGGCGAGGACACGGGCGGCGGCGCGCCGCTCTTCGTGTCCCGCAAGGGCAACCGGCTCTCGACCCGGCAGCTGCGCCACGCCTTCAAGCGGTGGCAGGAGCGCGCCGGCTTCGACCGGCCCTTCAGCTTCCACGCCCTGCGCCACACCGCCTGCACCAACCTCTACCGCGCCTCGCGCGACATCCGGCTCACGCAGCGGTTCGCGCGGCACAAGGCCATCACCTCGACCGCCATCTACACCCACCCGACCGACGAGGACCTGCTCCGCTCGCTCGCGCAGCTCACCTGCTGAGCGGGCGCCGAGGTCACTCGCAGCCCGAAAATGAACACCGCCCCCGCGGAGCCCTCCGCCCGGGGCGTTCACTTGTTCGGGGCCGGGCCGTTCATTTTCCCAGCGCGACCCCTGTCGAAATCGGGACCGGACACTCTCCCGGCCCTCGCCCCCGCCGCGGAGCGCCGACCCTCCCCCCCGGGGGGCCTCGGCCTGCCCCCAGACGGCGCGCACGAGGCCCGACGTGGCGCCGTGTGGCGCGCCGTCCGACGCGCTGGGGTCCGGACGGCGGCCCTCGCCCGCGGCGCGACACGGGGCCACACGCGCGCCCTGTGCAGCGAGCACCTCGACGGCCCGATCGACGGCGCCGATCTGGGCCGCGACCTCGCGCTCGAGCTGCCGGCGGCCGGCGACACCCACCGGCCCGAAGCAGGGAAAGCGGCCATCCGCCTCCGGCTCGCACGCCACCGACGGCGCGCGGAACCCCGCGGAACTCCGTCGCGGCGACGCGGCGCATGGCCGCTTTCGACCATTAGCGGCCATCGGGATCCTCGTCGTCGTCCGCCGCGGCGGCGTCCCACGCGGGCAAGTGAACGGCCGCGCCCGTGTTCACTTCCGTGGCCAGCGACGAGACCTCGGCCCTCACAGGTCGACTCACAGGAGCCTCATCAGGCCGTGGAAGAACACGGGCAGCCTGGGGCACGCCTGGCTCTCCATCGCAGAAACCGCCGTCTTCCCCGGGCGTTGCGCCGACTCCGGCCTCCTCGTCGCCGTCGCCCACAGAGAGACCACGCTCGAGTACAGCCTCGTCAAGAGCTCGCGCAGCACCGACGAGCTCGTCGGTCCCCGCGACCGACCGCCGCCGGGCCGGGTCCGGCTCGGAGCCCTGCAAATGAACGTTCAAATCCCCAGCGGCGTCCTCGGTGGGGGCGCGCGGGGGGTCGGCGTCGCCATCGCGGTCGTCCGGGTCGGCGTCGATCACCATCCCGCTGGTCGGGCCGGGCAGCTCACCGCGGACCGCCGAGGAGGTCTCGCCCACCACGCGGATCATCCGCTGGTGGCGCGCTTGGATGTCCTCGAGCGAGAGCGACGCGTGGATCTCCTGCCGCGAGTCGGCGCCGCCCATCACGAACTCCTTGAGGCGGACCATCGTGTTGAAGTCGCCCGGGTTGTCGAAGCGCACGCGGCCCTCGGCGAGCGCCTTCTCGAAGCCCGCGAGGTAGGTGTCGATGATGCGCAGCTCGTCGTCCTTGGAGAGCGCCACCGCGGTCGCCCGCAGCTCGACGAGCTTCTGGTCAGCCTGAGCCTGGATGCGCGCCTTGGCCTGCTCGCGCCGGCGGATGCAGTTGTGGTCCTTCGAGTACTTCGCGATGAGCGTCGTCGAGACGCCGAAGCGCTCGGCAAGGTCGCGGTAGCTCGGGTAGGTGACGGTCTGCGAGCTGCCGTCGTCGCACGTCACCACCTCGCCGAACACGAGCAGGCGGTCGACCTCCTCGGCCGGGAGCGCGGGGGCGGCGCCCTTCGGCGGGCGCCCCTTGGCCCGCGAGGTGGGCTGGGGCTTCCCCTTCGTCATCGCGTCCGCAGCTCCCACCACTCGCGCACGAGGTCGAGGAAGTCGTCGAGCAGCAGCGTCACCGTCGCCTCGGCCCGGTCGTCGCGCACCACGGCGATCGGGACGCGGCCCTCGGGCGCGGCCTCGATGGCCTGCGCGAGCGCGCCGCGCATGTTCGGCTTCTTGCCGCGCTTGCTCTCGACCCAGAACACGGGGCACTCGACGTCCGCGGCCTCCTGCCCCGAGCGGGTCTGGAAGCCGCGCTTCACGTCGGCGCCGGGCATGGCCTCGCGGAAGCGGTGGACCAGCTCGCGCTCGTAGCTCGCTCCCTTCCTGCGGGAGCGCGCGCCGCTCATGGCTCGTCTCCGGCGGCGGCGAAGCGGATCGGGATCCTGCGCGCCTCGGCGTGTCGCAGTTCGACGCGCATCCCCTCGCTGACGCGCTCGCCGTAGACGCGCACCTCGTCGCAGACGTCGAGCAGCTCGAGGCAGAGCGCCAGCGCCTCCTCGCGCTGCGTGGCCTCGTCCACGAAGGCCGGCAGGTAGAGCTGCGGCGCGATCGGCACGAGGCCGGAGTCGGTCAGCGCGCGGCAGACCTCGGCGACGCGCGCCGCGTTGCCCTGCGGATCGTCGCGGTACGGGTGGCAGACGTACACGCGCCTGCGACGAACACGCGGCACCCGCGGGCCCGAGAGCCGGACCAGCTCGGCGGCGCAGTAGTGCAGCCCGTCGATGACCTCGGCGAAGGCCTCGGCCCGGTAGTCGCGGCCGTCGTCGACCTCCCAGGGGCCGTAGTCCGCGCGGCCGCCCTCGATGCGGTCGAGGAGCGCCTCGACGATCGGGCGCTCGTCGGCGACCAGGCCTGCGACGCGCCGGCCGAGCAGGCTCCGGTCGCGGAGGCGCCGGGCGACCTCGAGGGACGCGAGGGCGTCGGCGAGCGCGCGGTGTGGGGTCGGGCGCGAGAGCCCGAGCGCGGCGCACACGGCGTCGAGCGAGAGCGAGTCGATCTCGGCGCCGGCGAGCAGCGGCCAGGCGAGGCTCGCCGTGTCGACGCGGTGGTAGTCGACGGCGGGCAGCGGCAGCCCGGCGCGGGCGAAGCCGCGGCTCAGGAACGCCCAGTCGAAGCCGACGTTGTGGCCGGCGACGACGGCGCCCTCGAGCAGCGGCGAGACCTGCCGGAGCGCGGCCTGCAGCGTGACCGCGTCTCGCCACGCCTCGTCGGTGTAGCCGTTGACCACGAGCGCGCGCGGGTCGGCGTCGGCGAGGCTGCCGGGGCGGATGCGGACGCTCGCGTGGTCGATCGGCTCGAGCGTGTGCGGGTGCACGCGCACGGCGGCGACCTCGATCAGCTCGTGGCGCTCGGGGTCGAGCCCGGTGGTCTCGACGTCGACGAAGACGAGGTCCATCACGCGACCTCCTTCGCCCAGAAGCGCTGCGAGAAGCGCCGCTCGACGACGGCCTCGAGCTCGGCCTTCAGCAGGTTCACGCGGTCCTTGCCGAGCGTCTTGGCGAGGTCCTTCAGCAGCCCGTCGACGGCCTTGTTGTCGATGGACGCGAGGCGGCCCACGAGCTGCTCGCGCTCGTCGCCCGTCGCCCGCGCGAGCACCTCGAGGGTGCGGTCGAGCGGGTAGCTCTTCGAGGCGGCGTTGAACATCCGGTAGCGCACACCGGCGAGCACCAGCTCGTCGTGGGCGTCGAGGTGGGCCTTGAGCACGTCCTCGAGCTCCTGCTTGCGCGCGTAGAGGATCTTCGAGAGCCGCGCGACCTCCTCGCGCTCGCGGGCGACGAGCTCGAGGTCGCCCGTGTCCTCGCAGATCACCGAGCGCTGGCCCTGCAGGGCCGCGGCGTAGGCCGGGCAGTCCTGGCGGTGGTCGCAGTAGACACAGTTGGCGTTGAGCCGCGCCGGGAACTCGCGGGCCTCCTCGGTCATGCGGCCCATCGTCTCGACGTAGGCGACGGCGGCGGCGAGCTGCTCCTCGTCGCGCTCGGTCGTCATGCGCAGGTCGTGGCGGAGCATGTCGAAGGTGAGGCGCACCTTCTTCGCCCACGGCCAGAGCTGCCGCGCGGCCAGGTGGTAGAGCGACATCTGCAGGCTCGAGTCCACCTCCTCGCGGGTGAAGAGCAGGCGGTTGGTCTTGTAGTCGATGACCTCGACGGTCTCGTCGTCGACGCGGTCGACCCGGTCGATGAAGCCGAGCACCGTGAACGGCCCGACCTCCAGCTCGAAGCGCTTCTCGATGGCGAGCACGTCCTGGTGATCGACGTGGCCCTGGCGGCGCACGTAGGAGCGCAGGAGGGCGAGCCCCTCCTCGAACACGGCGAGGCCAGAGAGCTCGCCCGCCGCCCAGGCCTCCTGCCAGAGCGTGACCGCGCGCTCCTCGGAGAGCGCCCCCTCGCGCTCCTGCTCCATGTGCTCGCGCAGCAGCGTCTCGAGCACGGCGTGCACGGCCTTGCCGAAGCGCAGCGGCACGCCGGGCTCGGCCTGGCGCTTGTCGATGTAGTGGAGCTTGAAGCTCAGCGGGCACTGCTCGAAGCGAGAGAGCCGCGAGTACGAGAGGTGCTGGTTCTTGAACGCCATGGCCTTCCTCGGTGCGGTGGGCGTGGGCTGCCACCGAGGTAGAGCCGGCCGCGGGCGGCCTCTGGGACAGGGCTACCGGGGCTCGTCCGGGCGCGTCTTCTCGAAGCTCGTCACGCGCGCGCCGGGGAACGCCGAGCAGACGGCGGCGAGCGTCGCGGCATCGCGGGCGCTGATCTCCTTGCGGTCGGCGCGGCCCGTGTACTCGGGCACGAGCCAGATCTGGCCGCAGTCCTCCGTGGCGAGGCAGACCTCGACGTTCAGCGCCTTGAACGACGCGATGTCCTCGTCGCTGAGGTTCCGGACCACGGGGACGTCGCGCGGACCGGGCTCGGGCCGCGACCGCTCCGACGACGCCGGCTCGGGCTCGCGCGAGGACCTCGCCGCAGGACGCGGGCGGACCGGCGCGCCGAAGAGGTCGCGCTCGGTCCGGTCCGGGCGCGGTTGGGTCGGCGAGCTCGGCGGTGCGGGCGTGGGCGCGGGCTCGCTCGGTGGCTTCGCCTCGACCGGATCGAGCGGCGGCAGCGGAGGCGGCACGTGGTGGCCGTTCGCCTTGAGCCACTCGACGCACATGAACTCGTCGGGCAGCGCGCACGCGCCGCCCTTGAGGTAGTGCTTGCAGCGCTTGGTGCCGGGGACCGGGTCGTAG
>JBMNNX010000064.1:0-26307 GCA_050942745.1 Myxococcales bacterium
TGACCTCCTCGTCGAGCCCGGGCGTGGCGTTGATGAGCGAGGGCTTCTCGTACATGGTCGGCGCCGAGGTGCCGGCGGTCGTCGTCAACATCATGCGCGGCGGCCCGGGCCTGGGCGACATCGCCCCTTCGCAGGGCGACTACCTGATGATGACCAAGGGCTTTGGCCACGGCGACAAGCAGGCCATCGTCCTCGCGCCTTCGACGGTCCAGGAGGCGGTCGAGCTGATGTCCACCGCCTTCGACCTCGCCGACGAGTACCGCTCGCCGGTCGTGCTCGCGGGCGACGGCCTCATCGGCCAGATGATGGAGCCGGTCAGCTTCCCGGAGACGACCCCGAAGACCTTCGACCGAAGCTGGGCGACCACCGGCAAGCCCGCCGCGCGCCGCTCCAACGTGATCAACTCGCTCTACCTCGACCCCGAGGAGATGGAGCGCCACGTGCTGCACCTGTACGAGAAGTTCGCGCGGATGCAGCAGAAGGAGCAGCGCTGGGAGGAGCACATGCTCGAGGACAAGCCGGGCATCGTGCTGTGCGCCTACGGGACGACCGCGCGCATCGCCAAGACGGCGATCCGCGAGCTGCGCAAGCAGGGCATCGCGGTCGGCCTGTTCCGGCCGATCACCGCCTGGCCGTTCCCCACCGAGCCGCTGAAGAAGCACGTCGAGTCGACCAAGGTCTTCTTCGCCATCGAGATGAGCATGGGACAGATGGTCGAGGACGTGAAGGCGGCGGTCGAAGGCAAGCGCCCGGTGAAGTTCTGGGGACGGGTGGGCGGCGTGGTGCCCACCGTCGAAGAGATCGTGGCCCAGGTGAAAGAGCTGCACGCGGCCCTTTGAGATTCAGGGAGATTGACCATGTCTGAAGAGAAGGTGGTCTTCGAGAGGACCAAGGTCCTCACCGACAACTACTTCCACTACTGCCCGGGCTGCACGCACGGGGTCGCCCACCGCCTCGTCGCCGAAGTGATCGACGAGATGGGCATCCAGGAGCGGACCATCGGCGTCTGCCCGGTGGGCTGCTCGGTGCTGGCCTACAAGTACTTCGACATCGACATGCAGGAGGCGGCTCACGGCCGCGCTCCGGCGGTCGCCACCGGCATCCGCCGCACCGTGCCCGAGGATCGCTACGTCTTCACCTACCAGGGCGACGGCGACCTCGCCTCGATCGGCATGGCGGAGATCATCCACGCGGCCAACCGCGGCGAGAAGATCACGGTCATCTTCATCAACAACGCCATCTACGGCATGACCGGCGGCCAGATGGCGCCGACGACCCTGCCCGGCATGAAGACGACGACCTCGCCCTACGGGCGTAGCACCGAGCTGTGCGGACACCCGATCCGCATGTGCGAGCTGCTCAACACGCTGGTCGAGCCGCGCTTCATCGCTCGCGGCGCGCTCAGCAGCGCCAAGGAGATCAACCGCTCGAAGAAGCTGCTGCGGCAGGCCTTCGAGCTGCAGCACGAGGGGTTCACCTTCGTCGAGCTGCTCTCGACCTGCCCGACCGGCTGGGGCCTGGCACCCGAGCAGGCGCTGCAGTGGCTCGAGCGCAACATGGTCCCCTTCTTCCCCATCAACGTCTTCCGCGAACCGAACAACATGCCCGAGGCGGCCAAGAAGTACACGCCGGACCTCAAGGTCTCGGACGACAAGTCCAAGGAGGGCTGAGAGATGGCACAGACCGACGTCGTGATGGCCGGTTTCGGCGGCCAGGGTTTGATGGCGATTGGAAAGATGCTCGCGAAGGCCGCGATGGCCGAGGGCCAGCACGTCACCTGGATGCCCGCCTACGGCCCGGAGATGCGCGGCGGCACCGCGAACTGCACGGTGATCATCGACGACGAGCCCATCGGCTCGCCCATCGTCAGGCGCACCCAGGCCGCCATCGTCATGAACAAGCAGTCGATGGACAAGTTCGAGCCCACCGTGCGCGAGCAGGGCTTGATCGTCGTCAACACCTCGCTCATCGACCGGAAGGTCCAGCGCAGCGATCTGAAGGCCATCTACGTCCCGGCCAACGAGATCGCCGAGAAGGAAGGCTCGGGCAAGTCGGCCAACCTGGTCATGCTGGGCGCCTACGTGGCCGCCACCAAGGTGGTCAAGCCCGAGGCCGTCGAGAAGGCGCTCGAGAAGACCTTCGAGGGCAAGCCGGCTAAGGTCCTCGAGACCAACCTGCGCGCCTTCCGCAAGGGGATGGAGGCTGTTGGGGAGTAGTGAGTAGTCAGTTGTGAATTGGGAGTTGTGAGTCCTGAGTCTTAGGCCTTGCTGATCGACGACGCCGGGCGCCGCGAGGTGTCCCGGCGTTCGTTTTTCGTGGGGCCGAGCCCCTGGTCGCCGGGCGGCTCTCGAAGCGCCTACGAGCTCCTGGCGCGCCCGACTGGGTCTGCGAGGCGCTCTCGCCCTCGACCGCGCGCGTCGATCGGGTGCAGAAGCTTCGCGCTAGCGCACGCGAGCAGGTCGGGCACGTCTGGCTCCTCGATCCGGCTGCGCGGCACCCTCGAGGTGCTCGCGCGCGACGGGCCGCAATGGCGCCTCCTCGGGACGTACGCCGACGACGAGCGGGTGCGCGCGCCGCCCTTCGAGGCGCTCGAGCTCGCTGTGCTCTGGGCACCTCGTCCCTCGGAACAGCAGGGCTGGCTCTCAATCGAGCCGTCGCTTCGCGTCGCAGCTCGGGCTTCGCCCGGAGCGCAAACCATCGATCGCAGACTGGCCGGCGCTCACGGCAATGCGCCCGGCGAGGAATCGAGCAGGTCGGCAATTTCAACGGTTCCCGGTGGCGGGCGCGAAGGTGGGCGGTCCGAAATCGTGCCGCCACGCAACGAGCTTCAAGAGCAGTAGCTCAGAACGCCCTGCCCTGCCCACCATCGACCGGCACGCACGCGCCGGTCACCCAGCTCGCCCTCGGTGAGCAGAGGAAGGCGATCACCTCGGCGACCTCCTCGGGTCGGCCGAACCGCCCCCAGGGCAGTGCTTCGCGCTCCATCTTCTCGATGAGCGCCGGGTCCTTCTGCCGGCGCCGGTCCCAGCTGCCGCCGGGGAAGAGGATGGAGCCCGGCGCGACGGAGTTGACGCGGATGCGATAGCGCGCGAGGTCGACCGCCATCTCCTTGGTGAGCGCGACGACCGCGGCCTTGGCCGCGGTGTAGGGCGCGCTCGTCGCGTATTCGCGGCCGAAGATCGAGGAGAGGTTCACGATCGCGCCGCCGCCGTGCTCGCGCATCCACGCGACGGCGTGCTGGCTGCACCAGACCGCCGAGAGCAGGTTGCTGTCGAGGACCCGACCCCACTGCTCGGCGGTGGCGCGGTCGAACGAGCCGGCGCCGCCGCTGCCGCCCACGTTGTTGACCAGGATGTCGAGCGCGCCCCAAGCATTGATCGCGGCGCGAACGGCGGCCTCGGCGCCCTCGGGAGTGGAGACGTCCGCGGTGACGCCGACCACCTGCCTGCCCTCCTGCCGAAGCTCGGCGACCGCCCGATCGAGATCCTCAGTTCCCCGGGCGCACAGGCAGACCCTCGTGCCCTCGCGCGCGAGCGCCTGCGCGGTCGCTCGACCGATTCCCCGGCTGGCTCCCGCCACCAGCGCAGCCTTCCCGCTCAGCTCTAGATCCATAAGGCCCTCAACCTCCGGCTAGCGCACGACGACGCTGAGCCCTTCGATGCGCGCTCCCTTCTCCTTCAGCGCGCCGCAGACCGACCTCAGCTCCGATCGCTTGATCCGCAAGGTACCTCGCCACAGCCCGCCTTTCTGCTGCGACGACGTGGCGTCGAAGCGCCGCGAGCGCAGAAAGCCGACGAGCTCGCCCGGGTCTTCCTGCTTCTCGGAGGCGAAGAGCTCGATTTCGACCGACTCGCTGGCGTTGAGGGCGAGCAGCACGTCTATGAGCTGCCCGGGCAGCACCTCTATCTCCGAGGACCCGACGAGCACCGTGTCTCCGCTCTTCTCGAGAACCCAGGCCTCGACGCCCGGGAAGCTGGCGTAGGCGTAGCGGCCTTGGGCCACCTTGGCGCGCGCCCGAGCGTCCGAGAGCCCGATAGCCGGCAGTCGCAGCGGCAGGGCGCGGCGCGTCTCCGAGACGTTCGCCTCCAGGCGTTCGAACTGCGCTCGCGACAGGCCGCAGGGATATCCGACCGGGAGCCCGTCCCCAGCTTGCGCGGCGCGCCCGCGCCACGTCAGAGGCCGCTCGGGAGCCGGGCCAAACGGCGCCTTCACCGTGAACTCGGCGAACAGCCGCTCGGCCGCCTGATACCCTGCTCCGGCGTCGGCCGCCGACGCGGGCTCGCACCGCGCCCGGACCACCCGCAGCAGCTGCTCGCGGGAGATGAACGCGTAGCGCACCTGCACCTGCGCAAACTGCGTCAGCTCGGTGGGACGAAGCGTCGCCTTCGTCACGAGCTTCCTTCCCGGCAGCAGCACCGGGAAGGTGACCAGCTCCTCCTCTCCGCTCCACTGCCAGCGCGGCGGCGCCGGCAAGCGAGCCTGCGTCCCCGGATTCTCGACGAGCATCGTCCCGCTCACCCGCGCCTTTCCACTGGACAGGGTCGCCGGAAAGCGCTGCTCGAAAGACTCCTCGAGAAAGGCCTCCTCGCCGCTCGCCCCGCGCAGCCCCACGATGGCGACCGGCTCGTCGAGCCGGTTGCGGATTGTGATGACGACCTCGGCCGGGACATAGGGAACGACGCTTCGGCTGGTGACCTCGACCGAGACCTCGAGCGGCAACGCGCCGGCCTGTGCGCCGGCGCTCCCGGCCAGGAATAGAAGGCTTAGCGGCAAGCTTCTGATGACTGCTCCGACCATGTTCGCCCCTTTCCATCCGCCGCTCGTGTCGCCGGAAGTCACGGGGCCACTCGTTCGACCCCGCCTCTTCGGTCCGACCCCCTCTGTTCAGCGTTTCACGAACGACTTCTCCATTCGTCGCCGGGAGAGTAGTATCCGCCGCGCAAGAACGGACCGGGCGACGGCGCGCTGACACTTGGAGAAGCCCCTGTCCGCTGGCTCTTTGAAACGCCGTCCTCCCGCGCAGGACCGCCGTGGGCTCATGGCGACAACCAGCGGCTACCTGCCATCAACTTGGAAACCGGCACCATGCAAACTCCCTGGTGGGGCGTCATCCCCTTCTTCACTCTGCTCGGATGTATTGCAGTCTTTCCGCTGCTGCCGCTGACTCACCATCTGTGGGAAAAGCGAAAGTTCCAGCTCGGCGTCGCCTTGGCCTTCGGCCTGCCCGTCGGCGCCTGGATGTGGCTGGCCGGAGATTCGAGCTCGGTGGTTCACGCGCTCGTCGAATACGCGCAGTTCATCGTCCTGTTACTGTCGCTCTTCATCGTCAGCGGGGGCATCTACGTCGCCGGCGACCTCAAGGCCAAGCCCGAGGTCAACGTCGTCTTCCTGACCATCGGCGCCGTCGCCGCCTCGTTCGTCGGCACCACCGGCGCGGCGATGCTGCTCATCCGGCCGCTGCTCAAGACGAACGCCGAGCGCGAGAACAAGGTCCACACCGTCGTCTTCGCGATTCTTGTCATCGCCAACTGCGGCGGACTGCTCACCCCGCTCGGTGACCCGCCGCTGTTCCTCGGGATGCTGCGCGGCGTTCCGTTCCTGTGGACGATGCACCTGCTGCCCGAGTGGCTGTTTACCAACGGCCTGCTCATCCTCGTCTACTGGGCGCTCGATCGGCGCGCCTACGCCTCCGAGCGCATCGAGGCTCTGGCCAGGGACGAGAGCGAGATCGAGCCGCTGAGCATCCACGGCAAGCTCAACCTGCTCGGCTTCGCGGCCATCATCTGCTCGGTCGCGCTGCTGCCCTCCGTCGATCTCCACGCGATCCACGAGGGCCACGCCCATTGGTACTCCTACCTGCCCATCCGCGAGCTCGTGATGCTCTCCGTCTCGGGCGCCTCGCTCTTCCTCGGCAGCAAGAAGACCCGCTGGGAAGACAACAACTTCTCCTGGGGCCCGATCCAAGAAGTCGCCGCGCTCTTCATCGGCATCTTCCTCGCCATGATCCCCGCCCTGAAGTACCTGCGGCAGATAGCCCCTGAGCTCCCGCTCAACGAGATCACCCTCTTCGCCTTCACCGGCGGCCTCAGCTCGGTGCTCGACAACGCTCCGACCTACGTCACCTTCTTCGAGATGGCGCGCGAGCTGCCCTTCGCCGGCACCCGCGTCGCCGGCGTCCCCGAGCTGTACCTGGTGTCGGTGAGCCTGGGCTCGGTCTTCTGCGGCGCGATGACCTACATCGGCAACGGCCCGAACTTCATGGTCAAGGCGGTCGCCGAGGGCGCGGGCGTGAAGATGCCCTCCTTCGGCGGCTACGTCGCGCGCTGGTCGGTTCCGTTCCTGCTGCCGATCCTCGCCGCCATGGTGATGGTCTTCATCGCGCAGCCCTGGCCGGTCCGGGTCGGCGGCGCGGTCATCGGGCTCATCATCGCCGCGATGGCCGTGCGTACCGGGCTGCACTACAAGGCGCCGAGCGTGGCCCCTGCCGCCGAGCGCTGAACCGCTCATTCGATCGATAGGTAGTCCGCGCGAAGGGCCGGGTGCGAAAGCGCCCGGCCCTTCCTCTATCGATGGCTGTCAACGCGCCGCGGCGCGCCCGCGCTCCGATCCGGCTCGGTGCGCCAACGCGGCCAACGCGCCCAAGCCAGCGGATTTCGGTCACTTCGCGCGAGCCGCCCGCCTCCGGTCGCGCCCGCGGCCCCCGCCGCGCCGGGCGCGTGGACCAGCAACCGCGCTGCGAGCTACACTGCCGCCCGCCGAACAAGCGGACCCCCGGGCCCATGGGGGACGCCTTGCCCAACCCGCGGATCCGCGCCGCCGGAGAAACGCCATGCTGAGGCTGTCGCTACGGACGATGCTCGCTGTCCTCGCCGCCGTACTACCCGGGCTCGCCCACGCCGCCGACGTTACCGGCGAGCTGACCGGCGACACGGTCTGGTACGCCTCCGCGAGCCCCTACCGGATGATAGGCGACGTCACCATCCCGCCCGGCATCACGCTCACCATCGAGCCCGGCGTCACCGTCACTACGACGAGCACCGACAACCAACTCAGCTACGACACGGCGAGAGTCGAGCTCATCGTCCGCGGCAGCCTCAAGGTCGGCGTCACCGCCGCGGGGACCGACGACCCGAGCCAGCCGGTCATCTTCAGAGGCACGGGCGCTATCGGCTCGTGGGGCGGCATCCTCTTCGAGGCGGGCTCGAGCGGGCACGTCTTCAAGAACGCCGACGTGGCCTACGCGACCTACGGCATCAAGACCGAGGCGACCGCCGGGCTGACGCTCGAGGACGTCGTCGTGCACCACTGCCACCGCCACGGCATCTGGGTCGCGAGCGCCTCGGCGAGCCTGATTTTGCGAGGCAGCACGCCGACGACTCCCGGGCCGGCCAAAGCCGCCGTCCACAACTGCGGCTCCTACGCAAACGCCTACCGCGGCATCTACAACCAGGGCGCGTTCACCTGACCAACGTCGAGCTCCACTCGAACTACTACGGCGGTGTCTATTCGACCGGTAACTCGCAGATCACCGGGTGCAACATCCACGGAAACGGCAACTCCGGCGGCTACGGCGTGGTGCTCGAAAACGCGCTCCCCGGCGGCAACCAAACCCTGTCGCGCAACCTCATCTGGGACAACTACTACGGCGGAGTCCAAGCCGGCCCGAGCAGCAGCGGCCTCACCTACCTCATCGAGCACAACACCATCGACCGCAACGACAACTACGCGTCGTCCACCCACGGCATCTACGTCAACTCCTTCAACTCGGCCAGCAGCTTCACCATCCGCGACAACATCATCACCAACAACAAGAACTACGGCATCTACGGCCGCTCGGGCGTGACGGTGCACCACAACCTGGCCTGGAACAACGGCACCGACTACTACTACGTCTCGCCCGGCGACGGCGCGGTGAGCTGCAACCCGCTCTACGTCGCGACCAACGGCTCGAACTACCGCATCACCGCCAACTCGCCCGCGCGGCTCGCCGACAGCATGACCCCGCCGCGCGACATCGGCGCCCTCGCCTACGTCAACGACCCCACGCCGGGCCTGCAGGGCATCCTGCGCCAGAACACGACCCTGACCGCCGCGGCGGGTCCGCACGCGCTGCTCGGCGACCTCGTTGTCCCCACCGGCGTCACCCTGACGATTGAGCCGGGCACCGAGATCCAGCCCGCCAGCTCGGACAGCATGAAGTGCGGCTACGACTCGAGCCGCGCCGAGCTCATCGTCCACGGCGGCTTCAGCGCCGCGGGGACTGCGGTCTCGCCCATCACCTTCGCGCCCACCTCGAGCTCGTCGGGCGCCTGGTACGGCCTGCGCTTCGAGAACGGCTCGACCCCGGGCACGCTCTCCTACGTGGAGATCGCCCGCGGGCGCAACTGCGTCCACACCGACGCCAGCTCCCTCGTGCTCTCGCACTCCAAGGTCCACCACTGCAGCGAAACCGGAGTCACCGTCGGCCTGACGACCTCGTCGCTCACCGTCACCGGCTCGCTCTCCTCCTCGACCATCTCGGACAACGGCCGCTGGGGCATCGACAACGGCGGCGCGCTCACCCTCGTCACCTCGAGCGTGCTGCGCAACTACTACGGAGGCGTCTACTCCGACGGCAACTCGCAACTCACCGGCAACGAGATCGCCAACAACGGCCAGGGCAACTCGAGCTCAGGCTACGGCGTGCACTTCTACAACGCGCTGCCCAACGGCAACCAGAGCATGAGCCGCAACGTCGTCCACCACAACTTCGCGGGCGGGCTCAAGCTCGACGCGAGGACCTCGGGATCACCTACCTCGTCGAGCACAACACCTTCGACAACAACGACTTCTCCAGCTCGACGACCTACGAGCTGTACGCCTACACCGCTGCCGGCTCGGTAACCGTGCGCGACAACATCTTCACCAACAACACCCACTACGGCGTCTATCGCACCGGATCGGGCGGCACCTTCGACATCCACCACAACAACGCCTATCGCAACCCTTCGGGCAACTTCTACAACTGCAACAACGGCGGCACCGGCTCGTTTACCTGCAACCCGCTCTACGTGAAGACCGACGGGACGAACTACCGGCTCACCTCCAACTCGCCGGCGCGCATGGCCGACCCGGGCGCGACGCGCACGGCAACAACGTCCCGATCACCGTCACCTGGAGCGTCGCCAACCCGACCGCCGGGAGCATCAACGCGGCCGGCCACTCCACCGCGGGCACGACCGCCGGCACCTACGCCGGCGCGGTCGTCGCCACCAGCGGCGCGAAGACCGGCACCGCCTTGGTCACCATCCACCCCGGCCCGCTCGCGACCATCACCGTCACGCCCAACTCGGTCACGGTCCCGGCCCTCGGCACGCGGCAGTTCACCGCGGCCGGCGCCGACAGCCACGGCAACGCGGTCGCCATCTCTCCGACCTGGTCGGTGACCAACGGCGGCGGCTCGATAAACGCCTCGGGCCTCTTCACCGCCGGCCCGACGCCGGGCACCTACGCGAACACGGTCCGCGCGAGCGCGAGCGGAGTCCACGGCAGCGCGACCGTCGAGGTGACCGTGGGCCCGGTCGCGACGATCACCATCGAGCCGAGCAGCGTCACCCTGCCCATCAACGCGACGCGCCAGTTCACCGCGAGCGGGCGCGACGCGGCCGGCAACACCGTGGCCATCACGCCCACCTGGTCGGTGATCCACGGCGGCGGCAGCATCGACGCGAGCGGCCTCTTCACCGCGGGCACGACCGCGGGGACCTTCAACAGCACCGTCCAGGCGAGCACCGGCTCGGTGAGCGCGACCGCCAGCGTCGTCGTCACCCCGGGACCGCTCGCCACTATCGCCATCGCGCCGGAGAACCCGACGCTCGCCCCCGGGGCGCAGCAGCAGTTCACCGCCACCGGCGCCGACAGCGGCGGCCACCCGGTCTCCTTCACACCGACCTGGTCGGTCGTGAACGGCGGCGGCGCCATCACCAGCGCGGGCCTCTTCACCGCCTCGACCGTCGCGGGCACCTACGCCGACACCATCCGCGTCAGCGACTCGGCCACCGGCATCTCGGCCCAGACCTCGGTCACCGTCAACGCCGGCCCGCTCGTCGCCATCGAGGTCACGCCGCAGACCGCGCAGACCCCGGTGCTCGGCACTCTCGCCTACTCGGCCACTCCGAAGGACGCCTGGGGCAACCGCGTGCTCGCGCCCATCGCCTGGAGCGTCGAGGCGGGCGGCACCATCGACCAGAGCGGCGTCTTCACCGCCGGTACGGTCGCGGGTGCGTTCCCCAACGCCATCCGCGCCAGCAGCGGCAGCGTCGTCGGCCAGGCGAGCGTCCAGGTCCTGCCCGGTCCGGTCGCCGCCGTCGCCGTCGCTCCGCAGGCAGCCGACGTCGCCGTCAACGCGCAGCAGGCCTTCACCGCGCAGGCGAGCGACGCCTTCGGCAACCTCGTGCAGGCCAGCGCGACCTGGGCCGTGGTCGCCGGCGGCGGCAGCATCACTCCGGGCGGCCTCTTCACCGCCGGCACCGCCGCGGGGACCTATCCCAACACGGTGCGCGCCACCATGGACGGCGTCGAAGGGTTCGCGACCGTCAACGTCCTGCCCGGCGCGCTCTCGCAGCTCACCGTGGCGCCGGCCTCGACCACGCTGCGCGCGCGGGCGACCCAGCAGTTCACCGCCACCGGGAGCGACGCCTACGGCAACGCCGTGCTCGTCAGCCCGACCTGGTCCGTCGCATTGCCGAACGCGGGCACCATTTCGCCGACCGGCCTGTTCCACGCCGGGGCGATCGCCGGCAACTACCCGGCGGCCGTGGTCGCCTCGGTCGGCCAGGTGACCGGGTTCGCCGACGTGGTCGTCACCGCCGGCCCGCTCGCGAGCATCGTCGTCACGCCGGCCAGCGTCGAGCTCGTGCCCGGCGACTCGCAGCAGTTCGCGGCCGCGGGCTTTGACGCCGATGGCAACGCCGTGCCGATCAACCCGACGTGGAGCCTCACCGCGCCCGCCCCGGGCACCATCGACGCGAGCGGCCGGTTCGTCGCCGGCTACGCGCTGGGCGCTTACCCGAACCTCGTGCGCGCCAGCGCAGACGCGGTGGTCGGGAGCGCCTCGGTCACCATCCTCGTCCCGCCGATCGACCGCGTGACGATCGCGCCGGAGAACCCGCTCGTCGCCAGCGGCAGCCAGACCACGTTCACCGCGGCGGCCTTCGACGCCCACGGCCAGGAGATCGCCGGGCTGCAGGTGACCTGGCAGCTCGTCAACGGCGGCGGGTCGCTCAGCGCCACGGGCCTCTTCACCGCGGGCGGCGAGCCCGGCGTCTTCGCCGACACCGTGCGCGCGACGATCGCCGGGAAGAGCGCCTCGACGACCGTTTCGGTCTCGAGCGACTTCGACGAGGACCAGATGGCCGACACCTGGGAGATCGCGCACGGCCTGAACCACACCGACGCGGCCGACGCCCAAGGCGATCCCGACGAGGACGGCTACCCCAACCTCGCCGAGTACCAGACCGGCACCGACCCGAACGACGCCGACAGCGACGACGACGGCGTACTCGACGGCAACGAGGTGAAGCCGGCCGAGGACTCCGACGACGACGGCCTGGTCAACGCGCTCGATCCTGACAGCGACAACGACGGGCTGTACGACGGCCTCGAGATGGCGGTGACCACCGCGCACGAGGACACCGACAGGAGCAAGGGATACTTCCTGCCCGACGAGGATCCTTCAACGAGCACCGACCCGACCAGCGCCGACACTGACGGCGATGGCCTCGCCGACAGCGTCGAGGACATCAACTTCAACGGCAAGATGGACGAGGGCGAGACCGATCCGAACGTGCCCGACAAGACCTGCAAGTCGGACGCGGAGTGCGACGGAGGCAAGTGCGTCACCGGCCTGTGCAAGCCGGCCGACCCGGTGAAGCCGCCGTGCGATCCGGGCTGCGGCGAGAGCGAGTACTGCAACGAGGAGACCGGCAAGTGCGAGCCGGTGACCGCGAGTCAGACCGGCTGCGGCTGCAACAGCGGCGCGGGCGCGCTGCCGTTCGCCGGGTTGGCGGCGGTGGCGCTCCTCGGGCTGCGACGGCGCCGTCGGTAGGGGCGCATGGCAATGCGCCCGGCCACGCAGGCCGCCTTCCCCGTTCCCGCGGGGAAGGCGCCGCGACGCGAGGCACGGGCGCATGGCAATACGCCCGGCCGCAAACCTGAATCGTTGGCGCGAAGGATTCGGCTCATCGGCATGGCTCGGACGAGCTGGGCGCAGGTTTCCGGCTCGAGCCGGAAAACGAGCCGCGCCACAGGAGCAGGCGCTCCTCGCGGGAGCGTGGCGGCCTCGGGCCTGGGGCTCTTCGGGGCCGTGCTCCGAGACCCCTAGTCCGAGCTGGTAAATCGGCGGAGACCGACGCCCGGAGCGCCAGCACGAAGGCTGGCGCTCCGCTCTCTTCGGCGCACGACGTCGCTGCCGAGACCGACGGCCCGGAGCGCCAGCACGAAGGCTGGCGCTCCGCCCCTCCTCGGCGCCCGACGTCTGCCGAGACCGACCGGCGCCCATTTCCCGAGCCCGGACCCGAAGACGAACGCTTCAGCGGTGGCACGCGATGGGCGCCTTCCAGACGCGTGATTCGGCGGAAAAGACCGAAACAGCCGGCAGCGCGATGCGTGATCCGTTTGCAGGTCGTTTCGAGCGCGATCACGCGCCGCGATTCTCGATGCGAAAACGATTCGATCCGCGTCGTCGAGACGCGTGATCGCCTCCGAATCGAATTGGGAGACGATCACGCGACGCGTGAGTGGCCCTTGAAGCGTTTGAAGCGATCTCGCGGGGTGTGAAGCCCTCGTCCATCGACCGGGGTTGCGGTCACGCGACGCGGGATGCCCTGCTCGAGCGATTTGGAGGGGATCACGCGAGGCGTGGCATCCCAGATGGGTGGAGAGTTGCTGTCCGCGCGCTCGACCCATGAGCCTCTCGTCGCCTCTGTGGCTCTCACGGTTCGGGTGAGACGCTTCTTCTGGCGGGAGGTGCGGAGAGTCGGCCAGGACACCTCGACGGCGGGCGCATTGCCATGCGCCCCTACCGTCAGGAGGCGCGGAGGTCAGCAGAAACACCTCGACGGCGGGCGCATTGCCATGCGCCCCTACCGTCAGGAGGCGCGGAGGCCAGCAGAAACACCTTGGCGGCGGGCGCATTGCCGTGCGCTCCAACCGTCAGGAGGCGCGGATGATCCAGCGGAACACCAGGGCAAGGGCGGCGCGGCTCGCGCTGCTGGGCGTGTTCGCGGTCGCGGCGGCCGCCGGCTGCCAGAGCTACGACCGGCCGAACGCGCCTTTCCCCGACATCCAGGCGACAGGGCTCGACGGCACGACCTGGGACAGGCAGGCGCTCGCCGGCAAGCCGTGGGTCATCAACCTCTGGGTCCCGCGGTGAAGCGACTGCGCCCGGGAGTTTCCCGGGCTCGAAGCGCTGCGCCGCAAGTACGAGCCGCAGGGGGTCGGGTTCCTGGCCGTCACGCTCGAGCCTCGCGTCCACAGGGTGCGCGATGCAGTCGCCGAGCTCGGCATCGAGATGCCGGTCGCCATCGCACAGGGCCCAGTGCTCGGGCCGCTGCGGGTCAACGCGGTGCCGTCGACGATCTTCGTGACCCCCGAAGGCCGCATCGTCGCCGCGGCCAACGGCTACCGCAGCCCTGAGTTCTTCGAGGCGCGGATCGAGGAGTTGCTCGAGGCGTCGTCGAAGTAGGCCGCAGCCCGCGGGGCGTCCGCATCGGAGGGCACCGGCGCGCCCTACTCGCCGGGCACGACCGTCCGCGCGACGCTCAGCAGCGAATACGAGTTGACCGGCTGGAAGTGCTCGGCGTCCCAAAGCCCGAAATGCAGGTGCGTCGGCGAGCGGCGCGGCGCGGCGTTCTTCCCCGTCCGGCCGACGATGCCGAGGACCTGGCCCGCGGCGACCCTGTCGCCCGCCTTCACCGCCACCGACTCGAGGTGCGCGTAGTACGCGATCCAGCGACGCGCGGGCAGGTAGAGCAGCACGTAGTTGCCGCCCTTCGCCTCGTCGCCGGGCTGCCAGCCGTCGCGGGCGACGAGCACCAATCCGTCCTCGACCGCGAGCGCCTCGAAGGGCTTGCCGTCCCTGTCGCGGCCGGTCGGGTGGACGTCGCGGACGAAGAGGTCGTGCGCGGGGTGGCCGGGATACTTCGTCGCGTAGCACGGCAGGTGGCGCGCGCGCTGGTAGCCGCTGCCGTTCGTCCCGCCTATCGACTTGGAAGGCTCGCTGCGGGCGACCGGGAAGACCCAGCGCTCGGCCGACTTCACCTCGCCGGCGCACGCATCGAGCGCGGCGACCCCGGCGGCGAGCAGCGCGAGCTCCTCGGGGTCGCACCATTCCTTCTCGCGCAGACGCCAGTCGGCGTCCGCCGCCGCCTGCAGGGCACGCAGGTCGCACGCCGCAGCGGCGGGAGGCTCACTCGCCGTGGATGGCTGCTGCCCGCTCGAAGCCTCTCGCGCCTCGGCGCCCGCCTGCGCGCGCGCGCTGGGATTCGCCGCTTGTCCGGCCGCCGGCGCCGACAGTCCGAGCGCCGCTCCGAGAGCCAGGCCGACTAGCGCTCGAGCGCGCGCCATCTCAGGACCTTCAGGGGCCGCTTGCCATAGCCGCTCTCGGAGAGCGGCTCTTCGACAGGCTCTGCCCAACAGGTGTGGATCATCACGTCGGTCGAGGTGAAGACGCCCAGCGGCTCCTCGTCGCGGGCGAAGGCGCCGACGTGACCTTTGAACAGCAGCAGGTCGCCGGGCCGGATGCCCTTGTCGCCGACGACGATCCGCTCGCCCTTCTCGTCGCGGTAGACGCCCTCCTCGTCCGGCCCGGGCGACGAGGCGATCTCGCGGGCGTACTTGGGAAGGGTCCAGGTCGAGGTGTACGGCACGTCGTGGCCGAGCCGTCGCACGCCGTAGGTGACGAAGTCGGCGCAGTCCGATCCGATGCGTCTCTCAGCCTGGTGGATCGAGTCGGGCGTGCCCGCCGAGCCCCAGATGTACGGCGTGTTGAAGAGCTCGGTCAGGTAGCCGAGGTAGCTGTCGTCGCGCCGGACCGTGACGCGCGCGACGCTCTCGCTCAGCCCGCCGCGGAAGGGCTTCTCACTGCCTGGCGAGCTGCCGCGCGCGCCATCGAGCGAGACCTCGACTTTGAAGGCCATCGTCCCGAGCCCACCGCGGTCGCCGAGGATGCTCGCGCGCACGTCGGCGGGGCAGGTCCATCGGTCGTCGCACGCGGGGATGGGCACGTCGCGGTACTCGATGGGCTCCCAATGGAAGGAAGGATCGGTGTTGGAGAGCGAGCGCTGCGCGGCCTCGACCTTGAACCAGCGCACCTTCGAGCCGGCCTCGCGCGCGGTGTCGGGCGGCCGCGCCTCGCGAGGACGCTCGCCCTGGCTCCAGACGACACGCGGGGCGCCCGCCACCAGGCCCGTCCTCGCGCTGCGAGCAGCGGCGACCAGAGTCACCGCGGTGCCCGCCACGACCTTTTTCTCCGTCGGGTCCGGCACCGCGTCGCCGACAGCCGAAAGGACGCGCACTTCGAGCCCTTCGGCGCGCGCCACAGTGACGCCCGCAACGGCGAGTGCCGCTCCGATGAGACCCGGTGCGGTGGCTTGGAGGAGACGCGGCAACTTCATCTCCACAGGATTGTCGCCCGCCAGGCGATGCAGGCAACCTTTCTCCCTCGCGTAGTACGGGCGCGCACGAGCATCGAGCCAGCAGCCAAGCGGCGGTTCCGACGGCGGAATAGCTCGCGCGCAAATTCCGCGGGCGGGCCTCTCGACAGGCTCGGGGTGACGGGGAATGGCCGATGCCGTGAGCAGCCGCGCTGCGGCTTCGCTCCCAGCGGCCTCACTTGCTCGCGCGCACAGTGGACCTGCGGCGCTCGGCTGTCCGTTCCGGGGCTTTCGCGCGGAGCTCGGGGCGGCCCGGGCGTTCGCTTCTCCGTGCTCCGCGAGCGAGGCCTGAGTACACTCCGCGCCATGCCACGCAACTATCGCGCACTGCACATCTCGGCTTCGGATGGCTCTTTCGAATTCAAGCCTGTCGAGGACTCCCGAATCGTCGGGGTCATCGACTACGCCTGGCGGCTCGGCGACGCCGGCCGCAAGCACACGGTGATCGGTTCGGGGCCCATCGCGGGCTCCTTCGTGCCGGGCTCCAACCGCCTTGTCATCTGCGGACACTCGCCGCTGTGGGAAATGTTCTTCCCCTCGACGATGGGCGGCGCGGGGCTGCCGTGGGAAGGCATCGGCGCCAACTTCCTCGCCCTCACGGGCAAGGCTCCCCAGCCGTGCGTGCTGCACGTCCTCAACCTGCGCGGAGAGCTGAGCGTCGAGCTCGACCCGGTGGACGTCGACGCGGTCTGGCGCGGCTTCCAGGGCGAGATCGGCCTCTACGCGATGATGCGCCACGCCTGGCAGAAGCACGGCGCCGAGTGCCACGCGGCGCGCGTGCTCGCCGTTGGCCCGGCCGCCGCGCGCACGCGCTCGGGCGCCATCTGCTCGGTCCCGGTGCGCAAGGGCGAGCTGACGCACGTGGACACCTGGGCCGGGCGCGGCGGGCTCGGCTCGCGGCTGTTCCAGCAGCACAACATCGCGGCGGTGGTCTACGGCGGCGACTACGAGGACGAGGACCTCACCGATCGCAAGATGGTCGACGGCATATTCGACGAGCGCTTCGGCAAGCCGCTCAAGCTCGTCGATCTCGAGAAGACGACCAAGTACCGCTACGACCCCAAGTTCTCGACCGGCGGCACCTTCGGCTCGAACTACCACACGCTCCGCGAGCGGGTGCTCTCGTTCAACTACTCCTCGGTGCTGCTCTCGGATGAGGAGCGGCTGAAGATCCACGAGCGGCTCATTGAGCCGCACTACCTGCGGCAGTTCGACGAGGAGACGGTCGCAAAGAAGCAGAACGCCAACTGCGGCGAGCCGTGCGGCGCGGTCTGCAAGAAGATGAACGGCAAGTTCAAGAAGGACTACGAGCCCTATCAGTCGCTCGGGCCGCTCGTCGGCGTCTTCGATCAGCGCGCGGCCGAGGAGCTGAACCGCTTCTCGGACGCCTGCGGCTTCGACGCGATCCAGATCGGCGGCGAGGTCGCCTGGGTGATGGAGTGCCTGCGCGAGGGCTGGCTCGGCAAGGACGAGACGGGCATCGAGGAGAAGCCGCGCTGGGACTACACGACGCTCGAGCCGCAGGCCGACAGCGCGCACAACGCGAAGATCGCGCTGCAGGTCATCGGCTGGCTGCTCAACGATTCGCGCGGAGCGCCGCTGCGGCGTGGCCTGCGCCACGCGGCCACGGCGCTGGGCGGCAAGGCGATGCAGGCCGCGGTCTACAACGCGCGCGGCGACGGCGACGCGTGCATGGTGCCCAACCAGTATTGGGTCTCGGGCATGTTCGCGCCGATGCCGATCCTCGGGCGCTACTACCTCGACTACGGCTACGAGTGGAAGCCGCCCTTCGAGATGGGGCGCTCGAGCGGCAAGCGCATGAGCCGCGAGCTGATGATGGACAACTACGGCATGTGCCGCTTCCACCGCGGCTGGGCCGAGTCACTGCTGCCGCAAATAGTGGACCGCTTCCAGCAGGAGCAGGTTGACGCCGACGAGCACCATCGGTTGCTCGCGCTCGAGCTCAACGCCCTCAACGACACGCGGCCTTGGGAGACCGGAGCGCACCATCGACCTGGTGCACCAGTACCTCTGCAAGTTCCACCGCGACGGGCCGAAGAACCCCGAGCTCGACGCGTGGATCGCGCGGTTTGCCAAGGACAAGCGCGAGGCCGCCCTCGCCTACTGGCACGCGATGCGCGAGGGGCGCGAGCAGGGGCTCAAGGAGCCGAGCAAGAAGGCGGCATAGAAGGGGTTGCGGGCGGGGCGAGACTGAACGGCGGATCGACGCAGGGTGGCTGATCGACGCTGATGGCGGATCGCGGATCGACGCTGGACTTCGGATGGCGCTGGAGGGCGAATCGGCGGCGGACGGCGGATCGGCGCTGGACGAGGGAGCGAGGATGGGCGGCGGAGCTCCAGCTCCGCCACAGCGAGGTCGCCGCCTCGGCCGCTTTCGCCCGCCGTCGACACGCGACTTCGGTCCGCAGCCGGCGACCAGGCCTTCGTGTCCAGCGTTGGCTGAGCTGGAGCTCCGCCCTGCGGACGCCCGCTATGCCGGGAACGACCGGCAGGCCGCGTCGTACTCGCGCCACCAGCCTTGGAGCGCCTCGAGGTCGTTGGCGCGCGGCTGGTCGCCGTCGCCGGCGATCTTCAGGTAGCCGTGCAGCACCGAGCGGAAATGCGGGTGCGCGCACTTGTCGATGACCTCGACGGCCCGACGCCTGGGCGAGCGCAGATCGGTGATCTGCGCGAAGCCCTGCTCGGTCACGACGCACTTGATGTCGTGCTCGGTGTGGTCGATGTGGCCGACGTACGGCATGACGCAGCTCACCGTGCGGCCGTCTTTGAGCTTTCGGACCGAGGGCGTGTGCACGATGCTCAGGTAGGCGTTGCGCAGGAAGTCGCCCGAGCCGCCCAGGCCGTTGATCAGCTTCGAGCCGTCCACGTGCGTCGAGTTGGCGTGCCCGTAGATGTCGACCTCGAGCGGCGTGTTCATCGCCACCACGAAGAGCCGGGTGATGATCTCGGTGCTGTTCGAAAGCCACATCGGCCGCAACACCAGCCGCTCGCGGCAGCGCTCGAAAAGCCGGTCGAACTGCGCGCGCCCCTCGGCCGAGAAGGAGATGGCCGTCGCCGAGGCGCAGTCGAACTTCGCGTCGTCCTCGACAAAGCGCATCATCCCGTCCTGGAAGACCTCGGTCCAGAAGCGGATGCGGCGGAACGGCGAGTCGTAGAGCTCGCCGACGACCGCGTTGGCGATGTTGCCGACGCCCGACTGGATAGGCGGGAGCCGATCGCCCCAGCCGAGCCACTCGCGGCAGTGCATCAGGTACTCGATGACGTTGCGGGCGATCTGCCGGTCGAGCTCGCCGGTGGACTTGAAGGGCACCGGGAAGTCGGGGACGTTCGACTCGATGACCGCCACCACCTTGGCCGGGTCGAGCTCGACATGGTCGGCTCCGATGCGGTCGCCGACGTTGACGACCGGCAGCGGCCAGGCCGCCTTCGGAAAGACGGGCGGCACGACGATGTCGTGGAAGCCGGTGTAGTCGGGAATGGCAGTGTTGACCTCGAGCACCACCTTCTTCGCCTTGGTCAGCGCCTCGGCCGAGATGCCGACCGAGGACGAGAGCACGACGCTGCCGTCGGCGCGGATGCGCGAGACCTCGACGACCGCGAGGTCGATCTCGCCGTAGATGCCGTAGATGAGGTTGCGCGCGAAGGCCGAGAGGTGGACGTCCGAGAAGTCCATCTCGCCCGAGTGGATGCGCTTGCGCGAGGCTAGAGACGACATGTAGGGACCGCGCTTGCCGATGAACGGGGCGAGCGGACCTTCGACGTCCTCGGAGAGCGAGGCGCCGCTGAGAAGCGTGAACCGGGTCTCGGGAGCGTTCTCGCGCAGGTGCTTGGCCAGGGCCATCAGAAAGCCCTTCGGCTCGCCCGACTTGGTAAAGCCGCTGATGGCAATCTGGCAGCCGGGGGGGACGTGCTTGACCGCCTCCTCGACCGGCACGACCTTCGACAACAGCTCCTTGTGCTCGACCCGCTCCTTCAACGAGGCCATCTCGACTCCTTGGTTTCCCCTTGGTTTCCCCCGTGGAAAACGCCTTTTCTACCCCGAAAACGCGCGCTTGGCATTCGTCTCGTGCGCTGGCCGAGCCCCGCGAGAGGCTCTCAGAGACGAGAAACCGGTTGGCATGGTGTCGGATTGCGGTTAATGCATATCATCCCACAGTTTCCTACAGGGGAGGAATCCATGACCGAGTCGACTGTGAAGACCAAGCGCCGGGCGGGCACCGCCCAGAAGGCGTCGGCAAAGAAGCCCGCCGCAGCCAGGAGCGCGACGAAGGCGGCTGCGCCTTCCTCGAAGAAGGCGCCGGCAGCCACGGCGAGCGGGCGGAAGGTCGCGACCCGCAAGATCGCGCCGACCGCCCCAGCGGCAGAAGGCCAGCCCGTGGCGCGGGCGAGCGTGCGATTCACCGAAACCTGGAACCAGACGCTGGAAGGCGAGCTGGTCGCGGGCGGGCGCCTGCGGATCGAGTACGCGCTCGAGCGCGCCCGTGCGCACGGTGGACGCGACGACGCGAGCGCAGTCTGGGGCGTCGAGGCTTACGTCCAGTTTCTGCCGAGCGGCGAGATCATCCACGCGCCCGTCGTCAGCTTCCCCGCGCGCTTCGGCAAGCCGGCCGGCTCGGCCCTGGCCACACCCTGCGAAATCGCCATCCCGCAAGGCGCCTACGAGGCGCAAGTCTGGTTCCAAAACTGGAGCGAGGGCGAGCAGCCGCGCTGGGACAGCAACTTCGGGGTCAACTACCGCTTCCCCGTCAGAGGCTAGCGCCGCCGGCCCGGCGTCCACGGACGGCTCGCACGCCTGCCGCTTGAGCTGGACGCGCTCCGTCGAGCGCGTCCACGAGGTCTCGCGCACAGCCCAGCCGACGACTCTCGACCCTCGACCGTCGCCCTACTTGAACTCCTTGAGCTTGCGGCCCCTGCCCGCCTTGCCGCCGCTGAACTCGCCGACCTCTTGGCTCTGCTTGCCCTTGACAGCCAGCGGGACGCGGATGACCGGCGAGCGCACCTCGAAGGCCGAGACCCGAAGCGCGTCGTACTCGCGCACCAGGGTGAACTTCGCCGAGGCTGGCGCCCCTTTCGAAAAGACCAGGTCGTAGTCGGCCTCGACGACGAAGCGATCGGTCTTCCAGCTCACGAACACCCGGTTCGCCTCGCCGACTTCGACGAAGGTGCCGAGCGCCTCCTCGAGCTGCTTGCGCACAGACTCGCCCTTGCGGCTGTCGAGCATCGGGCGAAGGCCGGTGGTCATCGACCCCGTGAGGCTCTCCATGTCGCCGGCGCTGAGCTGCGACATGAAGGCATGGACGACCGCGGGCGACTCTCTCCTTAAGCTGCTCATGTGGGCGAACAGCGCGCCGACGGCCAGCACCTGCGCGAGGCCGAGCACGATGCCGAGCCAGGCCATCGCCGCGCCGCCGAGGTCGCCCTTGCTCGCGCGGATCTGCGCCAGGCCGAGGATGCCGAGCATCAGCCCGATCAAGCCCCCGATGCCCGTCGGGCAGAGCAGCGAGAACAGGCCCGCCGCGACCGCCAACTTGCACGTTCCGATCTTCTTCAGAGGAACTGGCTCGACGCCGGCATGGTAGGTGCCCACCTGGCCCCCCCTATTCGCTGCGGTGCTCCTCGACGACGGAGAAGACCTCGATCGGCTGTGATTTGCCCTTGAGGCTCGCAGGCGGCAGCGGCAGGCAGACAAAGTCCTGCCCGGCCGCCCCGATCGTCGATTCGCAGGCGACGATCTGGCCGGGCTCGGCCATCTCGCACAGGCGCGCCGCGGTGCTGACCGCGTCGCCGATGGCGGTGAGCTCCATGCGCTTCGGGGCGCCGATGGCGCCGAAGACCACCGGCCCCGTGCAGATCCCGATGCCGAGCTGCAGCTTCTCCTTGCCCGAAATCTCTCGCAGCGCGTTCATGTCGCCCAGGCGCTCGAGCATCTCCAACGCGCAGCGCAGCGCCTTGGCGGGCGCGTCGGGCCGGGCCAGCGGCACGCCCCACAGCCCTATCACCGCGTCGCCGATGAACTTGTCGAGGACGCCGCCGTTGGAGAAGACGATCTCGGCCATGTGGGTGAAGTGCTCGTTGAGCGCCGCCACGACCTCGCGCGGCGGGTGGCGCTCCGAGAACGAGCCGAAGCCGCGGATGTCGGCGACCAGGATCGTTGCCTCCTGCGCCTCGGCGACACCCGAGAGGTTGAGCTTGCCGCTGGCGGCCTGCTCGACCAGATCCGGAGAGAAGAAGCGCGCCAGGTGCGCGCGCGTGACCATCTCCGAAGCCATCTGGCGCGACAGGTCGAGGCTCTCGAGCGCGAGCGCGGCCTGCGCGGCGATAGCCATCAACGCGGTCAGGTCCTGATCGGTGAAGACATCGGTGCGCTCGCGCGTGTCGAGGAAGACCACCGCGCGCACCTCGCCCCCGACGATCACCGGCACGCCCATCGCCGAGCGCACGCTGGCACCGATCACGCTCTCCGCGCCGCTGAACCGCGAGTCGGCCAGCGCATCGCCGGTCAGCACGCCCTGGCGCGACCCGATGACCTCGCGCACGAGCGTCTCACTGATGACCACCTCGGCGCTCTCCCCGCTCCGGGTGCGCACGCCCTTGGGGAACAGCTTCCGGGTCGCCGGATCGACCACGATCAACGCGCCGTTGTCGGCCGGGAGGTTGTCGAAAGCGAACGCGAGCACGCGGTGCAGGATGGCGTTCGCGTCGCGCTCGCCCGACAGGTGGCGCTGCAGCTCGCTCGCGAGCCGCAGCAGCCTCATCTCGCGGTGCAGCGCGTCGAGCTCGGCCGGCGGCGGCTCCGAGGGGCTGGCGCAGACGCGGCTCGGCTCCTCGCGCGCGAGGACCTTGCCAGGCGGCTCCTCCTGCAGCTTCGCGGGGGCCTCGGACTCGTCCATCTGCGCGAAGGCGTAGGTGTCGCCGTAGTAGTAGCGCTTGATCGCCGCGCGGATGGCCATGCGAGTCGCGATGACCGGCACGATCGCGGCCGCGCCGGCCGCCAGCCTCACCTGCTCGACCAGGCCCTCGTCTATCTCGGAGATAGCCAGCGTCAGCGTGTTGGTCGGCTCGTAGAAGCTCAGCGGCAGCACCGACAGCTTCTCGGCGTGGCGCGCCGGGATCTTGTCGAGCGTGGAGATCGCCGGGTTGGCCTTGGCGAGCTTGTCGGCGGTGATGTAGCGCGCCCCCGAGGTCTCGGCGAGAAACCGCAGCAGCTTGCGCTCGTCGACGAGCCTGTTCTCGACCAGCACGTCGATCAGCAGGCCGCCCTTGAGCTCCTGCAGCGCGAGGCCCTTCGAAAGGCTCTCCTGATCGATGACTTCGGCGGCGACGAGCTGTTCGCCCAGCCTCGGCTTGAGGTCGGCCACCACCTGCTCACCCCTCGGCTACTCGAGCCGCAAGAGACTCTTGACCGCCGCGATGACCTCGTGCGCCCTCAGCGGCTTGACGAGATAGACGTTGGCCCCGAGCGCCATCGCCCGGCGCCGGTCTTCGGGCGCCGACTCGGTAGTGATCACGACCACCGGCACGTCCCGGTGCGACGACTCCTCGCTGCGCACGTGGGCGATGAGCTTGAGCCCATCCATGATCGGCATGTTGATGTCGGTCAGGATGATGTCGAACCGCTCGCCAGCGAGGCGCTTGAGCCCTTCGGCCCCGTCCTGCGCCTCGAGGCAGACCACGCCGTCGATGCGCTGCAGCGCGTAGGCGATGCTGCGCCGCATCGCCTGGGAATCGTCGACGATCAGTGCCTTGAGCTGCCCCACGGGCCTTCCTCCGTGCCACTAACAGGGTTCCAAGCCTAACATACCGGGGACGGCGACCAAGCCAGTCGAGAGTCGAGAGTCGTGCGTCGGGAGTCGGGGCGTGCGGGGCACAGCATCGGTGATGCGCGCGCGGCTGGACGCGTGCCTCTGCTGGGCTTTCCTGACGGGAGCTGGCGCGGCCAGGCAGGCTCCGTGCCGGGCGGCTGCGCGCTCTAGGCCCGACCGCGACCGAGGCGGATCAGCTCGCTGATGATCGACTCGAGCGAGAGCACCTTGGCCGCAGCCCCGGCGTTGATGGCTTCCTTGGGCATCCCGAAGATGACGGCGCTCTCCTCCGACTCGGCGATGGTCAGCGCATCGGCCTGCCGCAGCCTGAGCATCCCGTCGCGCCCGTCACTGCCCATTCCGGTCAGCAGGATCCCGACTCCGCGGGCGCCGGCCACGGCCGCGGCGCTCTCGAAGAGCGCGTCTATCGACGGAGAGTACTTCTGGGAAGGCCCGCTCTCGGCCAGCGCGCAGCGCAACACGCTGCCGGTCTGCACGATGCGCATGGTGTGGCCGCCCGGCGCTATCAGCGCCCGCCCCGGGGCAAGCTCGTCGCCGGCCTTGGCCTCGACGACCTCGAACGCGGAGACCCGGTCGAGCCGCTCGGCGAAGGCTTTGGTGAACCGCGGGGGCATGTGCTGCGCGATGGCGATGCAAAGCGACAGATCCCCGGGCAGCGCAGAGAGCAGCCGCTGCAGCGCCGGCGGCCCGCCGGTCGAGGCGCCGACGACGACAACCCTCGGCGGCCGCTCGTCGCCGCCGCGCTCCTGCCGCGCGAACGCCTCGGGCTTGAGCAGGCGCACCGCGCTGATCTTGGCGATGAGCTCGCTGCGCACCGACGCGGTCTCCGGTGAGAAGTGGCGCTGGGGCTTGGCCACGAAGTCGATGGCCCCGAGCTCCATCGCCTTGAACACGTCGGCGCGCCGCGCGTAGCCGGAGATGACGATGACCGGGATGGGCGCCCGCGCCATCAGCAGGCGCAGGAAGGTGAAGCCGTTCATCCGCGGCATCTCGAGATCGAGCGTGATGACGTCCGGCTTGAGCGCTATCGCCTGCTTCAGCCCCTCCTCGCCGTCCGAGGCGGTCGCGACGACCGCGATGTCGCCCGCCGACTCGAGCATCTCGGTGATGGCCCGCCGGTTGTAGGCAGAGTCGTCGACGACGAGGACTCGGATCTTCTTGCGCGATGACACGGTCGGCTCTCCCGCTCAGCCCCCGGGGATTGGCTTGCGATAGACGAGGTCGTGCTTGAGGTGGACGAGCTCGAAGTCGGCGGTCACGTTGATGAGGCTCTCCGAATGGCCCAGCAACAGGTAGCCGCCGTCTACGAGCTTGGAGTGGAAGCTCTTGAGGACCCGCCGCCGTGCGGCGAGGTCGAAGTAGATCATCACGTTGCGGCAGAAGATGACATCCATGTGCCCGATGAGCAGCAGCGTGTTCTCGTCGAGCAGGTTCATGTGCCCGAAGGTCACCATCTGCCTGATCTCGTCGGCGACGACGTAGCTGCTGCCTTCGACGCGAAAGCAGCGCGCCAGGTGCTCGGGCATCGGCTCGCGCAGCGAGCTCTTCTGGTAGATCCCCCGGCGCGCGACGGCCAGCACCCGGCGCGAGATGTCGCTTCCGAGGATCTCGACGTCCCAGCCGACGAACAGCCGGCTGTGCTGCACCAGCATCGCGATGGTGTAGGCCTCTTCGCCGGTCGAGCAGCCCGCCGACCAGATGCGCAGCCTGCCGCTTCGCGCGCGCTCGCGCGCCAGCCGCGGCAGCAGCTCCTCGGAGAAGGCCCGAAGCTGCTGCGGCTCACGGAAGAAGTAGGTCTCGTTGGTGGTCAGAGCCTCGACCGCCGCCTCGAGCTCGGGCTTGCGGCGCGGGTCGAACCGCAGCAGCCGGTAGTACGCGCTGAAGTCGGCGAGCCCGTTCGCCTTCAGCCGCGAAGCGAGGCGCCGCTCGAGCAGGTAGCGCATGTCGGCCCGGAAGAGGATGCCACAGTGCTCGTAGATGAGCTCCGCGAGCAGGCGGAACTCCTCGGCAGTCATCTCGGGGCGGGGGCCGTCGTCGAAGGGCATAGGTTGGCGCCTGGCGCTACGCGAGCGCGGGGTCGGCTCCTCAGGTCTGCTCCGGAGGCAAAGGGCGAGCCTCGAGGGCGCGAAGCGCTTCGGCGAAAGCCTGCGCCACCAGCTCGTCGGTCTCGGCCGCGGCCAGTTCGCGCAGTCGCTCCAGCATCGCGCGGTCGCCGCGCATGCCGACGGCTCGGGCGGCCGCGCGCCGTACGTCCCAGCGCTCGCTCCTGGCGGCGAGCATCAGCACCTCCTCGGCGCCGGGAAGCGCGGCCGCCGCCTCCACGGCCTCCTTGACCACCTCCGGGTCGGGATGGCCGGCGGCGACCATGAGCCACTCGGGGGTCGCCGCGCCGAGGCGCGCCAGGCCGCGGACCGCGGCGATGGCCGGGAGCACCTCGGGCGTGCCCGGGTTGCGCTCGCCGCGCGAGATCTGCGCGAAGAGCGGCTCGGCCGCGCGCCTGTCGCCCAGCGTCCCGAGCGCCTCGGCGGCGGCCGCCGCCACTACCGGCTCGCGATCGCGCAGGGCGGCGACGAGCGCGTTGAACCCGTCCTCGGACGGAAAGCCCGCCAGCCCCCGCGCCGCTCCCGCGCGCACCTCGGGCGCCTCGTCGGCCAGCGCGATGCGCAGCATCTCCTCGGCGCCCGGCTCTCCGAGCGAGAGCGCGGCCTCGGTCGCCGCGAGCCGCACGTCGGTGCGCTCGCTGCGCAGCGCCGCCTTGAGCATCGGCAAAT
>JBMNNX010000382.1:0-5176 GCA_050942745.1 Myxococcales bacterium
ACGTCGTGCGCCTCGTCGGCGCCGGCTTCGCCGCCTCGGTGCGCGTTCGCTTTGGTGGCGCGGACGCTGCGGTGCTCGCAGTGCGTGAGGAAGCTGGCGTAAGCGTCGCCGACGTCCGAACGCCTGCCCATGAGGCGGGCACGGTCGACGTCGAGCTGACGAACCTCGACGCCGCGGGCGCGCCTGTCGCTGGCGAGAGCGTCGCCCTCGTCGGGGCCTACCGTTTCGCGCGGCCTGCGGTCGCCCGCGAATCCGACCTGACGCGCGCCATCCGTCAGCTCCTCCGCGAGCTCAAGCGGCAGGTGCTCGCGAACGTGAGCACCACCGTGAGCGTCGACTACGACGACAGCGCCCTCGGTGGGCTGAACGTCATCGCGATGGCGAAGGTTCCGTCGCTGGTGCTGTCTGGCCCGACGCTCCGGCCCAGCCGCTTTTACTCCACGAACGTCCCGCACGAGGACGTCGTCACGGGCTCCTCGGGGCTCGAGCTGGTGCGCCGCAAGCCGCCGTACACGGTGGACCTGGTCTTCACGCTGACCGCCGCGTCCGAGCGCACCGCCGAGCTCTTCAACCTGATGGCCGCCGTCGCGACCTTCCTCAACCGCAACCGCTGGCTCGAGCTGCCGCGCGACCCGGTGGATGCTTCGCGTGGAACCGTCCGCTGGGAGCTCGACGCGGACGGAGAGTTCAGGACGCAGCTCGCCGGCAAGGACGACGTGCGCGCCTTCACGTGCGGCTTCGTCGTGCGCGGTTTCGACGTCGATGAGGGGCTCCCCCTCGACCTGAGCAAGCTCGTCGCCGAGCCGCAGCTCGAGACCCAGGCCTTCGTTGGAGGTGGTTCGTGACCGTCTCTCTCATCAACACGAGCGGGCGTTGCCAGGTGTTCGTGCTCGCCCACGAGACGTACTGCAACGCGCGCGGTGCATGCGCGTGCGACGTTAGCACCGGCCGCAACGCGAGGCGCATGCCGACCTCCCTCACGCTCGCCAGCGGCGTGACGAGCCCCGAGGTCCACGACGCCGTGCTGGCGGTCCCCGACGTCGTGCGCGCGGTGAAGCGCGGCGAGGTCAGCGTGAAGCGTCATGTCCCCGAGCCCTCGCGGCCTGTCGTCGCTTCCACCCGGGCTCCCACTGTCACGACCTCGGTCGAGGTCAGCCGCGCAGACGTCAAGGCCAAGAAGAAGCGAGGTGCATCGTGAGCGGACAGCTCCTGTCGTCCAAGGTCGTCGTCGTCGAGGAGGAGCCGAAGGTCCGCGGCATCCCCTCGGTTCCCACCTCCGTCGCGGGCGCGGTCGGACTCACCGAGCGTGGGCCGATCGGCGAAGCGGTACTCTGCTCGTCGTTCGACGAGTTCCAGACGAAGTTTGGTGGCTTCACGCCCGACTCGGATCTCGCGCTCGCCGCGATGGGCTTCTTCGAGAACGGCGGGAGCCAGCTCTGGGTCGTCCGCACCACGCACTACACCGACGTGGCAGATCCCGCGTCCGCAACGGCAGTGCGCGCGGCCGCGTTCCTCGTGGCAGGCAGCGGCCCGACGCCAGGCGTTCTTCTCGGAGGCGCCGCGGCTCCGTTCGTGCTCCGCGACGGAGACATGATCCGCCTGGCCGTGGACGGCGCGCCCGAGGCCGACGCGGTGTTCAATGGGTCGGCGGCCGCGATGGCTGCCGCAGGCGCCGGTCCCTACGCGCTCGCCGATGGCATGGACCTGACCTTGCGCATCGACAACGGGCTCGAGCAGACCGTGCTGTTCTCGTCCGCCGACTTCGCTGACATCGCCAACGCGACCGCAGCGGAGGTCGCCGCCGCCATCAACGCGGTCATCGTGGGCGGTCGCGCGACGACACCGGGCGGCATCGTCCGGCTCGCGAGCGACACCGAGGGCACCGCGAGCCGCGTCCAGGTCACCGGAGGGAGCGCCAACGCCGTGCTCGCGTTTCCCGGCGCGGCCGCGGTGGGCGGGGGCAATGTCGCCAACCTGCGCGCCGTCGAGGTCGCCGAGGTCAAGGCGGTCGTCGAGGCGGCGATTCCGACCGTGGAGGTCCACGCGGGCATCGGCAGCACCTTCGAGATCCGGACGGTCGCGACGGGCCCCGCCGCCAGCGTGCGAGCCGACGTGGCGACGGCCGCGGCCTTCGCGCTCGACAACGCCCTGCACACCGGCTCGGCCTCGGGTAGCGCCAACGCGGTGCGCGTCGAGGGCAAGGACCCGGGCGCGTACGCGAACCGCATCGAGGCCGAGGTCCGAGCTGCGACGAACGGCGACCCTGGCAGATTCGACCTGCTCATCGTCGAAGACGGCGCGTACCGAGAGACCTTTTCGAACCTCTCGATGAACGCGGACGACGCGCGCTACGTCGAGCGGGTCGTCAACGATCCCCGTACGGGCTCCATCTACGTGCGCGTCATCGACCAGCTCCTGACGGGCGCGCCCGTCCCGCCGCCGCAGAGTGCGGCGCTCGCGGGCGGCAACGACGGTGTCGTCGGGATCGACGACAACGACTTCATCGGCTCGGAGGCTGGCAAGACCGGCCTTCATGCGCTCGACCAGGTGCAGGATCTCTCGCTGCTCCTCGTCCCCGGACGTGCGACGCCGGCCGTGCACAACGCGATGGTGCGCTACTGCGAGGTCGACCGCGACGGCAGCGTGTTCGCTGTGCTGGATCCTCCGGCGAACCAGAGCGCAACGGACATCGTCACCTACGTCACGACGACCGCGGCGCTCGAGAACCTGTCCGAGTTCGCCGCCATCTACTGGCCGCGCGTAAAGGTGCTCAACCCGCAGAAGAGCGTCTTCGGCTCGGCGGAGCAGATCGTCGTGCCGCCCTCTGGCGTCGTCGCAGGCGTCTTCTCGCGAACCGATTCGGCGCGTCCGGGCGGCGTCTACGATCCGCCCGCGGGTATCGACGCCGGGCGGATGTTCGGCGTGCTCGGCTTCGAGACGGACGAGGCGCTCGAGGAGCGAAAGCGCGACCTCGTGTACCCGCACCGTATCAACCCGCTCACCACGGGCCCCGGGCTGCCGCGTTACATCGACGGCTCGCGCACGCTCAAGGGAGACGGCAACTTCCCCTACGTCGCCGAGCGTCGGGGCGTCATCTTCATCGAGCGAAGCCTGAAGCAAGGCCTCGAGTTCGCGCGCCACAAGAACAACACCGAGGGACTGCGCGCCCAGGTGCGGCGCACCATCACGGCCTTCCTGCTCGCGCAGATGAACAACGGCGCCTTCCGCTCGCGCGAGCCCGCCAAAGCCTTCTTCGTCGACGTCTCCGAGCAGCTCAACACGCCCACCGTCATTTTCGCCGGCAAGCTCATCGCTCGGGTGGGCCTCGCCACGAACAAGCCGGCCGAGTTCATCATCCTCCGCATCAGCCAGGACACGCGGGCTCTCGAGGCCGAGCTGGCTGCGGCGGGCGCGTGACAGGAGCCCCCCATGACCGTCATCGGCAACCCGCGCAGCTTCCACAAGAAGTTCAAGTTCATCGTCGAGATCGACGACATCGGCCACGCCGGTTTCCAGAAATGCAGCGAGCTCTCCGTCGAGGTCGCTAACGTGCAGTACTTCGAGGGCGGCTCGCTCATCCCGAACAAGAGCCCGGGGCGCCTCACGTTCTCGGACGTCACGCTCGAGCGCGGCGCCACGCAGGACCGCGACCTCTTCGACTGGTTCCAGGACGTCGCCATCACGTCGAGCGGCCTCGGCCTCACCGATGTGAACTACAAGCGCAACCTCGACATCGTGCAGCAGGACCGCGACGGCACGACCCTGCGCCGCTGGTCGCTCTCGCGCGCTTGGCCAATCAAGTTCGTCGCCGGCGAGTGGGACAACGAGAGCGACGAAAACGTCATCGAGCAGGTGACGCTCACGTACGACTTCTTCGAGCTGGTGCAGTAGCACTCGGCATGGGTGGGTGTCCGGCGGTAAACTCGCTGCCGGGTGCTGCCACGTGGCGCAGAACAAGAACCACCATTTCGTCCCCCAGTTCTACCTGCGCCGCTTCGGCGCGGATCGTTTCGTCGCGCTCTACAACATCGCCCGCGGCCAACATGTGCCAAGGGCGTCTATCGCAGGGCAGTGCCAGAGGCCGTACTTGTATGGCAAGGATCAGGTCATCGAGAAGGCGCTGTGCGAACTCGAGGGTGCGGCCGCGCGCATCATCGCGGACATCGTTGAACGTCACCAGCTCCCGGCAGAACTATCAAAGAAGGATGCCGCCCTTCTGCGCTTCATCTCGTACCAGTGGGGGCGCACACCCGCAGCGGGCGAGATCGCGAACGCGATGGTGACAAAGATGTCGCAAGCGATCCTCAAGGCTCCCGGTGTGGTGCCCGATGACCTGCGGCAGCACATCGACGAGGTTGACGTTCGCCATGCGGACCCAGTCCTCTTCAGCCTCACGCTCGCCGGGTCTCTGGGGCCGATGCTCCTTGACCTGCATAAGGTGATCCTGGTCAACGAGACCGAGCTCGAGTTCATCACCAGCGATGCCCCGGTCATCATGCACAACGCTTGGTGCGAAGGAGTGACTTGGCAGGGCACGACAGGCTTCGCTTCGTCCGGCCTGCAGATACTGCTGCCGCTGAGCCCGAGGCGGGCTCTCCTCATGTTCGATCGCGATGTCTACGCCGTCGGATGTAAGCAGGCGCCCGTTACCGTCGACATCATGAACGCTGCTGACGTCGAGGCCATCAACGCGATGCAGATGACGACGACCCAGGGGAACATCTACTACTCCGGGGACGCGAGGACCGCCTCGAGCATCGATCGGCTCCCCAGATCCTGGTACCAACCTGCGGGGACGTCTGTCGCCGTGCAGCGCGCAATCGATGACGACGCCGGTTCGCAGCTCGTCCACCTGTATCAGAAGGTCGTCGCGCGACTGCCGCTCTCCTTTCTCCGCGTGAAGAAGAAGGCCAGCAGTGTTCCGCTCAAACAGCGCGCTCGCCAGTATCGGCAGTTGGCGCTCGCAGTAGATGAGATGATGCGCGGACTACGGGAGCAGCGATACGCGGCCCCTGAGACGGCAATCGGCCGAGTCTGGAAGGGCGTTCCCGACTGACGTCGCTGTCCCCCTCACGCCTCCCCGGGCGGCTTTGCCCTTGAGGAGGCAGCGCATGGCCGACGTCATCACGTGCCCTTCGGGGCTCTCGGGCCGCATCCGCGGCATGAAGGTGCGGGA
>JBMNNX010000383.1:0-5173 GCA_050942745.1 Myxococcales bacterium
GGCCCGGGATCGCCGACGAGGACGAGCGGGGTGTGGAAGTCGGCGAGCGCCTCGACGAGCGCGAGCTGGTTCTTGCGCGGCTCGATGCGCCCGGCGCACAGCACGTAGCGCTCGGGCAGCCGGTGCGTCGGCGCGACCGGCCGCTCGGGCGGCGGGTCGGCGGCGTTGACGATGGGGAAGATCTCGCGGGCGCCGAAGCCGCGCAGCACGTCGCCCTCGGCGCGCGAGTTGGGCAGCAGGCACAGGGCGTGCTCGACGAGCCAGCGGATGCGCTGCTCGAGCGGGACCGCCGCGCCCGGCAGCATCACCCAGCGCCACTCGCCGTCGGCGAGCACCGCGCGGATGCCGTTCTTGGTGACGTCGGCGAGCCCTTCGGACAGCGAGCTGTGCAGCAGCCGCAGGGCGCCGATGTAGCCGCGCCGCTCGAACTCGGTGGTCGGCCAGTAGATCGTCGAGAGGACGAAGGGCATCCGCTCGCGCGAGAGCGCGGTGGCCTGGACGTAGGTGTCGAGGCGCGTCAGGTGGAACAGGTGCGCGAGGTCGTAGCTGCCGTGGGCGGGCGGATGGGGCTCGGTCCACAGCGAGACCGCGACGCCGAGCTCCTCGAGCATCTCGCGGGTGCGCAGGATCTGCGTCGCGTCGCCGCCCGGCAGGCTCCACAGGTTCTGGCGCACGCAGAAGAGCACCTTGCGGCGCGGGCCCCGCGGCCCGGGCACCACGGCGCGCGCGCCGCGGGGCGCGAAGGCCTCGGTCGCGCAGCGATAGGAGTCGAGGATCTCGCTTGCGGTGCGGTCCCAACTGAAGCGAGCGGCGCGCTCGAGCCCGGCGGCGCGCCGCGCCTCGAGCGCCGGGCCGTCCTCGAGCGCCTGCTCCAGGGCGCGCGCCAGCCCCCGGGCATCGCCCGGCTCGACGAAGGTCGCGGCCTCGCCGAGCACCTCGGGCAGCGACGAGGCCCGGGTCACCACCGCGGGGACGCCGCAGGCCATCGCCTCGAGCGGCGGCAGGCCGAATCCCTCGTAGAGCGAGGGGAAGGCGAAGGCGCTCGCCGCGTTGTAGAGCAGCGGCAGGCCCTCGTCGTTGATGCCGTCGAGCACCCGCACCCGGCCCGCGTTGCGGCCGGCCAGCGGCAGGAGCTGTTCGGCGCGCTTGCCCGCGCACAGCACGAGCCCGAGATCGCCGCCGAGGAGGCCGAAGGCCTCGACGAGCTGGCGCACGTTCTTGTGGGGCTTGGAGTTGCCCACGTAGAGCACGAAGCGGCGCGGCAGCCCGAGCCTGTCGCGGAAGGCCTCGACCTGCTCGCGGGGCAGCGGGCGGAAGGAAGGGTCTACGCCGTTGTAGACGACCTGGACCCGGCCGGGCGGCACCTTGAGGCGCTTCTCTATCTCGGTGCGCGCGAAGTGCGAGACCGTCAGCAGCAGGCGCGCGCGCATCGCGCCGGGGCGCACGATGTGCCGGTAGTAGTAGCCGTGGAAGTGGCCGTAGTGCTCCGGGAAGACCAGGTGGTTCGCGTCGTGGATGGTCAGCGCGAGCGGGCCGCGGTAGGCGACCGGGACCGAGAACGAGGGCGAGTGGTAGAGGTCGGGGCGCAGCTTGCCGAGCAGCAGGGGCAGCTCGACCTGCTCGGCGGGCGACAGGAAGTCCGACTTCGCCTCGACGAGCTGCACGTTGGGCGACAGCTCGCCGAGCGCCTTGGGGTTGAGCTCGCGGGTGACGATCAGATCGAAGCGGCTGCCGGGGGCGAGCCGCGGCAGGCGGCGCGACAGCTCGGCCGCGTACCGGGCGATTCCATGGAGCTGGGGCCCCACCATCCGCAAGTCGAGGGCGATGTGCATCTCACTCCACCGTGCGCGCCTGTTCGTCCGCATGCTGACGCGCGCGCCGCCCGCCCTCCGCGGCGTCACCGGATGTCTGCGCTCGAGCCGACAAACCGGCCGCGAAACATAGTCCGAGCAGCACCCAGGTGTCGAGCCGCCAGAGCGTCTGGCTGAACTGGAACAGGACGAGGAAGACGGCCGCCGCGGCGATGAGCAGGCCCTCGAACGTGGCCCTCGTGGCGTCGAGCTGCGCCGGGCGGCCGCGCAGGCGGGAGGCCAGGGGCGCGAGCAGCGCGAGGAGCATGGCGAGCGCGGCGGCCAGGCCCGCGGCGCCGGTCTCGGCGGCGAGCTCGAGGTAGAGGTTGGTGGTGACCAGGCTCTGGGCGCTTGCGGGGCTGAGCTTAAGAAGCTCGGGGTGCTCGCGCACGTAGGCGCCGTAGCCGCCGACGCCGACGCCGAGCGCGGGATGGCGCTTCCAGAGCTGAACCGCCTGGGCGAGCGACTCGAGGCGCGGCTTGCTCGAGGTGACCTCCTGGCGGTCCACCGCCATCTTCACGAAGCGCACGGCGGTCTGGCGCATCTGCGGCCAGGCGAGCAGGCCGACGGCGGCGACGAGGGCGACCGCGCCGGCGGCGATGCCCAGGCGCGGCAGGGCGTGCCGGCCGAGCAGCATCCAGGCGCGCGCGGCGATGAGGACGGTCCCGAAGGCCGCCCCGAGCCAGCCCGAGCGCGACAAGGACAGGCCGAGCCCCGCGAAGAGCAGCAGGGCGAGCAGTCCGCTGCGCCAGGCGGCCCGCCCGAGGAGCGCGACCCGCGTGGTGAGCATCAGGGCGCCGGGCACCAGGTAGAGCGCGAAGTAGGAGGGCTCGTAGCTGAGGCCGCACATGCGCGGGAAGCCGTGGACGTCCATGCAAGGCGGCGGCACCCCGAGCTTCCACAGGCCGACCTGCAGGGCGCCGGCCGCCAGGGAGATCCCCATGCCGGCGAGCCAAAGGCGAAGCGCGAGGTGGAGCCGGCGCTCGTCGCGGGCGTACCCGGCGATTCCGGCGAGCACGACGAGCAGGTCGAAGCCGGCCCAGGCGGTGTAGCCGGCCGACTTGGCCGGATTGTGCGACCAGAGCGCCGAGAGGGCGGCGAGGCACAGGAAGAGCAGCGCGGCGAGCACCGGTCGCGCAGGCAGGACGAAGGCGCGGGCGCGCTTCCAGCGCTCGAGGGCTATGGCGGCGAAGAGGACGACGGCGAAGAGGTGGCCCGCCCGCAGCGTGAACGGGCCGACGTCGAGGACGAGGACCCGGTCCATCCCCGCGGTCAGCAGCAGGCCGGCGAGGGCGGCGGTGGCGACGCGGCCCGCGGCGCCTTCCGGGTTCTCGGGCGGCGTGGCGCCCCGTGCGCGCAGGGCAGCGACGAGTACGGCGAGGAGGAGACCGAGGACGAGGCCGAGAAGGGCTCCGGCGTTCGAGCCGGGGAGAACCGGTCCGGGGGCGAGGGGCGCCGCCGAGCGCCCGCCGCGCGCGAGGCCGTCGCGCAGGGCATGGAGCTCGGGGACGGGCGGGATGAAGGAGTGGACCGCCGCCTCGCCCGCGGGATCGGCGCCGCGCGCGTAGAGGTACTCCCAGCCGCACCAGCCGACGATGCGCGCCTCGGCGAGAGCGAGCGCGAGGGGCGACGCGGGGCTCAGGGCCTGGGCATCGGCGAGCTCGGCGAGCCGGCGGGCCTCCTCCGCGGTTCTGGCGCGCAGGGCGCACTCCAGCGTGCCGGCCTCGGCTGTCTCGTGGAGTTGGCACTGCAGGCTCGCGCCGCGAAGGCGCTCGGGCACTTCGCGCGGGCGCACGCCCAGCCCCTCGACCGCCGTCGCGGGGAGGACGAAGCGGTCGAAGTAGCGGGCGCGCTCGAGCGGCGCGTCGCCCGGGCACGAGACCGGCGGAAAGCTCCAGGCGACGGTGTATTGGTGGCTCGGCTGGCGAAAGGTGCCGGCCGCCCAGCCGGCCAGAGCGCCGACGGCGAGGAGCACGGCGGTCGGCCAGGCGAGGACCCGGCTCGCGAGCGCGAAGAGATCGAGGGACGTGTGCGCCGGGTCGGTCGAGGGTGCCATCGGGGGGCGGGATCTACCACAGCCGCCCGAGGCGAAGTGTCAGGGAAGCACCCGTTGCGAGCGCGAGCCGGCGCGCCGGAAGAGACTGGACCGTCGGGAAGCCCCGCTTCCTCTCAGCCGGTAGAGGCGGCCGCGCTCTTATCCGGTTCCGCGGCGCGCTCCGCTTCGCCCGGCTCCTTCTCGAGGACCTCCGGGTTGCAGAGGAAGTCCTTGAACAGGTCGAGGGCGCGGGCGCAGTAGAACCCGTCGGCGATGCGCTCGTCGAAGCTCCAGCGGATGGTCAGCATGTCGCGGGGGACGATCTGGCCCCGCGCGTCAATGACCGGGGTGCGCTCGACCTTGCCGATGGAGCAGAACAGCGGCGCGGTTCCCCAGTTGTAGAGGTGGTGGAACGGCGCGTCGAGGCCGACGCTGCCGAGGTTGGCGACGAACATGCTGCAGTAGAGCTCGTCGGCCGCGATCATCGAAGCGGGCATCAGGTTGAAGTAGTCGAGCACTCCCAGGGCCCAAACGACGAAACGGGTGAGGAAGCGCGGCAGCGAGGCGACCAGGCGCATCTCCCTCTCGCTCTGTGTCTTCTGCTCGCCGCGGCCCTTCGAGATCGCCGCGTCGATGCGGTCGATGACCGTCTCGATGGTGTCGTCGGGCTCGAAGGGCAGCTTGACGGCGGTGAGGACGGCATCGTCGTCGAGCTTCTTCTTCACGCCGAACGAGTACTCGAGCTTGTGCCGCTGGTAGATGCGCTGGCCCACGACGAAGCGGTTGAGCTTCGGGCGCATGTGATGAGCGCGCGCCATCGCGCACAGCAGGACGTGGAAGAGCGAGACGCGGCGCGCCTTGCGGTCGGAGTTGACGCGATCGAGATAGCGCAGGGTCTCGGTGACATCGATCTTCTGCTCGAGCTGCACCATCGCCTCGGTGCGCGAGGGCATCAGGAACGGCAAAACCCGCCTGGTCGCCGACTCGTCGCGCACACGTACACCATCAGGCCTCGTGAAGAGCATCGTCTTGCTCCCGGCAAGGAGAGGCGGCTTGGCCTCTCTCGGTTCGAACTTGGCCGCGAACTACCGCGCGATGCCCTCGCGGAGGGAAGGGCAAAGCGCGCGGTTGGACAAGGATGGCTGATTCTCGGACATTAGGCGTCATGTCCATCTTCGAACGGGTCTTCGGTCGGAAGCGCTCCCGCCGCGCGCGCCGGCCGCGGCCCGGCTCGAGCGAGCCGGGTCGGCCGTTGCACGTGCTGTTTGAGCTTCTATCGCTCGAATCG
>JBMNNX010000385.1:0-5132 GCA_050942745.1 Myxococcales bacterium
TCGAGCCCGCGGCCGGGGAGGCGCCGGCACGAAGGCCGGCGCTCCGTCTTCGTCGGGTCCGCGGCCGGGGAGGCGCCGGCACGAAGGCCGGCGTTTCGTCTTCGTCGGGTCCGCGGCCGGGGAGGCGCCGGCACGAAGGCCGGCGTTCCGTCTTCGTCGAGCCCGCGGCCGGGGAGGCGCCGGCACGAAGGCCGGCGTTCCGTCTTCGTCGAGCCCGCGGCCGGGGAGGCGCCGGCACGAAGGCCGGCGTTCCGTCGTCGTCGAGCCCGTGGCCCGGGAGGCGCCGCTACGAAGGCCGGCGCTCCGTCTTCGTCGGGTCCGCGGCCGGGGAGGCGCCGGCACGAAGGCCGGCGCTCCTAGCTCGCGTCAAGCAGCTCGCGCACCTTGCGAGTCAGCGTGGCGGCGGAGAAGGGCTTGGTGATGAAGCCCTTACCCGGCGCGAAGACGTCGTGCTGGCGCAGCGCATCGTCGGTGTAGCCGGACATGTAGAGCGTCTTAAGCTCCGGCCTGAGGCTGGAGAGCCGCTCGGAGAGCGCCCGTCCGCTCATCTGCGGCATCACCACATCGGTGAGCAGCAGGTCTATCGACGCAAGGTGCTTCTCGCACAGCACGAGGGCGTCGCCGCCGCTGGCCGCGGTGAGCACCGTGTAGCCGGCCGTGCGCAGGACTCTCTCGGCGGTCTTCCGCACCGTCGGCTCGTCCTCGACGATGAGCACCGTCTCGCTGCCGCGGCTGACGGCCGACTCGGCCGGCTTGGCGGGCGCCGTGGCGGCGGCGTCGGCTCGCGGCAGGAGAACTTCAAAGCGGCTGCCTCGCCCCAGCTCGCTCTGCACCCGAAGGCTGCCGGCACTCTGGTTGACGATGCCGTAGACCATCGCCAGCCCAAGGCCCGTGCCCTTGCCCTTCTCCTTGGTCGCAAAGAACGGCTCGAAGATGCGCTCCAGCGTCTCCGGCGCCATGCCGCTGCCGGTGTCGGTGAGCGAGAGCATCACGTACGGCCCGGGCGACGCGCCCGGGTACTCGAGCGCGGCCTTCTCGTCGAGCTCGATGTTGGCCGCTTCGATGACGAGCTTGCCTCCTTCGGGCATCGCGTCCCGGGCGTTTATCGCCAGGTTCATCACTACCTGGGTGAGCTGCCCGTGATCAGCCCGCACGCAGCCAAGGTCCTCGGCGACCTGAACCGACAGCTCGATGTCTTCGCCGAGCAGGCGCTGCAGGATGGCCTCGGCCTCGGCGATGACCTTGTCGAGGCGCAACACCTCGAGGTGCAGGACCTGCTTGCGGCTGAAGGCGAGGAGCTGCCGCGTCAGGCTCGCCGCTCGCTCGCCGGCCCTCAGGATCTCCTCGAGGTCCTCGCGCAAGGGGTCGTCCTTGGCGACGGTGCACAACGCGCCTTCGGCGCAGCTCAGGATCACGGCGAGCAGGTTGTTGAAGTCGTGGGCGACCCCGCCGGCGAGCTGCCCGATGGCCTCGACCTTCTGAGAGGCCAGGAGCTGCTCCTGGAGCTTGCGCCGCTCCTCTTCTGCCTGCTTGCGGTCGGTGATCTCCTGGAAGGCGCCCTGCAGCCGGTGGATGGCGCCCGAGGAGTCGCGCACCGCCTCGCCGATGACGCGCACCCAGACGCGCCTGCCGCCGGTGGTGACGATCTCCATCTCCTCGTCGAAGGCGGTCCCTTGCTTGGAGCAGTCTCCGAAGACCTCGGCGATGCGCTCGCGCCACTCAGGCGCGAAGAAGTTGAGCCAATCCTCCAGCGACAGCGAGCGCCCTTGCGGTACCTCGTGGATGGCCGCGATCTCGTCGGACCAGGTCACGCGGTTCGTCGCCAGCTCGACGCTCCAGCCTCCGAGCCGCGCGATGCGCTGGGCGATGCCCAGCAGCGCCGTGCTCTCGCAGAGCTGCGCCTCGACGCGCCGCCGCTCGGTGATGTCCTCGGAGATCCCGAGCAGGAACCGCAGCTCGCCCGCTTCGTCGAGGATGGGGACCTTCCTGGTGTGGAGGATGCGCTCGCCATGCTCACCGGCCTGCACGACCTCCTCGGGGATGTCGAGAGGCTTGCGGCCCGCGAGGGCCTCGCGGTCGGCGCGGTTGAATGCGTCGGCCTCCTCCTTGGTGAAGAGCTCGTCGTTGGTCTTGCCCAGCAGCGCTTCTCTCGAGCGGCCCAAGAGCTTCTCGCCGGCGCGGTTGATGCGCAGGAGCCGCAGCTCGCAGTCCTTGAGGACTACGGTGTCCGGGATGCTCTCGATGATGGTGTCGAGGAGGGCATTGGCCTGGCCGAGCTCGGCGGTGCGCGCGGCGACCTGGCGCCGCAACAGGAACACCCAGGCGAGGCCGATGGCGAGCGCTGTGAGCAGCCCGAGGGCGGAGCTGAGGATCCAGGTGGGCAGCGGGCTGGAGCGGCTACCGAGGGTCCACCGTTGCAGGGTCCGATAGTAGGGCGACCCCGGGTCGCTCTTCAGCGCGCGCAGGCGCTTGTCAATTGCGTCGAGCAGAGCCGGGTCGCCCTGCTTCGCCGCGGCGAAGTGCAGGCGGACCGGGTTGAAGACGATGAAGGTGTCCTTGAGGCCCGCGCCGCGGGCGTGCTGGTCGCCGTAGAACCGGTTGGTGGCCACCGCGTCTGCCCGGCCCTCGGCGACCGCCCGGAAGGCGGAGGGGAAGTCGGGAAAGGGCACCACCTCGAGATCGACATCGAAGGCTTGCGCAAGCTTGGTGAGCTCCTCCGCTTGGATCGAGCCGGCGAGCACCGCGAGGCGGCGGCCGTTCACATCGGGCAGGGAGCGGATGTTGCTGCTCGGAGGCGCGTAGAGCTGGCTCCAGCTCGACAGCACCGTCTCCTGATTCAGGGCGAATCGCTCGGCGCGCTCTTCGTTGAACGCCACGTCGGGAAGCAGGTCTATCCGTCCGGCTTCGAGCAGCTTGAGGCACTCGTCAAAAGCGCACCGGACGTACTCGATGCTCCACTTCTCCTCGTGGGCGATCGCCTCGAGGATGTCGACGAAGATCCCCGTGGGCTGGCCCGCGGCGTCGATGTCGAGCTTGGGGCTGTTGCGATAGAGCCCGACCCGCAGCCGGCTCTCTGCCTCAGCGTTCTGCGGCGGCAGGCAGCCGAACAGCACCAGAAGGAAAAGCGGCAGTCGCCGAAGCACGATTCTCGTCGGCACGAACCCTCCCTTTGTTCGAGCTCAAGCTTTCGTGGGCTTGTCGGACCTAAGTGTACGCTAGTGAATGCAGACAAGTCCCGGTGTCTCGACACCAGAGGGTGGCCGGGAGTCGGCTGAGCCCGGCGCCGCGCGATCCCAGACGGGCCGCGGGCAGGGCGCTCAATGCTCAGCCGGCCTGGAATCGGCGGGCTGCGCGGGCGAGGGAGGCAGAGTGCGCCGATGGGCGGCGATCGCTTTCAGATCGCTGCGTCGGGCGAGCGGCTCGTTTGACCGCAAACGACTCGAGCTCTGACCTTACGAGCGTTTGCGCGGGCCGAGGAGCAGCGCCAGCGCGAGCGTGCCGAGCCCAATGAACGCTGTGCCGCCGGCGCTCGAACAGCCCCAGCCGAGGACCGCCTGGCGTGCGCTGATTGGCGCAGCGTCGGCGTCGCCCGCGTCGGGGCGCGCGTCGATGCCAGCGTCGAAGCCCGCGTCGAAGCCCGCGTCGACAATGCCGGCGTCGTGCGGAAGCGCGCCCGCGTCGTGCCCGGAGTCGGGGAGTCCGCCGTCGGCACTGCCGCTGTCAGGGAGGCCGCCGTCGGAGTCCGAGAGGACGACGATCGGATCGGAGCGTGCGACGGTGGAGTTGCCGAAGAAATCCGTCGCCCGCACGAAGGCTCGGATCGTCGTTCCCATGCCCGCCCTGAAGTTTTCGAAGGTATGGCTCGTGACTTGGTTCTTGTCGAGATACTCGAGGAGCTCAGGTTCGTCGGAGTCTGCGGCCCCGACGCCGACCGCATACTTGACGGATGAAGCGTCCACGAACGGATCCCAGCTCACGTCGAGTGTCCACTCCGAGGAGGACGTGTTCAAGCTGGCGCGGACCTCTCCCGGCTGCGGATTCTCCTTCTCTGACAGGATGATCGCGACGAAGGCGTCGCCCGGTCTGTCGCCGTTTACGTCGCCTGGAAATTGGTTCGCCGTGTCGGCGAGTTCCTTTTCGGGAAAGTCCGGGCTCGTCGTTTGGCCGACGATGGAGGTTTGCCCTCCGGCACAGGCGACAGCGCCCGGCGTCTCTTGGCCGCTGCCTCCGACGAGCGCGGTCCAGACCACTTCGAAGGCGTGCTCGGAGTCGAGCCGGAGCCGGGAGACGAAGGCGTCCGAGGGTCCGAGCAGCTCATCCTGGAAGAGACCGGGCAGCCCGCTGCTGGTGCCCCCGGACGCTACGGCGCCGCCGATGCAGTACTCGGCCGAGTCCGGGTCATAGGCGACGCCGGTGAGCGCGTCGGCGCCGTGCGCGCCGAACAAGCTCATGTAGAGGATGTCGCCGCCGTTCAGCGCAAGCCGCGCGATGAGCCCTTCGGAGTCACCGGAAGGTGCTGTGTCGCGCGCGCTATCGGTGAGCGCGATTTCCTCCGAGTTGGTCGTGCCCACGACGGTAATTTCGTCCCCGACTATGACGACTCCGCCCGCGCGGTCGGTTGCCTCTCCGCCGAGGTACTGGAGCGACATCTGAGCCAGCGACGCTCGGGTGTACACGCCGACGATGATGTCCTCGTCCCCATGGTGTCCGTCCCCGGTGTGGTACAAGTCCGTTGAGTCGCTTGTGCCAATCACCACTACGTTGTTCTGCGACAGCGCGAGCGCTACGGGGACGTCTTGGCCGTTTCCCTGGAGGATCACTTCTCGAGTGCAGGCCCATTCATCCGACGCCACGCCCGACGCGTTCAGCTTGCAGAGGTGGAGGTCGTTGCCGGTGATCGCGGATGAAGTCGTGTAGGCGACGAAAACGGCGTTGTCGCTCGCAGCGACCGCGTATGCCACGCCTTGTGCGCCCTCGCCGAGGTAGGAGATCTTGGTCGTCAGCAAGTTCGTCGCGTCGAGGACGGCGATGAACGCGTCTCTTACCGTGCCTTTCTGCGTGCTGCTGGCGGGTTGCATCTCCCCGACGACATACACTGTGCTGCCGTCATTGCTCAGTGCGCGGCCGTGGAC
>JBMNNX010000386.1:0-5126 GCA_050942745.1 Myxococcales bacterium
ATCTGCGGGTGCTCGACCCGGCCTGCGGCAGTGGCCACTTCCTGCTCTACGCATTCGATCTCTTGCTCACGATCTACGAGGAGGCCTGGGCCGACCCGGAGAGCCCGAAGAGCGAGGCGACGGGCAAGACGCTCGTTGGGGACTACCCGAGCCTCGACACGCTGAAGAAGGCGGTCCCGGGGCTCGTGCTCGCACACAACCTCCACGGCGTCGACATCGACCCGCGCTGCGCGCAGATCGCACAGCTCGCCCTGTGGATGCGCGCGCAGAAGGCGTATCGGGACTTCGCCATCAGCCGTGGCGATCGCCCACAGATTCGCCGGTCGAACATCGTCGTGGCCGAACCGCTCGTTGCGGACGAGCAGATCGCCAAGGAGTTCGTGACGAAGCTGGGCGATGCCGAGCTCGGGCGGGTGTTCATGTCGCTGGTCGAGGCGCTGAGCCTCGCGGCCGACCTCGGGCTCCTGCTGCGCGTCGAGCGGCTCGTGAAGACGCCCGCGAAGAAGCAGGGCGAGCTCTTCGCCCCCCCCGAAGAGCGCATCCGTGCCGCACTCGACCGCTTCGTGCGCGAGGAGACGAGCGCAACGAGTGCGCGGAAGCGGCTCTTCGCGGAGGACGTGACGCACGGCGTAGGGCTGCTGACCGTGGCGGAAAAGAAGTTTGACGTGGTGCTGATGAACCCGCCCTTCGGCGCCGGCAGCACGCGCGCCAAGAAGGATTTCGACAAGGCCTACCCACGTACCAAGAACGACGTGTACGCGGCCTTCGTCGAGCGCGGCATCGAGGTGCTGAGCCCACGAGGCCGTGTGGGCGCGATCACCTCGCGCACGGGCTTCTTTCTGTCGAGCTTCCAGAAGTGGCGGGAGGAAATCCTGCTCAAGCAAGCGCCCCCTGTCGTCTTCGCCGACCTCGGATACGGCGTGCTCGACAGTGCAATGGTCGAGACGGCCGCCTACTGCCTGGAGAAAGCATCGTGACGGTATTCCTGCGGGCTCTCGAGCCATCGGTGGACGAAAAGGAAGGCGCGCTGCTTTCGTCGATTCGTGCGCTTCGCACGGCATCTTTGGACAGGGCGACTTTCGAAGTCTCTCCAGAAGCATTCCAGAAGGTTCCGGGAAGTCCTTTCGCCTACTGGACGAGCGAGACGATTCGTTCAGTGTTCGTAACGAACGCGCCTTTTGAGGCCGACGGGCGCACCGTCAAGCAGGGGCTTGCTACCGCGGACGATTTCCGGTTCGTGCGCGCCTGGTGGGAAGTCGCCGAGGCTCGATGCGGTAGCCGGTGGTTCCCGTTCGCGAAGGGCGGTTCGTACTCGCCGTTCTACGCCGACGTCTTCCTGTGCGTGAACTGGTCGCGGGAGGGCGATGAAATCAAGAACAACCTGAACGCACACGGCGGCGTGCGTTCAAATGTATGGATGCTTCGGGATACGGCTGACAAGTTCTTCTTCCGCCCCGGCCTGACCTGGCCGCTCCGGGGCGTTCGACTTTCCGCGCAAGCCGTCCCGGCTGGCTGCATCTTTAGCGTGGCTGGAAAGATGGCTTTCGCCGATGATGGCGCTTTGCCGACGTTTCTTGCCCTGTTCAACTCTCGACCGTTCGACTTCCTTGTCAATACGCGAGCTGGGAAGGTCGGAGGAGTCCAGTACGAGGTGGGGCTCGTGCAATCAACGCCAGTTCCCAATCTCCAGGCCTCTGCTACGACAAGACTTGATGGTCTCGCTCGACGTGGATGGTCGCTGAAGCGCACCCTCGACACCACCAACGAGATCTCACACGCCTTCGTGCTTCCGGGGGAAGCGAGGTCGAAGGTGGGCGCCATCGACGTTCCTGCCATCGAGCGAGAACTGGCCGACCTCCAGCGCGAAATCGATGAGCTTGTGTTCGAGCTCTACGGGCTCGGCGCAGAAGACCGCGCGACGATCGAGGCATCGACCAAGCGAGCCACGTCTAGCTCGGAAGACGACGCCTCCTCCGACGACGGGGTTGACGCCGACGACGAGGCCGCGGTCGGCGAAGGCTCGGATGCGCTTCGCTCCTGGCTGGTCGGCGTCGCCTTCGGCCGCTTCGACCCGCGCCTCGCCACCGGCGAGCGTCCGATCCCGCCCGAGCCCGAGCCCTTCGACCTGCTACCTACGCGCTCGCCTGGTATGTACCCCGAGGGCGAAGAGCCCACCGACCGTCCCGACATCCTCGTCGACGACGAGGGGCACCCCGACGATCTCACAGCGCGCGCCCTCGCCGTCGCCGAGCGCGTAAAGGTCGATGCGCCCGAGAATCTCCGCGCCTGGCTCGCAAGAGAGTTCTTCCCGCTGCACATCAAGATGTACTCGAAGAGCCGTCGCAAGGCGCCGATCTACTGGCAGCTCGCGACGCCCTCGGCGAGCTACTCGGTTTGGCTCTACATCCACGCCTTCAGCAAAGACACGCTGTTCCGCGTCCAGAACGACTACGTCGCGCCCAAGCTCGCTCATGAGGAACGGCGCCTCGAGTCGCTCACCGCCGAGCTGCGCGACGGCGCGACAGCCACTCAGCGCAAGCAGCTCGCCGCGCAGGAGGCGTTCGTCGAGGAGCTGCGCACCTTCCTCGATGAAGTGAAGCGTGTCGCGCCGCTCTGGAACCCGAACCTCGACGACGGCGTGATCATCAACTTTGCGCCGCTCTGGCGGCTCGTCCCGCAGAACAAGGCCTGGCAGAAGGAGCTCAAGTCCACCTGGGACGCGCTCTGCGAGGGCAAGTACGACTGGGCCCATCTCGCGATGCACCTCTGGCCCGAGCGCGTGGTGGCGAAGTGCGCCAAGGACCGAAGCCTTGCCATTGCCCACGGCCTCGAAGACGTGTTCTGGGTCGAGGGCACGGACGGCAAGTGGACCGCGCGCAAGACGCCGACCCGAAGCATCGAGGAGCTCGTGCGTGAGCGAACCTCGCCCGCAGTGAAATCTGCGCTCGAGAGCCTGCTCGAAGCGCCTGTGGCGGCCGGCAAGAGCGGCGTGCGCCGTGGGGGTGGCCGGCGCAAGTCCGCCGCCGCCACCGAGGGAGGAGACGCCTGATGCACCCGCTTCACGACTACGTGGCGAAGCAGCTTGCCGACAAACTCAAGTCCCGGCGTGTCGTTGTGTGGTACGACGAACGCGGCGAGTTCCAGCCGTTCGTAGACGAGGTGCGCGGCGGCCCGCGGGCCGTGAGAGAGCCCGTCCCTGTCACCGTCGCGGGCGCCGAGGCGAGCCTCGCCGAGTACGCGGGCTCGATGTTCGAGCTGCGCGCGGTCGTCGAGCCGCACGTGCGTGGCGACACCCCAGCCCCCGTCGTGATCTACATCCCGGGCGTCGCACGCGATCGGCGCGCCTCGGTGCTGATGGAGCTCGAGAAGGCCGGCACGACGTGGGAGCCACAGCTCAAGCAGCTCGCCAGGAACGTCCTGCTCCAGAAGTACACGCTCGGCGTCGTCGACGAGCTGCTGTCCTTCGACCGCAAGGTCTCCTACGAGGACCTTGCACGCGTGGCCGCCGGAAATGCTGGCGCGGAGCCGCCTTCGATCCTGAAGAGCATCTTCCACGACGCCAGCGGCAACGACGGGCTCCTCACGGCCTGGCTCGTGAGCGATGCACGCGACCCGGAGATCGTGAGCAAGGATGCAACGCGGGAGCTGACCAAGCTCGTGAAGGCGAGGTTGGGTCTCGACCTCGCCGCGGACGCACCGCTCTCGAAGCTTCGGGCCATCACGCTGCGTTACGTACTCGCGGGCGAGTTCCGCCTCGACCTGTCCTGTGACGCGCCTGCGTCGCTCGATAGCGTCGAAACGCCGCGAACGAAGGACGAGGAATCCGCCGTGCGCGAGATCGCGCGGCGTCTGCGCACCCGCCACCCGGATGCGTACGCGGCGCTCGCGGACCGCGTGGAAGAGGAGCTCGGGCTCATGAACGCCAAGCTCCCTCCGGGCGCGCTGGGCTCCATCGACACGTTCCGGTTCGAGGAGCGCGCGCTCCTTCGGCACGCGGGCGACCTCATCGCGAACGGCAAGTTCGGCGAGGCGCTCGCGCTCGTTGCGGATCGAGAGCAGAGCTTCTGGCTTGACCGAGACGTCAGCAGGAAGGCCCAGTGGGAAGCCACTCGGCGCATGGCCGAGCTGGGCAGCGTCGCGATGGAAGTGCGAAAGGCCGTCAACGAGACCTCGGGAGACGCCGCCACGTGGCTCGAGGCGTACGTGTCGAAGGACGGGTGGTTCCGTCTCGATCAGGCCCAGCGCCGCCTCGAAGCCTGGGTGGCGAACCTCGACGAGGAACCCGAGGAACGCCCGCTTGGGGTGGTCCGTCGCGCCTACGAGGACACGTGCCACGCCATGGCTGAAGGCTTCACCAAGGCGCTCGTGAAGGCAGGGTGGACCGTGCCCGGCGCGCTCCATCAGACGCGCGTCTGGAGCGAGGTCGTCGCCGACAAGCCCAAGCCGGTCGCCTACTTCTTGGTCGACGCGATGCGCTTCGAGATGGGCATCGAGCTCGCCGAGCGCTTGCCGAAGAGCTCGGAGGTCTCCGTGCGAGCCGCCGTGGGCGCGCTGCCGAGCATCACGCCCGTTGGCATGGCGGCTCTGCAGCCCGGTGCCTCTGCAAGCTTCTCGGTCGTCGAACAGGCCGGAAAGCTGGGCGCTCGTATCGACGACAGCTTTCTGCCCGACCTCGTCTCCCGGAAGAAGCACGCGGCGGCGCGGGTGCCGAATCTGGTGGACCTTGCTCTCGATGAGCTGCTCTCCCTGCAACCCTCGAAGCTCGCGAAGAAGATCGACGGCGCGCAGGTGGTGGTCGTCCGCTCACAGGAGATCGATCACGCCGGGGAGACGGGCTTCACGTTCCAGGCCCGGCAGGTGATGGACACGGTCATCGACAACCTCGCGCGTGCGATTCGCAAGCTCGCGGCAGCGGGCGTCGAGCACGCGGTGGTGAGTGCCGACCACGGCCACCTGTTCTTCGCCAACGACCGCGACGAGTCGATGCGCATTGACGCCCCCGGCGGGAACACGGTGGAGCTGCACCGGCGCTGCTGGATCGGTCGTGGCGGCGCCACACCCCCGGGCTGCGTGCGTGTGGCGGCATCATCGCTCGGCTACGCCTCGGACCTCGAATTCGTCTTCCC
>JBMNNX010000065.1:0-26039 GCA_050942745.1 Myxococcales bacterium
CGCACCGCGCCGCGCGACGACTTCAAGAGGGAAGAGACGTAGGCCCGGCAATATGCCTCCTGCGCCTCCTGGTGCGTGCGGTAGCTGCTTGGAGCGCTCTCGCCCGGAAGCTGCTCGTCGCCTGCGCCTTTAGACTGCGCGCTCTCAGGCTGCTTGCGATCGAGCATCTCGAGCGAGGCCTCGCTCGAGACGACGCGCACGAGGTTGCGCGCCAGGTATCGGGCGCTCTTGACGCACGCCCGCGCGAAGCCGTGGTCTTCGGCGAAGTTGGCGAAAGCGGCCAGCGAGCTCCAGGGTTGCGTCATCTTCATCAGGCTCCTTGGACGTCGGCCTGCGGTGCTCGGCGCCGCCTGCCGCCGCTCTCCCTGCATCCTCGCGCCGCAGGTGTTGCTCGTGCCGTACAGCTCTCGCGACTCGGCGCGCGCGTCTGGTAGCACGGTGCACGCGGCCCCGTCGAGAGGGGTCTCCAGTGAGCCGCGCAGGCCCGTCGCGAGCGCGCCGTCTGGCTGGCTCAGACCGAGGCGCGATAGGTTGTCGCGGGCACGAGGCCTCAAGGCGCGCACGACAGGACGGCAGCGATGGCGACCAAGCGCATCAAGATTCTGGCGGCTGGCTTCTACGGGGCTGGCAATGTGGGCGACGAGCTGCTGCTGCGGCAGGTCACCGCGTGGGCGAACGAGGCGGGCGCGGAGGTCTGCGTAGTGAGTGTGGACCCCGCGCTCACCGAACGGCTGCACGGGCTGCCGACGGTGCCGCACGCGGATCTGCGGGCGGTGGCGCGCGCGGTCGCCGAACAAGACCTCGTCATCCTCGGCGGCGGAGGGCTGTTCCAGGACCACGACCGCTTCACGCTCGAAGACCTGTTCGCGTATCCGGGGGCGGGCGTCTCGTACTACGCGCAGCCATGCCTCATCGCACGGCAGATGGGGCGGCCCTACCTGCCCTGGGCGATGGGGCTCGGTCCGCTGCGAGCCGAGGGTTGCCGCGCGGTCGTCGCCGACCTGTTTCGCAACGCCGCTGCGACGAGCGTGCGCGACGAGCGTTCGGCCGAGCTGCTCAAGTCGCTCTGCGATCGCGAGGCCGCGCTCGCGCCCGATCCGGTGTGGGCGTTGCCGCCGGCGAGCGAGCGCATCGATGTCGCCGCGCGCTTCCCGGCGCTCGCGGGGCGCAAGGTCCTCGCGATGATCATGCGCGCGTGGCCGTACTCGGAGGGATGGGAGGCGCGCTTCATCGAAGGGGTGCGCGCGGGGCTGCGCGAAGGCTGGGGGCTGCTCTGGATCCCGTTCCAGGCGCCCGATGTCGCTGCGCTCGAGCAGATGATGAAGGCGTTGGGCGACGCGGTTCCCCAGGCGCTCTGGCGCGAGCCGGGGCTCGAAGCGCTCGAGCCTATGCTGGCCGGCTGCGACGCGGCGGTGGCGATGCGGCTGCACGGGGTGATCCTCGCGGCGCGGGCAGGACTGCCGCTCGTCTCCTACGAGTACGACGAGAAGGTCTGCTCGGCCGCGGCGGAGCTCGGCCTGCCCGCCGAAGCCAGAGTGAGGACGGAGGATCCGGCGGAGCGGGCCCGGGCGGGCATCGCGTGGCTACTCGAACACGGAGAGGCGGCACCGACAGAGCGCGTGCGGCAGCTCGGGGAACGCGCGCTGGCGCACAAGCGGCTGCTGCACGAGGCCATCGCGCGCTGCGAGACGGAGAGGCGGATAGCGTGGGATCCGCGATCGTTCGATTGGCTCTGGGCCTGGACCATCGCCAGAGGGGCGGCCGACGAGGCGGAGAAGAGTCGGCTCCGCGCCGAGCTCCAGGCTGCGCGCGAGGACGCGGCCGCGGCCCGCGCCGAGGTGGCGGCCGCGGCAACGCGGCAGGCGGGGCTCGAGGCTGACGTGGCACGGCTGACGGCAGAGCTGCAGGCGCTCGGAGCCAGACACGATGAGCTCGGGCTGGAGACGCGGCGACTCGCGAAGGAGCTCGAAGGGGCTCACGCCACCTGCGAACAGGTGAGGGTGGAGCGCGACGAGCTGCAGGCCCAATGCGACGGTCTCAGGGCAGAGCGCGATACGCTCGCCCAGCAGCTCGCCGCCGCGCGCGCAGAGCGCGATCGGCTCGAGCAGACGATCGACCAGATGAAGTCGACGCGCGGGTGGCGCTCGCTCGAGAAGCTGCGCGCGGTGAGGCGGGCCGCGCAGGCGCGCGATGCCCGCGGGGTGATTCAGGCGCTCAAGCCTGGAAGCGAGTAGCCGGACGCTCCAGCGCGCAAGCCGAAGGCCGGCCTCATCGGGGCCGGACGGCCGCTCGAGCGGAGTGGTCGAGCACCTTGAGAGCGCCTACTCGCCGCGAGGCGAAACGCGCGGCCGCGCAGGCGAGCGTCGCAGGAGAAGGCCGAGCGCAACGAGCCAGAACCAGGGCGCAGGACCTCCCACTGAAGAGCAGCCGCAGCCGACGGCCCCGACGTCGATCACCGCAAGCTCGCTCGCGTCGGCGGCGTCGCTCTCGCCAGCGCCGCCGTCCGTCAGCCCGCCGCCCGCATCCTCTTGAATCCCCGCGTCGGCGGCCGCTCCGGCATCGCCGGTCCCAGCGTCCCCTTCCGGCTCGCCCCCGGCGTCGAGCGAAGGATCGCCTGCATCCGTCGGATTGATTCCAGCGTCGGCAGGTGGCAGCCCGGCGTCGGCAGGTGGTAGCCCAGCGTCGGGCGGCGCAAGCCCGGCGTCGGGTCCCGAACAGCCCTCGTCGACCTCGCCGTCGCAGTCGTCGTCAACGCCGTTGCAGGTCTCGGTCTCCGGCCGGCAAACCGGCGGCCTCGGGCCTCCGAAGCGCAGCGTCGAGAAGTACTGCAGGCCCGCCCAACCGACCGAGTCGCTGAGCTGCGGCCCGGCGATCGCGGGACCGAAACCGCTGCCGGTCGCGCGATGGCAGACAACGCCGTCGGCGCTGCGACCGCAGATATCGGCCCGGCCGTCGCCGTCCATGTCGCCAAGGTGGATGGTCGTGTAGTGGCGGAAGTCGTCCCAGCCCGAGGCCTCGTCCCACGCAGGACCGTCGATGCGCGTCGTAAAGCCGCTGCCGGTCCAAAGCCAGCACAGAACGCCGGCGTTGGCTCGTGCGCAGAGGTCCTTGTCCCCGTCGCCGTCGACGTCGCCAAAGCGGATGGTCGAAGCGTTGTCCATGTCGCCCCACCCGCTCGCGTCGGTCAGGTTGGGGCCGGCTACCGCGGGCCCGAAGCCCGAGCCGGTCGAGAGGTGGCAGGTGACGCCGTCGGGCCCGCGCGCGCAGAGGTCTGCCCGGCCGTCGCCGTCGATGTCGGTCATGCGGATGGTGCTCCAGTACTCGACCGAGCCGTAGCCTGCGTCGTTCGACCACTCGGGCCCGACGAAGGTGCTGCCGAAGCCGCTGCCGGTCGAGAGCGCGCAGCGGATCCCCGCGGCGGCCCGCGCGCAGACGTCGGCCTTGCCGTCGCCGTCGATGTCTCCGGTGCGGATGCTCCCGTAGTACTGCGGGTTGTTCCAACCGACCGAGTCGGCCCAGCCGGGCCCGGCCACCGCGGCGCTGAAGCCGGTTCCCGACGAGCGCCAGCATTGCCAGCCGTCCGGGCCGCGCGCGCAGGCGTCGTCCATCCCGTCGCCGTCGAAGTCGGCGAGCCGCAACGTCGAATAGTAGCCGGGCTCGTCCCAATTCGCGGCGTCGGAGATCTCGGGGCCGTCGATACGCGCCCCGAATCCCGAGCCATTCGACGGCCAGCAGAAGAGCCTGGCGTTTCCGCGCGCGCAGACGTCGGCGAGGCCGTCGCCGTTCACGTCGCCCATGCGCACGGTCGCGAAGTTGGTCTCGTCGCTCCAACCGAGCGAGTCGGACATCTCTTCGAGCACCCAGGCGCCGCCGAAGCCGGTGCCGGTCGAAGGATAGCAGCGAAAGCCGGAGGCCCCGCGGGCGCAGATGTCGGCCTTGCCGTCGCCGTCGACGTCGGTGGTCGTCGTCGCCTCGAGCGCCGCCGCGTCCACGATGACCTCGTCGAGCCACAGGTCGCACGAGCCGGGAGCGCCAGTGCCGCCAGCGAAGATGGCGAGGTGGTTGGAGACGGTGCGCTCGCTTCCGTCCGAGGGCGAGTTGACGGTGCCCAGGCCGGCGATGCTCATCGCGCTCGAGCCGCCGCCGTCGAAGTTGAGCGCGGTCCAGGCGCCAAGCTCAGCCATCAAGGTCGCGAGCTCGCGGCAGGTCATGCCGACGCTCGAGCTGGAGCGGCCGTCTACCACTACCAGCCAGAGCTTCTGACGATCGCGCGAGAGGCCGACCGCAGTGCGCGGATGCCGCGACGAACAGTGGCTCGGCGCCGGCGAGAAGCTGGTGAGCGCGGTCCCATTCTGGACGAGGATCGGGTAGCCCCCGACCGCCTCGCGCATCCACGAAGGGCGCGAGGAGAGGACCTCGGTAGGCGGCGAGAGGATCGAATGGTCGGGGCCGAAGGCCACATAGCCCATCGTCGCGTTGTCGGCGTGCCACTGGCTGCCCCGCCCGATCGCGAGACCTATCGGGTAGTAGTTCTCGAAGGAGAAGAAGTCGCCGTTGACGACGGCCTGGGCGCCGATGAGCGAGCGAAACGCGCTGGGCGTCCTGCGCCGTTCGGACTCGGCGGTCGCGCGCACCGAGACGCCGCGGGCGCACAGATCGACCTCGAGGGCGAAGATGCGCCACGGCGTCGACGTGGTACGTCGCAGCAAGGCCAGGCCGGGATGAGGGTTCGACCAGCTATCGGCGCCAAAGGCAGGGCTCGCGAGGGCGAACGAAGAGAATAGGACCAGGATCCAAGGCGTGCGCCACATTGGGTTTTCTCCGCGGGCGCGTCGCTCGCGCCGGAAGAATTCTACGCCACGCGCGCCCTGGCTTACCTCGCCGAGCTTGCATGCGCGAAGCTCTCGCTCGAGTTGGGGAACGTGCCCAGCGAGCTTCTCCTTGCGTCCGCGGAAGTCGGGGTGTTCATTCGGACGGCGAGAGCCGGTCGCACAGGAGTCTGAATTGAGAACCACGATCGTCACGGCAGCCACCGGCTTGCTCCTAATTTCGGTGTCCTGCCGAGGTTCTGCGAACGATGACAAAGCTGCAGCAGCGCCGTCGGCGGCGGGAGAGATCTCGGCGTGCGTCGACCTCTGCATGCATCTCGCCACGGCGTGCCCTTCCAAGGCCAAAGGCTGCGCGGACAGCTGCCCGTCTCTCTCGGATGAACGGCGCGATTGCATGAAGGCAGCCTCGAGCTGCGCCGCAGTGGCTGCGTGCGCTGGTGAGAAACCTGCCGCGGCGCAAGGCAAGGCGGCTGCGCCTGCCAAGACCTCCCGCCAGCCCGCGGAGCCGACGTCCAAACCGGCATCCAAGCCGAAAGCCGCCTCGTGCAGCGCGGTCTGCAAGAAAATGAAGTCGGCCTGCCCGATGGCAGCCGTCGGCTGCAGCTTGATGTGCTCGATGGTCTCCCAGGAGGAGCGCAACTGCCTCGCGGCGGCGAAGAACTGCGACGAGATCGACGCCTGCGCCAAGGGGGAAAAGCCCCGCGGTGAGCGGAAGCAGCAGCGGGCGAAGGGCTCCACGCGAACCGTGCGCGTCGACTCCAGGCAGGTAGGCGGAGGCTGTCCCAAGCCCTTGCGCTCGAGCTCGTCTCCGGGCTTCTCGTGCGAATCCGGCGAGGACTGCCAGCAGTTCTGCTGCGCCTGCAACCCCTCGGGTTGGCCGCGCTTCGCGGCGTCGGCGTGCGTCAACGGAGAATGCGCCGACGAGGAGACAGCCTGTCGCGAGGCGCTCGAGCGGAGCTCGCACTGCCGGTAGGCCGGCGACGCGCAAAGGCGGCGGTGAAAGCCTGAGCGCCTCGACGAGTTGGTCCATGCCGAGGGAGTGCGCCATCGCATCTGGCGCAGTCCCATCGAGGCCCATGAGGCATCCCGACGCGGCCTGGAAGCGTCCGGACCCGGCATCGAAGCCTCCTAACACGACCTGGAAGCGTCTGTGCGACCGGGCGCTCAGCTAACGCTTTCGACCGGGACCTCGGGGAACACTAGCCAGGCGCCTGCGTACTGCCTCGTCGGGATATGGAGCGATCTCGCGGACCGCGACCTTCGTGTAGCGCTGGTCCTCGATGTTGCCGTTCCGCAGCGCGACGTGAGCCTTGGCGTGCTGACGAGAGCACGAGCGGTCGCATGGTCGAAGTCGCGCCGCGAAGTGTGAGAGGCCGCAGGCCCCGGAGCATCCAGCCGCGCGCCGACGCACGATGGACGGGGGCACGCTGCAGCCGTCTGCTATTCTCGCGGCCGCAACATCGCTCGGGCATCGAGGAGGCACCCCTGGTATCAGCACGCAGACGCAGCCTCACTGCCCTGCCGCTCCTCCTCTCCCTGTTCGCCGGATCCACGCGCGCCGCAGCGCCGGAGGCTCGAGCGCCCGGTCAGGATGAGCCGCGGGCCGGCTCGCTGGCAGCCACGGCCGTCGCGGTGTTCCCAGGGATTCTGCTTCCCGGACTCGGACACCTCGCCCTCGGGGAGCGCAAGGCGGCGCTGAGCTTCTTTGCCGCCGACGGCGCGGCGCTCGCGCTGCTCTTTAGCGGACTCGCGGCCCAGACTCTGTCCGGAGGCAGCGATCGCGTCGCGCCCGCCTACCAGATCAACATCAACGCGGGAATGGCGATGCTGACGACCCTCTGGCTCGCCGACATCGCCGGCTCGGCTCGAGGCGCGGCGTCGTGGACCGCGGCCGACACTGCAGACCACCGGCTCGCGCTCTCCCTCGGCTGGACCGGCTTGCTCGGCTCGCGCCTGGAGGTCGGCCACGGGCTGCAGGGCTACGCCGCCTGGCGCAGCGGACGCTTCGAAGTCGCGCCCCGGCTGATCGCCACTCCTTCGTACCTGGGGCTCGAGGGGCAAGCGAGCTTCGCGCTGTGGCGAAGCGACGACCGCTCGAACCGCTTCGCCGTTGCCCTCGGCGGCTGCTTCCAGCGCTTTGCCGATGAGGGCTTCGGAGCAGCCGGCGGCGAGCTCCTCGCCGACTTGCGGCTCGGTCTCGGCGTGCTCGGGCCGACATTGAGGGACGCCTGGGCGATCACGCGGATTGGCATCGGCCTCGACGCGTTCCACTACGACGCCCGCTCGGCGGCGCTCGAGGACGCGACCCCGCGCCTGTTGCTCGAAATGGGCGCCGGCGTCCAGGCGACCCGGCGGCTCCAGGCCGAGCTGCTCTACCGCTACCGCAAGGATCGCCTGCCCGGCGGCGCGATTATTCCCGGCCTGTTCGATTCGTTCCTCGGGTTCCTCGAGCTCGATCTCCGGTTCGCGCTCAGCGAGAAATGGGCCCTCGTCTCGGGCGCGCGTATCGGAAACGGAGTCATGCCTTGGCTTGCCGTAGAAGCGCAGCTCTAGTGGCACTCGCCGTCTGCCTCGGCTGCATCGACCCGGCGGCCGAGCGGACGCGCCGCGACTTCGAGGAGAGCGGTCGCGCCGATCTCGGAGACGTGGAGGCGCGCATCGATCCGGGCATCGTCCTGCCGTGGGAGGGAGAGCCCGCCAAGCCTCGGGCGGTGCGCTTTCGCGCCAACGCGCCCACCGTCCGGCTGACGCTCCGCTCGCGCGCTGGCGAGGCACGCGCGGTGAGCGTTCGCATCGACAACCTGCCTCCCGAAGCCCAGCTCCCTCTCGCCGCTACCGAGGTCCGCCGCGAGGGCAAGTCAGCCCGCTTCGTGCTTCGGCTCGCGGCCGGCGAGTCGCTCGACGAGCAGATTTCGCCCCCGGACAGCGCGCTGCCTCAGCGCTTCCGCTTCGCCTGGGTCGGCGACGTGCAGGGAGGCGTCGGGCGGTTCGGACTCGTCCGCGAAGCGATCAATGGCGACCCGGCGATCGACTTCGTGCTCTTCTCGGGCGACGTGACCGCCTCGGGCACCGACGAAGAGATGGCCGAGTTCAGCGATGCGGCCGACCGGCTTGAGCGCCCCTGGTACGCGCTCATCGGCAACCACGACACGGGCATTGCGCGCGAGGACGCGTTCCCGAAGCGGATCGGCCGCCTCAATTTCGGCTTCGACCACAAGGGCGCGCGCTTTCTGCTGCTCGACACCGCCTCGGCCACTCTCGACCAACGCGCCTGGGATTTCGCGAGCAGCTCGCTGAGCGGGGAGGAGCCGAGGTTGCGGCTCGTGGGGATGCACGTCCCGCCCATCGACTTCCAGGGCCTGCGCGACGCGGGGTTCGCCAGCCGAGCCGAGGGCGCGAAGCTGGTCCAGATGCTCGCTGAGCGCGGGGTCGATCTGCTGCTGGCCGGCCACCTACACACGCTGCGCTACGCGAGCTTCGGGGGCGTGAGGGCCATCGTCTCGGGCAACGGCGGGGTGGGCGCCGAAGACAAGCTCGACGACGTCGGGCTCCACTACCTGGCGGTAGACGCGGATCCCGAGGCGGAGCGGTTCGACGTGTCGGCCGTCGAGCTCGAATGACGCAGACGCACGAACGGCCGCCCGAAAACCGAGCGGCCGCTCTTGCGTTCGCAGAAATCGGAAGGGCGGCTAGGTCGGCTGACAGACCTGGCGCAGCATGTCGAGCTCCTCGAGCGCCTTGCCCGCGCCGATGACCACCGCGGAGAGCGGATCCTCGGCGAGGAAGACCGGCAGGCCCGTCTCCTCGCGCAGGAGCTGATCGAGGTTCTTGAGCAGCGCGCCGCCGCCGGCGAGGACGATGCCGCGGTCGGCGATGTCGCCCGCGAGCTCGGGCGGAGTGCGCTCGAGGGTGATCTTGACCGCCTCGACGATGCCGTTGACCGGCTCGGCGAGCGCGTCGCGGATCTCGTCGGAGGCGATGGCCAGGGTCCGGGGCACGCCCGCGACGAGGTCGCGGCCCTTGATCTCCATCGTCATCGCCTCGTCGGTCGGGTAGGCGGTGCCGATGCCCATCTTGATCATCTCGGCCGTGCGCTCGCCGATCAGCAGGTTGTACTTGCGCTTGACGTGCTGAATGATGGCCTCGTCCATCTTGTCGCCGCCGATGCGCACCGACTTCGAGAAGACGATGCCCGCCAGCGAGATGACCGCCACGTCGGTGGTGCCGCCGCCGATGTCGACGATCATGTTGCCCGACGGCTCGGTGATCGGCAGGCCGGCGCCGATGGCCGCAGCCATCGGCTGCTCGATGAGGTAGACCTCGCGCGAGCCCGCGTTCTCGGCCGCCTCACGCACCGCGCGCTTCTCGACCTCGGTGATGTTCGAGGGGATACCGATGATGATGCGCGGCTTGACCAGCGCTTTGCGGTTGTGCGCGGTCTGGATGAAGTAGCGCAGCATCGCCGCGGTGATCTCGAAGTCGGCGATGACGCCGTCCTTCATCGGCCGGATGGCGCGGATGTTGCCCGGCGTGCGGCCGAGCATCTCCTTGGCCTCCTTGCCAACGGCGAGCACCCGCTTGCCGCCGCGGGCGTCTTCCTGGACCGCCACGACCGAGGGCTCGTTGCCGACGATGCCCACGCCGCGGATGTAGATGAGCGTGTTCGCCGTGCCCAGGTCGATCGCCAGGTCACGGGAGAAGATGGAGTGTAGCCAATTGAACATGAGGGCTCGCCGTTTATCTCACCAGGGTCTGTTGCGCAAGGAAGTTCCAACAGATCCGCATACTCTAGACCGTCGGTCCGGGGGCCGACCGGGGCGCTGCTCCCCGGCCACTGTCCTTTCGTGCCGCCACTACAACAGGAGGACCGGCCTCAATCCTCCCTCGAATGCTTCGCTGCCGCCGCGCCCCGTCCGCTCGGCTTGGTCCGGGGAGGGAAAGGGCGAAGCGGCCCGCTTCGCCGTCTGGCTAGTGCGTCTTGATGCCGTACTTGAGGATGGCGTAGACCGCTCGCACCCCATCCTTCCAGCCGACCTTCTTGCCCTCGGCGTACGTGCGGCCGTGGTAGCTGATGGGCACCTCGTAGATGCGATAGCCCTTCTTCGCGAGCTTGGCCGTCACCTCGGGCTCGAAGCCGAAGCGGTCCTCCTCCAGGTCTATCGACCGGATGCACTCGGTGCGAAAGACCTTGTAGCAGGTCTCCATGTCGGTCAGGTTCAGGTCGGTCAACGCGTTCGAGAGGGTCGTCAGCCACTTGTTCATCAGCGAGTGCCAGAAGTAGAGCACCCGGCGCGGCGTGCCGACGAAGCGGCTGCCGTAGACGACGTCGGCATCGCCGTCGAGGATGGGCTCGATGAGCTTGTAGTAGTCGTTCGGGTCGTATTCGAGGTCGGCGTCCTGGACGACGATCATGTCGCCGGTCGCCTCCTTGAACCCGCGACGCAGCGCGGCGCCCTTGCCCTGGTTGCGCTCCTGCAGCGCAACCCGAAACTCGGTCAGGTTGCGGGGGACTGCCCCCTCTATCGCCTCGGCGCCCTTCTCGGCGATCTGCGCGAGTATCTCGCGCGAGCCGTCGGTCGAGCCGTCGTCCACCAGGATGATCTCCTTGGGCAGATCGACCGTCATCACCCGGCGCAGCAGCTCCTTGAGCGTGGCGCGCTCGTTGTACACAGGGACCACCACCGACAGCTTCACGCGGGCACCTTCCTTCCAGAAAATCTTCGACGAATGCTGCCGCTCGAGGGAGGCGCATTTTTCCACCCCGATGCAGGGTCGGCAAGTGAACGATTCGCGCGTCTTGCCGTTGCGGCTGCAGGAGGCGCGAAGTAGCGTCCGGCCACTTGAGCGCAGAGGGTCGGAGAGCAGGCAGCGCGCGTGACGTCCGTGGAGACAAAGCCGATCGATCAGGTGACGTGCCCCGCGTGCGGGCGGACATCGACGGGTGCGCCCAGCGTGTGCGGCTTCTGCGGCGCCGACCTTCGGGGCCTCGGCGACGCTGGCGAGACGCTGGTCGGCACCAAAGCCCCCGGGCCAGGCGGCGCGTGGATGCCCGGCACGCTCATCGACGGCCGCTATCGGCTCAAGGAGAAGCTCGGCGAAGGCGGCATGGGCGCGGTCTACAAGGCCGAGCACGTGCGCATGGGCAAGACGGTCGCCCTCAAGCTGCTGAGGGCCGACGCGGCGCTCGACCGCACGGCTCTCAAGCGCTTTCAGCAGGAGGCGCGCATCGTCTCGCGGCTGACGCACCCGAACACCGTGTCGGTCTTCGACTTCGGCGAAGCCGACGACGGCACGCTCTACATGGCGATGGAGTACGTGCCCGGGCGCGACCTGGCGATGCTCCTCGAAGAAGAGGGTGCCGTGCCGGAGCGGCGCGCGGTCGCCATCACCGCGCAGGTGCTGCGCTCGCTCGCCGAAGCCCACGAGGCGGGCGTCGTCCACCGCGACGTCAAGCCCGCCAACGTCATGGTGCAGCGCACGCGCGAGGGGCTCGATTTCGTCAAGGTGGTCGACTTCGGCATCGCCAAGATGGCCGAGGCGGCCCGCGGCAAGCCGAAGCAGGCGACGACCGGCCGCGCGGACATCGTCGGCACCCCGCACTACATGAGCCCGGAGCAGGTGCGCGGGGAGGCGCTCGACGGGCGCAGCGACCTCTACAGCGTCGGCGCGATGCTCTTCGAGCTGCTGACCGGGCGCTCGCTTTTCGGCGACGACACCCCGCTCGTCGTCGCCTCGCGGCACCTGACCGAGCCCCCACCCTCGCCGAGCGAGGTCGCACCCGACAAAGCGTTCTCGCCGCTGCTCGAGGAGGTGCTGAAGAGGGCGCTCGCCAAGAAACCGGAGGATCGCTTCCAGAGCGCCGACGAGATGCGGGCGGCGCTCGCCCAGGCTCTCTCCTCGCGGCCCGAGGCGCGCGGCCCCGGCCTGCCGGACGAGCTCGACGCGCTGTCGCTCGGTGCCGAGGCGGAGATCCTGCAGCGCGAGGAGTGGGACGCCTTCGAACGAAGGTTGCGCCGGCGGCGCCGCCTCAAGCCGCTCGCCGCCTGCCTTGCACTCGGCCTCGCCGCCGTCGGCGCCTGGCGTCTCCTCGCTTCCCCGGGCGAGGCCTCGCGCTCCCCGGTCAGCGAGGAGGTCGAGCCGAACGACGGTCCGCTGACCGCCAACCTCATCGAGCCGGGCACGACGGTACGGGGCTTCGTCAAGCGCGCGGCGCGCGAGAGGCCGGACTACGACCTCTTCGAGTTCGAGGTCGCGGGATTCGAGCCGCTGCTCGCCAAGATCTCGGTGTCCGGCGTGCCCAACGTGAACCTCGCCGTCGATCTCTTCGCGTTCGAGAAGGCCGACGGCGACCGGGCCGAGCTGCCGAACCTCGGCTCGGTCGACGACCGCTTCCTCGGCGGCGCGGAGGCGATGACCGACCTCGTGCTCGGGCCCGGCCGCTACCTGGTCCGGGTCGCGGACAAGCGCCGCGCCGACGAGCCGGACGCGACCCCGCGCGAGAACACGCTCGATCCCTACGAGCTGAGGGTGGAGCTGAAAGCGCTTGCCCGCTTCTACGAGCGCGAGCCGAACAACAGCATCGAACAGGCGATGCGCATCTCGGCTGCCCGGCCGGTCTTCGGCCACGCGGGAGCGCGCGGCGAGGCGGCGCGGGTGCAGACACCGTCCGGCGAGCTCGCGCGGAGAGCCGGGCTCTGGAGCGAGGACTTCTTCGAGCTCGCGCTCGCCAAGGGAGCCTCCGTCGGCTGCGCGCTGGTGAGCGGCGTCCCCGGCGCGGTCCTCTCGCTGTCCGTGGTGAGCACCGACCACGAGCGGCTGCCCGCCATCGCCGACTCGGCGGAGCGGCAACGCGCGCTCAGCCAGCATCTGACCGCCCTCGCGCGCCAGCGGCCCTCGAAAGCCCCGGCGGGCGAGGTTGCGAGCGCCTGCGCGAAGAGCACCGGGAGCATCGTCTTCAAGGTGGCCGTCGACGAGGGCTCCAGCGACGCGCGATACGTGCTCGTGGGCCTCGACGACTCGGACGAAGGGACAGCCGGCGTCGATGCGGCCTGTCAGCAGCTCGAGCCCGAGGGACAGCAGGCTGTCTGCGAGGCTCTGCGCAAGGAGGCGCTCCGAAGGCTGCCCAGGCGCAAGCCGAGCGTCGCGCTCGAGGGCCTCGAGTAACGGCGCGAGCGCTCGGCGCGCCGCTCGCGCACCGAACGACCGCGACCGCGCGCCGGGCGCGCCGCGGACCTCGGGGTGGAAGCGAATTGACCCGACCGCTGCGCCGCTTTCCCACCTGCGGCCCGACGCCGCGCTCGAACGACTGAGGAAGCAGGCCGAAGAGCATGGGGCGCGAAACCTGCATCGTCCGTTCAGACGGGGGATTTCGCGCATGGAAGCTTCACGAACGCTTTGGCGAGCGCTCATCGCCCTGGTGGCGGGGCTGGGGCTCGCACTCGCCTGTGGAAAGGCCGGGCCGGGCAAGACGACCTCGCCAGTCGATCCCCAGGCGGATGGCTCGCTGCCCGACGGCTCTGTCGACGGCTCGGTGCCCGACGAAAACGACGGAGCCATCGAATTCGGCACGCCGGGCCCCTGGCCGCTCGATCCGATCACCATCTTCGGCGCGGACGAGGGGCTGCTCGAGCAGAACATCGTCGAGGCCTCGACCGACGAGGCGCAGAACATCTGGGCGGCGTCACACGAGGCGGTCTACGTGATGCGCCCGGGCGAGTCGCGCTTTCGCCGCTACACCGGAGAGGACGGGCTCAACCTGGCGAACGCCCTGTCGCCCGGCATCCGCGCGATCTGCGGCGGAAAGCCGAACGAGGCCTTCGTCGGCTACCAGGGCTCGGAGGTTCGCGACCCGCAGCACGATCCCGACATGCACCGCGGGAAGCTCGACCGCGTGCTGCTACGGGAGGATGGGACGCTGGAGGTGACCTTCTACGACGTCCACAACAACGACGACGTCGGCATCCAGCGGCCGCCCGGCCAGCGGGCGCCGCGCCTGCCCAACGGCCTGGTCGACCCGAGCGCGGTCCCGCGCCTGCCCGACGGCAGGCCCGCCCACACCGACTGGTCGTACAACGAAAACCGCACGGTCCAGCGCTTCCTCTACGACCACATCTACCACCGCGGCACGCTGTACGTGGGCTACAACCACGGCGTCGGCCGAATCGACGCCGGCAAGTTCGACCCGGTCCACACCCTCGACTACGCCGATCACGTCCACCCCGACGTCACCAACGCCGCTGGGACCAAGCGAATGGGCGACTGGTCGGCGCTCGCCCTCGACCCCTTCCCGCGCACGCTGATGCGCGGCACCGAGACCCGCACCGGGATGCTCTGGATGGGCGGCCGCTGGACGGCCGGCGCCCGCCACTGGACCCCCGGGTTGTGGGAGTGGACCGACTACCTCGAAAACCCGTTCCGCTACGCGTTCACGAGCCCGCCGGTCTTCCCGGTCGCCGAGGGCGACGACGTCTACATCTCGGGAATCGCGGCACTCTCCGACGGCACGGTCTACTTCGCGAGCGGCCCGCTGTGGGGGTTTTCGAACCCGCGCGGGATCGCCGCCCTCAAGGACGACCGGTTCACCTACCTGTCGCCCGAGGCCGACCTCGGGCTGCCCGCGCGCGACATCATCGACCTGCAGCGCCTGCCCGACGACACCGTCCTCATCGCCCTGCGCCACAACGGCCTTTGGCGCTGGAACCCGATGCCCTTCCCGGGCGGCAGGCTCATGGGGCGCATCGAGGGCCTGCCTGGCGGCCGCATCAACCGGGTCTACGTAGACCAGATGGTCGCGCCGACGGCGGTCTACGTCGCGACCGACCGAGGCTTCGCCCTGCTCCGGCTCGACTAGCCAGGGCCGAAGAAACAAGAAGGGGCTTTCGGTGCTTCCGAAAGCCCCTTCTCCCTTGTGGTGGAGGCGGACGGGATCGAACCGACGACCTCCGCATTGCGAACGCGGCGCTCTCCCAACTGAGCTACGCCCCCACAAGCCTCTCGCTGTCAAAAACCAACCGTCAGCGAGCGCGCGGTAGGTACCGAATCCGTGGGCGGCAGTCAAGCAGTATTTCGAACAGATCGAGCTCGCCCGCCACGACCTTAAGAGGGTGGCCGTGCTAATTGACACCCAAATACCGGGGTGCCATAACCACCCTCTCCACCCACGCCCCTTCTTGGATGGCCATGGCGCCAAGCCCTTCCTCTAAGAACATCCCCAGCCCATCCGAGCTCGCGCAGCTCGAGCACGCCTTCGCGACCGAGCCTGCGTCCGACGCCTACCGACCGCTGACCGAGGCCTATCTGGCGATGGGCCGCTTCATGGAGGCGATGGTCGTCTGCAAGAAGGGCGTCAAGGCACACCCCGACGAGGCGAGCGCGCGCGTGCTGCTTGCCCGAGTCTACGCCGAGCAGGGCAAGAGCAAGAAGGCGCTCGAGGAGCTTCAGGGAGCTCTACAGATCGCCCCGAACGACCTGGTCGCGTTGCGGATGACCGGGGCGATCCTCTGCAGCACCGGCGACACCGAGGCGGGCGCTGAGCACCTCAAGAAGGCGATCGCCGCCGACCCGACCGACGCCGAAACCGCCGAGCTGTGCCGCAAGTACAAGGTCGCGCTCCCCGAAGCCCCCAAGCCGGCCGCGCCGCAGCAGCCCGCCGCGCCGCCATCACAGGCGGCCCCTCAGCCGGTCGCGCAGCCGAAGGCGACGAGCGCGACCGCCGCGCCGGCTGCCCCGGTGGCCGCTCCTCAGGCACCTGCCCAGCAGGCAGCCTCTCAGCAGGCTGTACAGGCGCCCGCCACGGCCTCGCGGCCCACGGCCCCGCGACCGAGGCCCCAGCCTCGCCCCGCGGTCTCGTACGAAGAGCTCGCGGCCAAGTATGGCGACGCCGACGACCAGCCCCGCGCGAAGCGCTCGGGTACCGGGCTCATCGTCACCGTGGCGCTCATCCTCATCGGGGCCCTCGGGCTCGGCGGCATCTACTTCGTGCGCAAGACGACGAGCGAGCGCGAGCAGAAGATCGCCAAGCTGCTCAAGCAGATGCAGGACGAGCTCGCGCACGACAGCTACGCCGGCTACAAGAAGGCCTGCGAGCTCGGCGAGACCATCGTCAACGAGCTCGACCAGGACCTCTACTCCGCGCACGCCTACCTCGCCTACTCCTACGCGATCCGCTGGGGCGAGCACGGCGAGGGCGAGACGATCGAGAAGCTCGCCCGGGATCACCTCACCTCCGCCAAGGGCGCGGGGGCCGAGCACGCGCACATCATCGCGGCCGAGGCGTACATCAAGTTCTTCGGCGGCGACGCCCGCGGCGCGGTCGAGGAGCTCGAGCGGGTCAACAAGGAGCAGGAGCAGAAGGGCCGCAAGAGCACCCTGCTCTTGTCGACGCTCGGCATCCTGCAGACCCACGCCGGGGACCTCGACGCCGCGCTCAGCAACATCAAGGCCGCGCAGGTGATGGCCCCCGCGGACGCGCGCATCTCCGCAGCGCTCGGCAACGTGCTGCGCCGGCAGGGCAACGAGTTCCTGGCCGCCAACTACTACGAGCAGGCCCTGCGCTACGAGAAGGACCACGCCGAGGCGCAGCTCGGCGTCGCGCTGATGGCGGTCGAGAGCAACAAGCTCGACACCGCCGAGAAGTACGCGAAGAAGCTGCTGTCAGCCGACCCCCCGCCCTCGATGCGCCAGCTCGCGCTCGCGCGCCTGGCCCTCGCCATCGTCCTCGACGAGCAGGGGAAGAAGTCCGAGGCCGACAAGGAGGAGATGCTCGCCCTCGAGTCCGATCCGCGCAACGGCGAGCTCTACATCCTCAAGGCCCGCCGCAGGACGCGCGCCGGTAACCTCGACGCGGCCGTCGAGGCGATCCGCGAGGCGATCAAGCTCGACCCGCGGCGCGCCAGCTTCTACGTCGAGCTGGCCAAGGCGCTCATCTCCAAGCCCGGCGGCGCCCGCGAGGCGGTCGACTCGCTGCAGCAGGCGCTCAAGGGCATCCCGAACACTCCGAAGCTGCTCGTGCTGCTCGGCAACGCCCACAAGGCCGCCAACGATCTCGACAAGGCCAAGGAGAGCTACGAGAAGGCCTTGGCCCAGGCCTCCAAGAGCGACGAGAAGGCCGACGCCCAGATGGCGCTCGCCGACCTGGCGAGGGACCAGAAGAACAACGCCAAGGCGCTCGAGCTCTACGAGCTGGCCAAGAACCTCTCGCTCCTCTCGCCGCGCAACCAAGCCTACGCGCTCACTCAAATGGGGCAAATCCTCGAGGAGAGCGACAAGGCCAAAGCGCTTCAAAACTACATCAAGGCCAGCGAGGTCGACCCCGGCTTCGCCCCGCCCTACTTCCTGGCGGGTCGGATGTTCTCCGAGGACAAGCGGCGGCGCGCCTACGCCCTCGAGCTCATCGAGAAGTACCTGAAGCTCGCCCCGAACGGCGAGTATGCAGAAGAGGCCCGGCGCCTCACGAAGTAGTCGCGGCTGTTCTCTTGACACCGCCGATCGGCCTTTTTACGTTATTCGCCTCTTGACGCGCCGCGCACCTGTCCGGCGCATCGAGCTTCCCCCTCGAGTGCTGGTCTTCGCCCCGCTTCGCCCAGCGGGCTGTCGAGAAATTCAAATCCCTGCCCGGTTGGTTCTTCGGATCCCTCCTGGCGAGTAAGTCCCCGCTTCGTCGTCACCCGTTTCGCCGTCTCAGCGCCACCTGCAGCCGGCCGTCCACCGCTCATCCGAGAGGTCGGTGCGTCGGTCTCACCCGGAATCCCATGGAAAAGCCAACGACTCGGGGGCCCCGCAAGCGGCACGGCCCCAAGGAGAGCGTCGAAGGAGCAACCCCAAAGCACGAACGCCCGCCTCGGCGTCGCTCCTCCGCTCAGGACTGCGACCAGCCCCTCCATGAGGAGGGCCTCATTGCATCCGGCATTGGGGACCACCTCGAGGCGCGCCTGCCGGTCACGAGCGAGACCAACGACGTCGAGGCGACCGTGCAGCCCGCCGCGCCCGAGAGGAACGAGGTCCCCGCGGAGCCGGCCCCTGGGCCTGTGCACGACGGGCCCCCGCCTCCGCCGCTCGATCTGTCGAAGCTCAAGGCGATGAAAATCACCGAGCTCGCGGCGATGGCGCAGGAGATGGCCGTCGAAAACGCGGCCGGCATGCGCAAGCAGGATCTCATCTTCGAGATCCTCAAGGCGACCTCGGACCGGCGCGGAGAGATCTACGGCGAGGGCACCCTCGAGATCCTCTCCGACAACTTCGGCTTCCTGCGCAGCCCCGACTTCAGCTACCTGCCGGGGCCGGACGACATCTACGTGTCGCCCTCGCAGATTCGCCGCTTCAACCTGCGCACCGGCGACACCGTGCGCGGCGTCATCCGCCAGCCGCAGAGCAAGGAGAACGAGCGCTACTTCGCCCTGCTGCGCGTCGACAGCATCAACTACGCCCCACCCGAAGAGAATTCGCAGAAGATTCTCTTCGACAACCTGACCCCGCTCTACCCGACGAGCCGTCTGAACCTCGAGCACGAGTCGAGCGAGATGACGACGCGCATCATCGACCTGTTGACGCCTATCGGCAAAGGTCAGCGCTGTCTCATCGTCGCGCCGCCGCGCGCGGGCAAGACGGTCCTGCTGCAGAACATCGCCCACGCCATCACCGCGAATCACCCGGAGGTGATCCTCATCGTGCTGCTCATCGACGAGCGGCCCGAGGAGGTCACCGACATGGAGCGCTCGGTCAAGGGCGAGGTCGTCAGCTCGACCTTCGACGAGCCTGCCACCCGGCACGTGCAGGTCGCCGAGATGGTCATCGACAAGGCGAGGCGGCTCGTCGAGCACAAGCGCGACGTGGTCATCCTCCTCGACTCGATCACCCGGCTGGCGCGCGCCTACAACACGGTCGTCCCGCCCTCCGGAAAGATCCTCTCCGGCGGCGTCGACTCGAACGCGCTGCACAAGCCCAAGCGCTTCTTCGGCGCGGCGCGCAACATCGAGGAAGGCGGCAGCCTCACCATCATCGGCACCGCGCTCATCGACACCGGCAGCCGCATGGATGAGGTGATCTTCGAGGAGTTCAAGGGCACGGGTAACTCGGAGATCGTCCTCGACCGCAAGCTGATGGAGAAGCGCATCTTCCCCTGCCTCGACATCAACAAGTCGGGTACCCGCAAGGAAGAGCTGATCATGGACGAGTTCACGTTCAACCGGGTCTGGGTGCTGCGACAGGTGCTGCATCCGCTCAGCCCGGTCGACTCGATCAGCATGCTGCTCGAGAAGATGAAGGGCACGAAGTCCAACCGCGAGTTCCTCGATCAGATGAGCCGGGCCTGATCCGGCTCGGCGAGCGACTGAAACCGACGGCGCGACCGGGAGACCGGCCGCGCCGTTTTCGTCTCGACGAGGTTTTTCGCTGCGCTGGCGATCGGGCGGGCTTAACCTTGGCCCCCTTCGATCGCGCGGGAGGAACAAAGCTTGAAGATCTACACGCGAGGCGGCGACAAGGGGCAGACCAACCTGCTCGGCGGCAAACGCGTTGGCAAGGACGATCCTCGGGTCGACACCTACGGCACCGTCGACGAGCTCAACGCGGTCCTTGGCCTCGCTCGAGCCGCCGGGCTCGACGCGGCGCTCGACGCCAAGGTCGCGCGCATCCAGCACGAGCTCTTTGCCATCGGCTCGCGGCTGGCGACGCCCTCTGAGGTCGAGGCGCCGCACCTTCCGCGGATTCGCCAGGAGTGGATCGACGCGCTCGAAGCCGAGATCGACGAGGCGACCGCTGAGTTGCCGCCGCTGCGCCAGTTCGTCCTCCCGGCGGGCGCCCCCGCGGCCGCGGCGCTCCACCTCGCGCGCACCGTCTGCCGGCGTGCCGAGCGGGCCATCGTCAAGCTGGCGCGCGACGAGGAGGTCGCGCCGGAAGCCATCGCCTACGTCAACCGGCTCTCCGACTGGTTGTTCACGATGGCGCGCGCGGCCAACCATCGGGCCGGCGCCCCCGAGGTGTTCTGGGCACCGCCGCGGGGATAGGCGCCCTCTGCTCGACGCGGGCGCAGATCCTTTCGCGTGCCGGGGCGTATACAGTGTTCGCCATGCGAACCACTGCTCTCCTGCTCGCGCCGGTTGCGGCTGCCCTCGCGCTCTCCGCCTGCTCCCATCCTTCGAACCCCCAGCCCCGGCCGACGGTCGACCGCGCCAAGGACGTCGGGCCCCCCCCGCCTCCTCCGCCGACCGCCGATCCGGTCCCGGACATCGCGCCCCAGGAGATCCGCACCGACGCGGCGGCGTGGAACGAGCTCGACCAGCTCATCTCCGAGGAGAAATTCGAAGCTGCGGCCAAGCGGGCGCGCGATATCCGCGTAGCGGCCCGCGCCGCCGGCAACGAGGGTGAGCAGACGCTCGCGTTGGTGCGCGAGGTCCAGCTTCGCACCGCGCTTCACGGCTACGAGACGGCGGTGCGCCTGCTCAGAGAAGAGCCCTGGCCCGAGAACCCGCTCTGGCGCGCCGCGCTCGACCTGTACTACGCGAACCAGCTCGCGACCTATTACCGCCGCTACTCGTGGGAGATAAGCCGCCGCGAAAAGGTCGCGACCAAGGAAGAGCTCGATCTCAAGCTGTGGACGAAGGACGAGATCTTCGCCGGAGCGCAGACGGCCTTCGAGCGCGTCTGGCGCCTGCGCGCCGCGCTGGGCAACCTCCCGGTCGAGCAGCTCGCCGACTTCCTGAACCTCAACAACTACCCGAGCGGAATCCGCTCGACCCTGCGCGATTCGGTCTCCTACCTGCGCGTTGATCTGCTCGCCGACACCGCCGGGTGGCGCCCCGAGCACCACAACGATCTCTTCCGGCTCGACGTCGCTCGCTTGATCAGGGGAGATCCCGCCGCCTCCGCCGCCGTGAAGCTGGACGATCCGAACGTCCACCCGCTGGTGAAGATCGGCGCCATCCTCGACGATCTCGAGAGCTGGCACGCCTCCGCCGGCCGCGCCGAGGCCGCCCTCGAGGCGCGGCTCGAGCGGCTGCGCCGGCTCCACGCGGTGCTGACCAACGAGCATGACCGCGCCGCCATCCGCCGTGACCTCGAGGAGCGCCTCCCGAAGCTCGCCGACGTGCCCTGGTGGTCGATGGGCATGGCGGTCCTCGCCGAGTTGGTCAACGCCGAAGGCGCGCCCGATTCGAGGGCCCGGGCGCGCGAGATCGCCCTCGAGGCCGCCGAGCGCTACCCGCAGTCGCCTGGCGCCGCGCGCTGCCGGCACCTCGTCGCCACCATCGAAGCGCCGAGCTACCAGCTCTCCTCGATGGCCAACGACGGACCGAAGAAGCGCTCGCTCTTGGTGACGCACCGCAACCTCCCGGCGCTCTGGCTGCGCGCCTACCGGTTCGATCTCCAGGCGCAGCTCTCCAAGCCGCAGCGCCGCAGCCTGCTCCCGGACGGCGAGGACCTGCGCGTCGCTCTTCGCGACCAGAAGCCGGTGGCGAGCTGGAAGGCGGAGCTGAGCCCGACGCCCGACTATCGCGACCATCGCACCTACGTGACTCCTCCGCTCACCGAGCCAGGCGCCTACCTCGTCGTCGCCTCGGCGCGCGAAGACTTCTCGACCACAAACAACTCCCTCTCCGGCTATCCCTTCGTCCTCACCGGCCTGGTGATGGTCTCGAGCACGCACTCGGACAGGATCGAGGTGACCGTCCTCTCCGGCCAGACCGGCCTTCCGGTCCCAGGCGCGAAGGTCACCCGCTATCGCTACGACTGGAACGCCGGGCACGAGCCGCTCGAGACGCTCACCACCGGAAATGACGGCACCGTCGCTTTCTCGACCGGCCAGCAGAACCGCGCGAGCTTCCTCTTCGCGAAGAAGGGAGCGGACTTCACCGTCGACCCCGACTACCTCTACACCTACTCGCGCCGGCAGCCGCACGAGCAGCGCGCCACGCTCGTCTACACCGACCGCAGCATCTATCGGCCGCAGCAGAAGGTGCTCTGGAAGGTGGTCGCCTATGGCGGGCGCAGCGACGAGGCGCAGTTCCGCACGCTGCCGAACACCTCGGTGAACGTCTCGCTGATCGACGGGAACCACCAAGTCGTCGAGAAGAAGCAGGTTACGACCAACGACTTCGGCTCGGCCGCCGGCGAGTTCACCATCCCCAAGGGCCGAGCCCTCGGCTCCTGGCGCATCACGACCTCTCCGTCGGGAGGCGCGCAGATCCGCGTCGAGGAGTACAAGCGGCCGACCTTCGAGGTGAGCCTGAAAGACCCGCGGGCCCCGCTGCGCCTCAACCGCGAGGCGACGCTCACCGGCGAGGCCCGCTATTACTTCGGACTGCCGGTGGTCAGCGGGTCGGCCACTTGGAAGGTGGTCCGCACGCCGGTCTATCGCTGGTGGTGGTACCAGCCGCCCGCCCAGCAGCAGGTGATAGCGACCGGCGTCTCGCCGCTGCAGGCCGACGGCACCTTCCGCCTGACGTTCACGCCCGAGGCCGACGAGCGACAGAAGGACAAGCCCGGCGTCACCTTCCGCTACGAGGTGAGCGCCGACGTCGTCGACGAGGGAGGCGAGACCCGCTCGGCGAGCCGGTCTTTCAACCTCGGCTTCGTCTCGGTCGACGCGACCATCCAGGCCGAGCAGGCGTTCTTCACCTCCGACGAGCCGATCGCGCTCACCGTCCTGCGCACCGACCTCAGCGGCGTGCCGCGCGCGGGAAAGGGCGCTTGGGAGCTCTTCCCGCTCGCGCAGCCGGAGAAGACGAGCGCGCCCGCGGACCTGCCGGTCCCCGATTCGCTCGAGGAGCAAGGCTTCCGCTCGCCCGGCGACGCGCTTCGGCCGCGCTTCAATCCAAGCTATTCGCCCGAAGCGGCGATGCGCGCCTGGAAGGACGGAGCGCGAAAGGCCTCCGGCTCGCTCGAGCACGACGAGAAGGGCCTGGCCAAGCTGCAGCTCCCCAAGCTCGCTCCCGGCGCCTATCGCCTGCGCTATCGGACGGCCGACGACGAAGGCGCCGAGCTCGCCACGCAGCATGAGCTGGTCGTCGCCGGCCCGAAGCTCCCGCTGGCGCTCCCCGCGATCCTGTCCGCCCGCCAAACGTCGGTGCGCGCCGGAGAGAAGCTCCAGGTGCTCGCCCACTCCGGGCTCGCGCGTCAGCAGATGCGCCTGGAGATCTTCCGGTCCGGGGAGCGCGTCTCGCAGCGAACGCTGCGCGCGGGATCCCAGCCTTCGCTCATCGAGCTGCCGGTGACCGACAAGGACCGCGGCGGCTTCGTCATTCGCCTGACGACGGTGACCGACTGGCAGCTCGTCCACCTCGAGCGGTCGGTCTTCGTCCCCTGGGACGACAAGGAGCTGAAGGTCGAGTTCGCGAGCTTCCGCGACCGGCTGCGACCGGGCACAGGGGAGACGTGGCGGGTGAGCGTCCAGGGCCCCGCGGGCAAGGCGCTCGAGCGCGGAGCCGCCGAGCTGCTCGCGTACATGTACGACCGCAGCCTCGATCTGTTCGCCCCGCACGCTCCGCCCAATCCGCTCAACCTCTACCCGCAGCGCGCCTTTGCCGGCCGGCTCGACTCGAGCCTCGGGAACGCGCAGATCCTTTGGATCGGCGGCTCGAGCTTTGGGGCGTTGCCAGGGTTCCGTCAGTTCCGACCCGACAGCCTCAAGTCCTTCGACCCCTACGGAATCGGCGGCCCGGGTGTGCGCTCGCACCGCTACCGGATGATGAAGAATGGGCTCGTCGGAGACGCGGCGCCGATGCCCGCGCCCGCGATGGCGGCCCGCGAGAGCGCGGGCGTGACGAATCTCGAGCAGAAGGCCGAGCCCGCGCCCGCCTCCGCGAGCGTGCTCGGCGGCATGGTCGCCGCCAGCGACAAGGCGACCGCGGAGAGCGCGGGCCCGCAGCCCGAGCTGCGCAGCAACTTCTCGGAGACCGCCTTCTGGCAGCCACAGCTCCTGGCGACAGCCGACGGCACCGCCGCGCTCGAGTTCACGGTCCCCGACTCGGTCACCTCGTGGAAGGTCTGGGTCCACGCGCTGACCCGCGACCTGAAGGCAGGCTCGGCCAACCGCGAGGCGCAGAGCCTCAAGGAGCTGATGGTGCGCCCCTACCTGCCGCGCTTCGTGCGCGAGGGCGACGAGGCGCGACTCAAGGTGGTGGTCAACAACGCCGCCGACCGCGCGCTCGACGGCCAGGTCGTCTTCGACATCGTGGACCCTGAGACCGGCGAGAGCGTCCGCGCGCGCTACGGGGTCGAGGACGGCGCGGCCACCGTCGCCTTCTCCGCGCCCAAGGGCGGCAGCGCGAAGGTCGGCTTCCCCATCCGCGTTCCCAACGGCGTCGGCCAGATCGCCTTCAAGGTCACCGCCGTCTCCGGCGACTTCAGCGACGGCGAGCTGAGGCCCCTGCCCGTCCTGCCGAGCCGCGTGCGCCTGGCGCAGTCGCGCTTTGCCACGCTCAAGGACAAGGCGCAGCGCACGCTGACCTTCGAGGACCTCGCGCGCAGCGGCGACGAGACGCTCATCAACGAGGCGCTCGTCGTCACCCTCGACGCCCAACTCTTCTACAGCGTGCTCTCGGCGCTGCCGTACCTCGTCCGCTATCCGTACGAGTGCACCGAGCAGACCCTCAACCGCTTCGTCTCCACCGGCATCGTCTCCAGCCTCTTCGACCGCTACCCGGCGATAGGGCAGATGGCGAAGGAATTCGCCAAGCGCGACACCCAGTTCGAGACCTTCGACGCGACCGATCCCAACCGCAAGCTGACCCTCGAGGAGTCACCGTGGCTGCTGGCGGCGAAGGGCGGCCCGGAGAAGAGCGACGACCTCGTCAACGTGCTCGATCCGCGCATCGCCAAAGCCGAGCGCGAGGCGGCGCTCGCCAAGCTGCAGAAGGCCCAGACCGCGAGCGGCGGCTTCCCCTGGTGGCCCGGCGGCCCGCCCTCGCCGTATATGACCCTCTACATCGCCTACGGCCTGTCGAAAGCCGTGGAGTTCAACGTCGAGGTCCCCAAGCCGCTGGTGCAGCGCGCGTGGGCCTACCTCGGCGAGCACTTCCGGCGCGAGTACCAGAGCCGCCTCGGCGATCTGAATCGCGGCGCCGAGTTTCTCACCTTCCTCAACTACGCGGCTTCCTGCTATCCGGACGACTCCTGGCTCGGCGGCGCGATCACCCTCGACGAGCGCCGCATGATGCTCGACCACTCCTTCGCCCACTGGCGGGACCTCGCGCCGTACACGAAGGGCCAGCTCGCGCTGACCTTGATGCGCATGGACCGGCCGAAGGACGCCAAGCTCGTCTTCGACGCGGTGATGGACTCGGCGAAGACCACCGAGGACGAGGGCACGTTCTGGGCGCCCGAGGACCGCGCGTGGCTCTGGTACAACGACACCATCGAGACGCACGCCTTCGCGCTGCGCACGCTCGCCGAGCTCAATCCGAAAGACCCGCGCCGCGACGGCCTGGTCCACTGGCTGATGCTCAACAAGAAGCTCAACCACTGGAAGTCGACCCGCGCGACCGCCGAGGTCATCTACTCGCTGGTCCACTACCTGAAGGCCGAGGGCCAGCTCGGCGTACGGGAGCGCGCGGCGGTGAAGATCGGCCCGCGCACCTCGAGCTTCGTCTTCGAGCCCGACAAGTACACCGGCAAGAAGAACCAGATCGTCGTCGCCGGCGAGGAGCTCGACCCGAAGACGATGAGCTCGATCCTGGTCGAGAAGGACACCCCGGGCCTGATGTTCGCCTCGGCGACCTGGCACTTCTCCACCGAGAAGCCGCCCGCCGAGGAGCGCGGCGATCTGCTCTGGGTCTCGCGCAGCTACTTCAAGCGCGAGACGAAGGGCCGCGAGGCGACGCTCACCCCGCTCGCCGAGGGCGCCGCGTTGAAGCCCGGCGACGAGATAGAGGTGCACCTCTCGCTGCGCGCCAGACATCCGGCCGAGTACGTCCACCTGCGCGATCCGCGGGCGGCCGGGTTCGAGCCGGTCAGCTCGACCTCGCGCTTCAAGTGGGATCTCGGCCTCGGCTACTACGAGGAGATTCGCGACAGCTCGACCAACTTCTTCTTCGAGCAGCTTCCGCAGGGCGAGTACACCTTCAAGTACCGCCTGCGCGCTGCCACCGCCGGCACCTTCAAGGTCGGGCCGGCGACAGTGCAGTCGATGTACGCACCCGAGTTCGTCGCCTACTCGACCGGCGCGACTATCGGCATCGAAGCTCAAGGCGCGTCGAAGTAGCCAAGGGAGGCGGCAGC
>JBMNNX010000066.1:0-26021 GCA_050942745.1 Myxococcales bacterium
CTCGTCTACGAGGTGTTCGTCGCGGAGGTCATCGCCGGCCCCATCCCGACGCTCTATGCGGATCTGCTCGTCACGGTCGACGGCCTCAAGGCCTTCCACTGCCGGCGCATGGGGCTGCGGCTGGTGCCCGGCTGGCCGCTCGACTCGAAGCCCGAGCTCGTCGCCTCGCTCGTGGATGCGCGCCCGGTCGCCTCCGAGAACGGCTTCGAGTTCGGCGCCCGCTCGCTGCTCGCCTGCGCCTGGGGCAAGCCATCCGATGCGTTCGGGCCGATGTACGCGCCCTTCGACGGCCCACGCCGCGTCCCGCGGCTGCCAGGGCCGCCGTATCAGTTCATGTCGCGCATCAGCCGCGTCGAAGGCGGCATCGGGGCGATGAAGGTCGGCAGCATCGTCGAGTGCGAGTACGACGTGCCGCCGGACGCCTGGTACTTCGACGCCAACGGCGCGCGCACGATGCCCTTCTGCGTGCTGCTCGAGGCCGCGCTGCAGCCGTGCGGTTGGCTCGCCTCGTACATCGGCAGCGCCACCACGACCGAGCACGACCTGTCGTTCCGCAACCTGGACGGCCAGGGGCGCGTGCTCGCCGAGGTGCTGCCCGACGCCGGCATCTTCCGCACCCGCTCCAAGCTGACCAACGTCTCCGGCTCGGCCGGGATGATCATCGTCTCCTTCGACGTCACCTGCCTCGTCGGCGAGACGCCGGTCTACGAGCTGAAGACGGTCTTCGGCTTCTTCCCGAAGGAGGCGCTCGAAGCGCAGAAGGGCCTGCCCGTCCCCGCCGACGAGCGCGAGGCGCTGACGGCGCCGAGCGACGAGTGCGTCGATCTGCGCGCGCGGCCAGAGCGCTGGTTCGCCCGCGGCCCGAAGCTCGCCGAGCCGATGCTCTGCATGATCGACCGGGTCACCGGGATCTGGCCGCAGGGCGGCGCCAAGGGTCTCGGCCGATTCCGCGCAGAGCACGACGTGCGCAAGGACGCCTGGTTCTTCAAGGCGCACTTCTTCCAGGACCCGGTGCAGCCGGGCTCGCTCGGCCTCGAGGCGATGCTGCAGCTCCTGCAGTTCGCGATGATCCGGCTCGGGCTCGCCGACGGCGAATGGTCGAACGGCCGCTTCGAGCCCATCGCGCTCGGGGTCGAGCAGACTTGGAAGTACCGAGGCCAGGTCCTGCCACGGAACGAGCGCGTCACCACGCTGCTCGACATCGTGCGCGTCGAGGAGGATGAGCGCGGCCGGCTCGCCGTCGCCGACGCCTCGCTGTGGGTGGATGGGATGCGCATCTACGAGGCCACGGGCTTGGGTATGCGCATCACGAGGCCTGAGTCGGCAGACCCGACGACCGCGTCCCTCGACTCCGGGGCGACCTGCGGTCGCCCCTACGCTCGGGATGACCGGGGCGCGAGCGTCTCCGCAGCGTCCCTCGACTCCGGGGCGACCTGCGGTCGCCCCTACGCTCGGGCTGACTGGGGACGGGATGACGAGACGCTCGATCCCTCGATCCACACCTGGCTCGCCGACCACCGTCCGACCTGGACGGTGCCCGCGCTGCCGCTGATGTCGATGGTCGATCGCCTCGCTGCCGCTGCCGCGCGGCGCTCGCCGGCGAAGCGCGTCGTCGCCATCGAGGACGCGCGCGCCCTGCGCTGGCTGCCGGTCCCCGGTCCGGTGAGGCTGCGCACCCGCGTCGAGCCCGCCGCGGACGGCGCCTTCGACGCCTCCCTGCTCGCCTGGCGCGACGCCGCGCGCGCCGAGCTCTCGCGCTTCGAGCCGGCCGCCTCCGGCCGCGTCGTCCTCGCCGACCGCTATCCCGAACCCGAGAGCCCGTGGGCGCCGCCCGCCGACGCACGCCCGGTCCCCGACCCGTACGAAGCCGGCTCGCTCTTCCACGGCCCTTCGTTCCAACTGTTGCGCACGCTCGCCATCGGAGGCTCCGGTTCGACCGCGACCCTCGACGCCGCCGCGAGCGGCGCGCCGCGCGGCCTGCTGCACGAAACCCTGCTCGACGCGCTGACGCACGGAATCCCGCACGACGGCCTCCACGTCTGGAGCCCCGAGATCGCGCCGGACCTCGTCGCTTATCCCCACCGCGCCACGCTGCGGCTCTTCGGCGAGCTGCCGCGCGAGGGCCTGCTGCGGCTCGAGACGCGCTTTGCCGGCTTCGACGGCGACCCGCGTTTCCCGAAGCTCGAGGTCCAGGCGATCGCCGGCGACCGCGTCGTCGCCCACCTGTCACTCGTCGAGGTGCTCTTTCCCAAAGGCCCCATCGGCACCGCCGAGCCGCGCGCGCGCCGGGCTTTTCTGCGCGACCGCACCTTCGCCGAGGGCGTCCGACTCTCCGCGGACGACGGCGAGACCACGCGCCTCGCCGCCGAGGCCGTGCGCGCGAGCGACTGGCTGCCCGGCACCATCGCCGCGGCCTACGCCGCCGCGCCCGGCGATCTCGGGGCGATCGCGGCGAAGGAGCACGTCGCGGCGCGCGCGCGGGTCCACCCCGCGACCGTCCGGCTCGTCAACGATGGACAAACCGCGCGCTGCGAGGCCGAGCCGCTCACGCTTCGCCCGCTGGAGATCGAGGTCGCGGGCGACGAGGCGACCGTGCGCGATGCGGACGAGCCGCGCCTCGACCTCTCGCCCGTGCGCGACTACTGGGCCCGCTACTTCCACATCGGCCGCTGGCCGGTCGAGGACCTCTACTTCGGGATGGCTGAGCGCTTCGTGCGCCGCGTCCGCGTCGAGGATCCGGCGGCGCTCGCGGCCTATCGCGGCCGGCCGTTCCTCTTCGTCGGCAACCACCAGGTCGGGATCGAGTCCCTCATGTTCTCGCTCCTGAACGCCGGCCTGACCGGTGTGCCGACGCTGACGCTCGCCAAGGCCGAGCACAGGACGACCTGGCTCGGGCTGCTCATCAAGCACGCCTTCGCGTACCCCGGCGCTCACGATCCCGGCGTCATCACCTACTTCCAGCGCGACGAGCCCGATCAGCTCCCGATCGTCATCGCCGGCCTCGGCCAGGAACTGAAGCGCGGCAAGTCGGTGATGGTCCACATCGAAGGCACCCGCGCGCTCTCGTGCCGCCCTCCGGTCATCAAGATGAGCGGCGCCTTCCTCGACATGGCGATAGCCGTCGGCGCCCCGGTCGTGCCGGTGCGCTTCGTCGGCGGGTTGCCCGTCGAGCCGCTCGCGAAGCGCATCGAGTTCCCCATCGGCATGGGCAGGCAGGACCTCTACTTCGGCAAGCCGATGCCGCCCGCGGAACTCGCGGCCTTGCCCTACAAGGAGCGCAAGGAGCACGTCATCGCCGCGATCAACGCGCTCGGTCCGTCGAACGCCGTCGAGGAGCCGCTGCCGGGCGATGCCGCGTTCGCGGCGCTCGTAGATGAGCGGGTCCAGCGCACCGGGGCCTCGCACGAGCACGCCACGCTGCTCGAGGTGCTCCGCGAGCTGGGCGATCCGCATCCGGAGATCCGCGAGCTGATCGAGGCCGAGGACGAAGGCCTGCTCACGCTCGCCGGCGACGGGAAGGGTCGCTGGCTCGCCGAGCTCGCGCGGCGGCTCTACGGCGAGCGCGGCGCGAAGGTCATCGTGAGCGGTCGATGAGCGGGGCGAGGCGGCAGGCTCCGGTCCGGCGTCGGGAGGTTCCGGCGCCGCTCGCCGGTTCCAGCGACGTGCGCGACGAGAAGCCCAAGCCCGACGCCGCGACCCGGCGGGTGAGGAAGCACCTGCTCGCCTGGTTCGACGCGCACCAGCGCGACCTGCCCTGGCGCCGCCGGCGCGATCCGTACGCGGTCTGGCTCTCGGAGGTGATGCTCCAACAGACACAAGTGGCGACGGTCGTCCCCTACTTCGAGCGCTTCCTCGCGCGGTTTCCGGACGTGCAGGCGCTCGCGCGCGCCGAGCTCGCCGACGTCCTCTCGCTCTGGCGCGGCCTCGGCTACTACTCGCGCGCGCGCAACCTCCACCGCGCCGCGAAGCTCATCGCCGAGCGGGGCTTCCCGAGCACCGCGCAAGGGCTGCGCGAGCTGCCAGGCCTCGGGCGCTACACCGCCGCCGCGGTCGCCTCGTTCGCGTTCGGCGAGCCGGTCGCGGTGCTCGACGGCAACGTTTCGCGCGTCCTCGCCCGGCTCCGCGCGATAGAAGGCCCGCTCGGCTCGTCGGAGTCGAGGCTTTGGGCCGAAGCCGAGGCCCTGCTCGACCGCGGGCGGCCCGGCGCCTTCAACGAGGCGATGATGGAGCTCGGCGCGCTCGTCTGCGTCCCGGGCGAGCCGCGCTGCGGCGAGTGCCCGCTGGAGGAAGACTGCGCGGCGAGGTCGCGCGGGCTCGAGCGCGCGATTCCGGCGCCCAAGCCCCGGCCCGAGCGCAAGCGGCTGCGGATGGCCTGCGGCGTGGTGATCGCCCGCGGCCGCGTGCTCCTCGCGCGGCGCGCGGAGAAAGGCCTGTTCGGCGGGCTCTGGGAGCTGCCGAGCGCCGCCGTCGATGGCGGCTCGCCTCGCGAGTCGCTCGCCGCCATCGGACTGACCGCGACCGGCGACGAGCCGCTCGCATCGGTGCGCCGCACCCTGACGCATCGGGAGCTGACGCTCGAGCTGTATCGGTGCCGGCCGCCGAAAGGCGCGCTCGAGGGGTTCGTCGAGCAGCGCTTCGTCGCGCGCTCGGAGCTGGCTGAGCTCGGCATCTCGACCGCGATGGCCAAGGGGCTCGCGCAGGTGGAGGCGCTACTCGGCGATGCTTGATGTGGGCGCAAGGCCTTCCGGCTCGCCCTGACCGCAGTTCCCGACACGCGAGCCGCGGGAGCGGAGTCGAAGGGCTTCTCGATACGTGCACGCCCGTCGACTCCGCCGACGCAAAAACGCGATTTCCAGAGTGCAAATCGCGTCTTAGGCCCCAGAAAACGCGACTTGCAGAGTACAAATCGCGAGTTTCGAACAAGAAACCGCGACTTGCACAGTGCAAATCGCGAGTTTCGAACACAAAACCGCGATTGGGCGCGGACAAATCGAGTGTTTTGAACAGAAGACCGCGACTTGCCGCGGGCAAACCGAGTGTTCTGGACAGAAGCCCCCGACTTGAGGCCCGGAGACCGCCTCCCTCGAGTCCAAGGGCGCGAGTTTGCGGCCAGAACTCGAACGAGGACGCCCGCTCGCGGCGGCCTGTAGACCACCCATCGGCCGGTTCGGACGGGAAGACGCGGCCGACGCGATCGAATCGGGGGGCCTGGACCACAAGTGGCCGAATTCCCGGACGGGTTGTGGGAGGTCTTCGTCCAAATCGAGCTTGGGAGGCGATTCCACGAATCCCTCGACTCCGAGGCTCCCGCTGGTCGCCTCTACGCTCGGGCTGACCGGTGTTGGCCTAAGGCCACAGCCGGCCCAAGGACCGGTCTCGAGCTCGGCATGAGCGGAGCTCGCCCAAGTTGCTTGGACAATGCAAAACGAGCTCAGGCGCCTACACCGGCAGCCCCCGTCCGCCGCGCCGCGCGAGGCTGAGCCTCCCCAGCTCAGCGAGCACGAGATCGAGCCGCTTGCGCAGGTCGATCTGCTCGAGGACCGCCTGGCGAAGCTCGGCGGCGTCGAAGAGCGCGGCGGCCGCCAGGTCGCACAGCCGACCGGCCTCAGGCACGCGCGTCGCCGCCTCGGTCAACCCGCGCCGCTCGCGCTCGGGCAGAGTCGCAGCGAGCTCGAGGGTCATCCGCCTCAGCTCGACCGGCGCCGCGAGCCCGGTCGAAGACTCCTCGACCGGCTGGGCCTCGACGACTCGGTACGGCCGCTCCGAATGAACGACGCGCCGGATGCGCACACGCGATACGCCCCGGACGACCAGGTCGCAGGCCCCATTGGAGAGCCGCTGCTCGCGCTCGATGACGCCCGCGCCAGCAATCGGCCGCAGCTTCGCCGACGGCGCGCCCTCGGCGGACTTCTGCTGCACGAGCATCACCACCGCGAGCACCCGGTCGGTCGCGACCGCGTCGTAGACGAGCGCGCGATGGCGCGGGTCGAAAGCGTGCAGGCGCAGCTCGGCCCCCGGCAGCAAGACTGCGGAGGGCAAGGTGAGGGCCTTGAGCTGCGGCAACGCGCCGAGGAGCGCGCCGGCGATGCCCGAGTCGCGCTGTTCGTGGTCGCTCAGTGCCTCTTTCCTCACGTGCGCCGCGCGACCGCTGGCGTGCCGCTGCGTCACGCGCCGAAGAAAGCCCCTGCTCCGCCGCTGGAACAGGGGGCCGCCACTGCATTCTTCGCCTTTCGCCTTACGTCGGCCGAACCGGGCTGGGCGGCGGCGCCTCGGGGACGACGGTCGGCTTAGGCTTCTTGGGCGCAACCTTCGCCGGCGCGCTGGCGATGCGCATCCCGTAGAACGAGCGCCAGACGAAGTAGACAGCGATCACGGTGAAGACGATGCCCGCGCCCACGCGCGCGGTGGTGCTCATCTCCTCGGCGAGCTCGACCGCGAGCAGGCCGAAGAGCGTGGTGAACTTGATGATGGGGTTGAGCGCGACCGAGCTGGTGTCCTTGAAAGGGTCGCCCACGGTGTCGCCGACCACGGTCGCCGCGTGCAGGTCGGTGCCCTTCTCCTTCATGTCGGTCTCAACGACCTTCTTCGCGTTGTCCCAGGCGCCGCCGGCGTTGGCCATGAAGATGGCCTGGTAGAGGCCGACGATGGCGATGGAGATGAGGTAGCCGATGAAGAGGTAGGACTCGAGGCAGGCCAGCCCGAGGGTGATGAAGAACACGCTCAGGAAGATGTTGAACATGCCCTTCTGCGCGTACTGCGTGCAGATCTCCACGACCTTCTTGCTGTCGCTGACCGAGGCCTTGTCGCCGTCGAGCTTGATGTTGGCCTTAATGAACTCGACCGCGCGGTAGGCGCCAGTGGTGACCGCCTGCATCGAGGCGCCGCTGAACCAGAAGATGACCGCGCCGCCGGCGATGAGGCCGAGCAGGAACGGCGGGTGGAGGATCGACAGGTTCGACATCAGGTCGGCCTCCAGGCCCTTGGTCAGCATCATGATGATCGAGAAGATCATCGTCGTCGCACCGACCACCGCGGTGCCGATGAGCACCGGCTTGGCGGTCGCCTTGAAGGTGTTGCCCGCGCCGTCGTTCTCCTCGAGGAAGTCCTTGGCCCGCTCGAAGTCGGCCTCGAAGCCGTGCTCCTTCTTGATCTCCTCCTCGACGTCGGGGATCGACTCGATCATCGACAGCTCGTAGACCGATTGGGCGTTGTCGGTGACCGGGCCGTAGGAGTCGACCGCGATGGTGACCGGGCCCATGCCGAGGAAGCCGAAGGCGACCAGGCCGAAGGCGAAGACCGACGGGGCGATCATGATCCCGCCCAGCCCCTGGGTGCTCACGCCGTAGGCGATGGCCATCAGGCCGACGATGACGACCGCGCCCATCCAGAAGGCGCTGAAGTTGCCGGCGACCAGACCGGAGAGGACGTTGAGCGAGGCGCCGCCCTCGCGCGAGGAGATGATGACCTCCTTGACGTGGGCCGAGCGGGTCGAGGTGAAGACCTTGACGACCTCGGGGATGATCGCGCCGGCCAGGGTGCCGCAGGTGATGATGGTCGCCAGCTTCCACCACAGGCTCGAGTCGCCGGCCAGGTTGGGGATGAGCAGCCAGGAGGCGAGGTAGGTGACGCAGACCGAGATGATCGAGGTGATCCAGACCAGCGTGGTGAGCGGCGCCTCGAAGTCCATCTTGTCGGCCTTGGCGTACTTGGCCTTGGCGATGGCGTCGTTGACCGCGTAGGCGATCATGCTGGTGAGGATCATCGCGACGCGCATCACGAAGATCCACACGAGGAGCTGCACCTGGGCCTCGACCGAGCTGACGGCGAGGAGGATGAAGCTGACCAGCGCCACGCCGGTGACACCGTAAGTCTCGAAGCCGTCGGCGGTCGGGCCGACCGAGTCGCCGGCGTTGTCGCCGGTGCAGTCGGCGATGACGCCGGGGTTGCGCGCGTCGTCCTCCTTGATGCGGAAGACGATCTTCATCAGGTCCGAGCCAATGTCGGCGATCTTGGTGAAGATGCCGCCCGCGATGCGCAGGGCCGAAGCGCCGAGCGACTCGCCGACCGCGAAGCCGATGAAGCAGGCGCCCGCGCTCTCGTTGGGCACGAAGAGCAGGATGACCAGCATCATCACCAGCTCGGTGGCGATGAGCAGCATGCCGATGCTCATGCCGGCCTTGAGCGGGATGGCGTAGGTGGGGAACGGCTTGCCCTTGAGGCTGGCGAAGGCGGCGCGCGAGTTGGCGAAGGTGTTGACGCGGATGCCAAACCAAGCGACCCCGAAGCTGCCGCCGATGCCGATGAGGCTCCAGATGAGGATCAGGACGACCTTCGGGACCTCCATGTGCCGGAGCCACCCGAAGTAGAAGACCATGATCGCGCCGATGAAGGCCTCGAGGATCAGCAGGAACTTGCCCTGCGTCAGCAGGTAGGTCTTGCAGGTCTCGTAGATGAGCTCGGAGATCTCCCGCATCGCCTTGTGGACCGGGAGCTTCTTGAGCTGCAGGTACTGCGCGACCCCGAAGCCCAGGCCACCCAGGCAGACGAGGAGCCCGACGAGCAGCAGCGCCCGCCCGCTGAGGCCTCCGACGAAGGTGACGCTGGAGAGGTCGGGGGTGACGAGATCAGCCTCGCTGGCAAAGGCCTTGGCCGACAACAGAAGTGCGAGCAACCCCACGGCGCTTCCCGCGAGGCGGAGGGCTTTGGTCTTCAAGCGCGTCATTCGAGCTCCAGTGCGTCTTCGGCGGGGGCGTGTGGCGCGGGCGCCATCGGCCGCCGGCAAAGGGGCACAAGCACCGGCGTGCGCCCGGAGGGCGACCGCGGATGCAGGTGGCGAAAGCTGGGGATAGGACAGTGCAGACCTGCGAACTGATTCGGTCCTATCGAGCGAGGGTTTACGCGGTAGCTCACAATCAGGTCAAGCGGATTAGAGGCGACCGGAAGGTGTCGCTGCGCCGAGCACCTGCGGTCCCTGCGGAGGCCCCGGCGCTCGCTCACGCGGCGGCTGGACGCCCGGGCTGGCGAGCGCGCTTCGAGGTTCCACCGGGCGGGTTGCCGACTCGCGCGAGCGAGCGCGAGGTCGCGGCCTTCCTGCGACCCGAGGCCGGCAGCGCCTGGACGGCCGGGGCACCAGCCATCCTTGGAAGCCCGCTCTTGCCCGGCCTCGCGCGCTTCGAACCGACAGTCGTCCGGGACCGGGACCGCGATCTGCCAGCCGCCGGACGGCGCGCAGGGCGCGGCCGGGCCTGCGAGCCCTGCCGGGCGGCGCGCGTCCGCGCGGCCAGCGCGGGCGCGGCACGGAGCCTAGAAACACGTGAGGCCGGCAGCTCTTTCGAGCGTGCCGGCCTCATGAGCGCGGAAGGAATCGAACCTTCAACCTATGGATTAAGAGTCCATTGCTCTGCCAGTTGAGCTACGCGCCCTTCCTCTCTCGCCTGGAGTTCGAACAACCGCCGTGCGAAAGCGGCGCGCTTTGTAGCCGAGCTGTTCGCCCTTGTCAACACTTGAACGTCAGATTTCGTTCTCTCCAAGGAAGCGGGCATCCGCGGCGCCGACCGGCCTTGTTCCGCCGGTCGAAACCGCCCGGCAGATGACCAGCCCGCGCCGGGCGCTCACGGGAGCTCGGACAGGTCGATAGGCACCCTCTCGTCCGGCTGGGCGCTCAGCTCCCGCTCCTCGTCCGTCGGGACCTCCGGCGTGACGCCCGGCGGGAAGAAGCGGAGCTGGTCCGGAAGGATGTCCTCGGCCTCGGATGTGTCCTCGACCGGCTTCGGCGGGCCACCGGTGAAGTCCGCGCCGTAGGGCGCCGCTCCGTTGCCCGCGCTGCCAGGCTCGGCCTCGTCCATCGTCGCGTCGAAGCCCGTCAGCTCGTCCGTGCGCTCTCGGGGATCCTGATTATTGCGGTTGGGGTTCGGCATGGTCGCGCGTTCGCCTTTCGCCACTTCTCATCCTTCGACATTGCGGCCGTCGGTCCCGAGCGGCAAGTCCGAGAGGCGGCGGGTCCAGCCGGCGAACGCCGAGTCCGGGCAGCCGTGCGCGTGTTGGCTGCCGGCGAGCTCGGCGCGCAGGAAGGTCCTCTGCTCCTGCGGGACGACAGCTCTCCCGGCCTCCGGCCACTCCGCACTCAAAGGCCGCCGAAGACGGCGGCTCTCCCTAGCTCAGGCGAGACGGCGGCCCTCACTACCCCGAGCGGTGCGGCAGCCGGCGCGCATCTACGGGGCTGGCGACGGGCGAGAGGCGCGCCGTCCGGTCGGCGCCGGCGCGCGCCTTCGGCCAGATCCCCGCGCGCCTCAGTGCGCGATCGCCCGCCGGGCCTCTTCCGCGTGCGGGCCGTCGGGGAATTCGCGCAGGTAGCGCCGGTATTCGGCGTCCGCGTCGACCGGCATCGCCATCTTCTCGAAGCACTGCGCGCGCAGCCAGCGCGCCTTCTCACGCCCCGCCGGCGCGCTCGTGTCCTCGAGATACTCGGCGAGGAAGAGCTGGTACCTCGCGCACTCGCCCCGCGACGCCGCGAACTCGGCCTCGTTGAGGAGCTGTTCCTCGACGGTGATCGAGGCCGGGTGGCGAATCTCCTGCGCCGGCGGACGAGCGGCGGGCCTGGCCTCGAGCACCGGAGCCCGCGGCGCCGGGGCGACCGGGCCCGACGGAGCCGGCGGCGGCTCGACGGCCGCGACGCTCGAAGGCGCGACGCTCGGAGGCGCAACGACAGGCGCCGCCCCGGCCGCCGGGGCGGCCACCGCGGGCTGTGCCGGAGCAGGCGAGGACGCGGCCACCTTCGGGCGAGCAGGCGCGGCCACGGCCACATCGACCCCGAGAGCGCCCAGGTCGTCGGCGACCCGCGGGGTGAGCCCGAAGGACTTGACCGAACCGTCCTCGGGATTGACGAGAACCCGCTCGCCCGCCCGGACGAAGGTCTGGAGCCCCTCGCCGCGCTCGAGGGCGACGACGCCCTCGGCGACCGCGACCTCGAGCTCGCCCGCGCCGAGCGACACGGTGAACGCCGTGCCCACGACCCGCACCGCGACGCCCGCCGCCTCGACGACGAAGGCCTTGCGCTCGACGTGCGCCGCCTTGATGGCGACGCGCCCCTTCTCGATCTCGAGCCGCACCTCGTCGGTCGCGAGGCGAGCAAGCCGCATGCGGCTCGACTCGGCGACGCGCACCCGGCTGCCCTCGGGCAACCCGAGCACCGCGCGCCCGTCGTCCGGCGTCGAGACCGTCGCGCCGGCGCCGATAGCTTCGCCCTCGGCCAGCGCGGCCGTCGCGCCGTCGATGCGGGCGCCGACGACCGACTCGGCGATGGCCGGAGTCGCCGCGGGGGCCTCGGCCACCGGCAGCTCGACCGACGAGGGCGGCGCCCGATCGACCACCACGAAGAGCGCGATGCAGGCGGCCGCGGCCAGCCCGAGCCCCCACTGAAGGCTGAACGGCCACCAGCGCGGCTCGAGCCGAGCCATCCGCCGCGCCGCGGCGGTCGTCACCTGATCGTCGGCGCGCTGCCAGTCGACCGGAGGGGCGACCGGCGAGGCGAGCGCGAGCACCTCGCGCGTCGCGCGGATGGCTTCGCACTCGGCGCGGCACTCGGAGCAAGCCTCGAGGTGCGCCTCGATGTGCTCGCGCTCGGTCGGCGAGAGCTCGCCGGCGACATGGGACCAAAGGCTCTTGCGCTCCTCACAGGCCATGGGCCCCTCCAGTCCTAGGCGACTTCAGAAGTTTCTGCATTGCCTCGTTGAACTCCAGGCGCGCATGGTGCAGCCGCGAGCGCACCGTGTTGGGCGAGGTCGAGACCGCCTGCGCTATCTCCTCGGGTCCCATGCCGCAGAGCTCATGGTAGACGAAGACGATTCGCTTCTTAGCGGTCAGGCCCTCGAGCGCGGCCTGCACCAGGCGCGAGGCCTCACGCCGGGCCGCCTCGCCCTCGGGATCGGCCTGGCGCGAAGCGTCGAACAGCCCCGGGGACTCGGGGATTTCGGCCATCACGTCCTCGGGCCTGCGGCGCCGCCAGCGCAGGTGCATCAGCGCGACGTTCGCGCAGACGCGATAGAGGAAGGTCCGGAAGCGCGCCTCGCCGCGGAACGAATTCACCGCGGTCAGCAGCCGCAGGTACGTCTCCTGGATCAGGTCCTCGATGTCGGCCCGGCGCCCGACCAGGTGGAACAGCGTGCGCGCGGTCTCCTCGCGCGTGAGGCGATAGAGCTGGTCGAAGGCGGCGATGTCGTCCTGGCGGATCCGCTCGACCAGCGCGCACAGGACCGCCTCGTCCGCGCCGGCGCGCGGCGGCGGGCTTTGAGTAGGCACGGGTCGGGGGGCGGCGACGGGCGCCAAACGCTCGCCTCCAGTCTCAGCGGAGTCCAGTCGTTCGAGTCGGCGCGGGGACTCTAACCTGACGAACATCGATTCGCGAAGCGCGAGGGCGACCACGATCCTGGTTCCTTTCACGGCGTCGCCGCCGCGGGACGTCCTCCTCTTCGTTGCCGGGGAGGAAAGAAGTGATCAAAGCGCTGGTCGAGGGTCGAGGGTCGAGAGTTTGTGCGGGCTCGGTCCGGAGGCCGGTGCTCGCCTGGGGCACACCGGATCACCGCCCTTCGTGGCGGCACCTGTGACCGGCGGCCATGGCAACGCCCGGATCGCGCTGGGATCGCCGCCCTTCGTGGCGGCGCCTGCGGACGGTGGCCGTGCATCGCGCCTAGCGCGCCGGATCGCCGCCCTTCGGCGGCGCAGCGCCTGCGGACGGCGCGTCGCTCGTCTCTTCGAAGCCCTACGGCTGCCGGCGGCGCGACTCTCGCCGGATCGAAGGCCCGCTTGCCGCTGGCGCATCGGGAAACTCCCACGCGCCTCGCCTTTCAACGCCTGGCTTTGATCGCTTTTTCGCGGGCGGGCAACGAACCGGGCGAACGCGTCGGATACGCGCCAACCGATTTCAGCCCGATACCGGAGAAGCCCATGAATCGAAGCCCTCGTCATTCCCTTCTTTCTGTTGCGCTGGTCGCCCTGGGCGTCGCGGCGCTCCTCGCCGGCTGCAAGTACGAATACCCCTGCGAAGGGACGACCAACGGCTGCCAACCACCCCCCTGCGGCAGCGACTGCGCGGGCACCTACTGCGTGAGCGACGCGGAGTGCGGTCAGGGCTTCGTCTGCCTCAATTCGATCTGCGCCCCTGTCCAAGACTCGGGCTGCACGACCAACGCCGGCTGCGCACACGACTCGGCCTGCGTCAGCGGCTCCTGCAAGCCGCTCTGCCGCTCGAACGGCGACTGCGACGCGGATCAGTACTGCGTCCGCGGCTCCTGCCGCGACATCCCCGACAACGCGCTCGTCTGCCAGAGCTCCGCCGACTGCCTGCAGGGCGGGACGTGCATCAACGGGTACTGCACGCTCGTCTGCGCCAAGGACGCGGACTGCCCGACCGGCGAGGTCTGCGAGGACTACTACTGCAAGATGGTCGAGCTGCCGGCAGCCCCTGACGGCGGCGTGAGCGATCCGACGGACGCCGGCCAGCCCGACACCTGCTTGCGCAACACGGACTGCGCCCCGGGTAGCTACTGCATCAACGCCCAGTGCCACCTCGGCTGCGCCGCCGACAGCGACTGCCCGTCGACCGAGCGCTGCCAGGCCGGCATCTGCCAGCCGCGTCCGACCGAAGAGTGCACGACCGGCGCCGACTGCCCCGAGGGCAATGACTGCGTCGACGCTTCCTGCCGCGCCCGCTGCGTCGAGACCGCCGAGTGCCCGACCGGCGCCATCTGCAAGCTCGGCTACTGCATGCCCGGCAGCGGCGCGGCCTGCACCTCGCACTGCGACTGCCCGATCACCGAGCGCTGCGTCGACGGCATCTGCCAGCCGTAGCTGAGGTCCTCGCCCGCTCCACGAAAAAGCCCCCGGGCCCGAGCCCGGGGGCTTCTTTTCTTTCGCGCGAGAGCTCGTACTCGCCGAGCTCGCTTCCGCCGACGGTCTTCGCGACCTACTCTGCCTTCATCTTCTCGGCGACCGCGTGCGCGATGTAGTTGGCGACGTCGGAGGCCTTGCTGCCCGGACCGAAGCCTGCGTCGAAGCCGAGCTCGAGGGCCAGCTTGTGGTCGATACGCGGCCCGCCCAGCAGCAGGATGGTCTTGCCGAAGATGCCCGCGTCTTTCGCCTTCTGGATGAAGTCGCGCGCGTTGTCGAGGTGCACGTCCCGCTGGGTGACGATCTGCGAGACGAGGATGGCGTCGGCGTTCCCGGCCTTGGCCTTGGCTATCAGATCTTCGTTGGGCACCTGCGCCCCGAGGTTGTGGGCCTCGAACATCGGGTAGCGCTCGAGGCCGTAATCGCCGTCGAAGCCCTTCATGTTCATGATGGCGTCGATGCCCACGGTGTGGCTGTCGGTGCCGGTGCAGGCGCCGAAGACGATCAGCCGGCGGCCGATGTTCTTCTCGATCCACTCGTTGAGCTGCACGCGCCCCATCTTCTTGATGACGACCTCGGGGACGTCGATCTCGCTGTAGTCGATGGAATGGCTGGTTCGGCCGTAGACGACGAACAACGAGTAGTTCTCCGCGGCGCGCTCCATCGTCGCCACCTTGGCGTCGACGAAGCCCATCTTCTTCATGAATAGGCGCGCGGCCTCCTTCGCCTTCTCCGAGGGGGGAACCGGAAGCACGAAAGCGGTCTGTACGATCCCATCATCCATCCGGTCGCCGTAGGGCCGGATGATCTGCTTGGCCTTGGTCTCGCTCACCTTGGTTGCTCCATCGGCGCCGCGGGCCGGCGCCGTCATCTCGAGGTTCGATTCGCGCGGTGACACTGGAGTCGGGGGCGGATCAGGCCTCGACCTTGCGGCCCTCGAGGATCTCCAGGAACGGGTTGAAGTAGTGCTCGCCCTTCCCGAGCACGCCCTCGAGCCCCTTGCCGCCGATCTCGGTGCGGGCGATGTCGCCGAAGCGCGCCTTGCCGATGGCCGCCATCAGGCCGATCTTCTCGACCTCCTCGAGCAGCTCCATCGCCTCGGCGAAGACCTTGCGCGCGCGGTTGGCGATGACACCGTCCGGCTTGAGGACGAACTCGTCGGCGATGCCGTCGAAGGCCCGGTAGACGTAGTCGGCGCCCTTGAGCGCGACATAGCGGTCCATCATCAGCGGGGTGTGCATCGCCTCGGTCATCATGCCGAGGAGCTGGATGCCCTGGCCGGTCCACTTGGCCACGATGTCGGCCATCAGGTCGTAGGCGTGGCTCCAGAAGATGTCGCCGGTCTTGTGCTTGGTCGGCGGCATGTACTTGAGGGGCGCGTCCGGGAAGCAGCGCCGCACGAGCATCGCCTGCGCCAGCTCGAGCAGGAAAGTCTGAGGCAGCGCCGGGTCGAGCTCGTAGACGTGCCCGATGCCGAGCTGCCAGTCCTTGAGCCCGGCGCGCTTGGCGAAGGCCTCGTTGATGAACTCGCTGGCGACCACCGTGTGCGCGGCCTCGAAGGCGTCGGCGGTGGTGACGTAGTTGTCCTCGCCGGTGTTGATGATGATCCCGGTCAGGGCGCAGATGCGGCGCGAGAAGTACTGATCGATGAACGTGCGCCGCATGTTGATGTCGCGGAAGAGGACCCCGTACATCGCGTCGTTGAGCAGCATGTCCAGCCGCTCCCAGGCCGCCGCGAAGGCGATCTCCGACATGCACAGGCCCGACGAGTAGTTGGTCAGGTGGATGTAGCGCCCGAGCTTCTTCGACTCCTCGTCGAGCGCCTCGCGCATGATCCGGAAGTTCTCCTGCGTCGCGTAGGTGCCGCCGTAGCCCTCGGTGGTCGCCCCGTGGGGCACGTAGTCGAGCAGCGACTGGGCGGTCGAGCGGATGACCGCTATGATGTCGGCGCCGGCCTGGGCGGCGGCCTTGGCCTGCTCGACGTCGTCGAAGATGTTGCCGGTGGCGACGATGACGTAGCGCAGCGGGGCCTTGGCGGTGCCGATCTCCTTCTTGAGCGCGTCGCGCTGCTCGCAGCGGCGCAGCAGCTCGTCAACCGCCGCGCGCGTCTCGCGACGCATCAGCTCGCGGATAGCCGCGTCCTCCTCGGGCGTCGGCGGGTCGAGGTTCTCGAGCGGCAGCGCGATGAGCTTCTCGACCGCGTCGAGCGGGCTGTTGGCGCCCATGCGCAGCGCCCGGCCGAGCCACCAGGCGGCGCCACGGTCGAGCACGCCGGCCGAATGGAGCCTGTCTACGAGCGTGTTGACAAGCGGCACGCCCCGCGGTCCGGCCCCCGAGAGGCCGAACAGGCGTAGCACTGTCCGCTCGATCGAGACAGTCGTGTGCTGGCTGATGAAGCCGAGTACCGGCTCGATGATTCGCGAGGCGAGCTCTCGGGCCTGCGCGACTTGGGAATCTTCGACGAAGAGGTTGGCCATGGACTCCACCGAGGGTCTGGCCCCGTGGGGTACGGGGCGCCCTTCTCTCAGATGCGGCTGGCCGCCTGCTCTCCTTGGCTGGCGAAAAGCGGTTGGCCAGCGAACATAAGCCGCCCGCTAGATAAGCCGTTCACCCCTCGTTAATCAAGAGGGCGATCGGCGCCGCCGTCCGGCGAAGATGCCGCTTGCAACACGGAAACACGGCGAAGTTAGAATCGCCGACAACTGCGCGGAGGACTGGTCCGGATGGCGGTAAAAGTCTTGGTTGTCGACGACGACAAGTTCCAGCTCATGTTCTTGGCCGACGTTCTGCAGTCGGCGGGCTTCCAGCCGGTCACGGTTTCCTCGGCCATCGAGGCCCTGAAGATGGATCTCTCGCAGATAGCGCTGGTTCTCTCCGACGTGGAGATGCCGCGCATGGACGGGCGCTCGCTCGTCGAGGCGATCCGCACGCTCAAGGGCAGCGACGTGCCCTTCGTCTTCGTCACCGGCACGGCTGATCCCCGCTCGCTCCTGTCCGACGCGATCCAGTACCAGGCCGAGTTCATCTCCAAGCCCATCGTGCCCGAAGAGCTCATCGCGCTCGTCAAGCGGATGATCGCGGGCTGAGGGCTGCGGCAGCCGCGGCCATTTCGAGCCTCCGCTTCCGGGCCTGTTCGAAGCGCGCCGCCCCGACGCACGACTTCCCGGCGCCAGCCGTTGCATCTGCGGCGATCGGGCCCCGCGCCCGGGCCCGCCCACATCCTCAGCGGCGGCGTCTCTCCGCGCCCCCGGAAAAGCGCCCGCGGGAGCTTTGGCTTCGGAGGCCAACGCTCGGACGTCTCCCGCGCCCGGGTAAGCGCCGGGAGTCGCGAGCGTCTCCGCAAGCTCTGGCGCGACGTCTTCCCGTGCCCCGGCGAAGCGCGTCGCTGCCGCCGGGCGGGCCTTTGCGCCGGCACTGCTTGCCTCACATTTGGGCGTTCGAGTAGCCTCCCGCCTTCCATTTTTGGAAGGGACAACCCGACCAAGGAGGCTGCCAATGAAGAAAGGCGATCGCTACGGGCTTCACCGCATCATCGAGCCAAAGGGCGTGCTCCCACAGACCGCCGTCAAGATCGACAACAACATGGAGATCTACGACAACGAGATCCTCTGTGATGTCGAGACCCTGAACGTCGACTCGGCGAGCTTCACGCAGATCGAAGAGCAGGCCGGGCACGACAAGGCGAAGATCGCGGAGATCATGCTCGGGATCGTCGCCGAGCGCGGCAAACACCAGAACCCGGTCACGGGCTCGGGCGGCATGTTCATCGGCCGCGTGAACAAGATCGGCCCCGCCCTCGAGGGCAAGGTCGACCTCAAGCCCGGCGATCGCATCGCCTCTCTCGTCTCGCTCTCCCTTACCCCGCTGCGGATCGACAAGGTCAAGGAGATCCGCCCGGACATCGACCAGGTGGACATCGACGGCCAGGCGATCCTCTTCGAGAGCGGCGTGTGGGCCAAGCTGCCCGACGACATGAGCCCCACCCTCGCCCTGTCGGTGCTCGACGTCGCCGGCGCGGTGCCGCAGGTGGCGCGGCTCGTCAAGCCGGGCGACACCGTCCTCATCATCGGCGCGGGCGGCAAGTCCGGCATGCTCTGCATGCACGAGGCTCGCAAGCGCGCCGGCGTCACCGGCACGGTCATCGCCAACGCCCACAGCGCCAAGAGCACCGAGCGCGCCAAGGCGCTCGGCCTCGCCGACTACGTCTTCTCGGCCGACGCGACCCAGCCGGTCGAGGTGCTCAAGAAGGTCGAGGAGGTCACCGGCGGCAAGCTGTGCGACGTCGTGATCAACTGCGCCAACATCCCGAACACGGAGATGGCCTCCATCCTCTGCTGCAAGGATCGCGGGACGGTCTACTACTTCTCCATGGCGGTCAGCTTCACCAAGGCGGCGCTGGGCGCCGAGGGCGTGGGCAAGGACGTCGACATGTTCATCGGCAACGGCTACGCCCACCGCCACGCCGAGATCTCGCTCAACGTGATGCGCGAGAACCCAAAGCTGAAGAAGGTGTTCGAGGAGCTGTACGGCTAGGCCGGTCGGGCGGCGCCAGCGCGGCCTCGGTCGGGTTGGCCTGCTGACCCCGGTTGGCTGGCGAGAGTCCTCGCCCATTGCTGTTCGGTGGCCGCCTGTCTCACGGGCGGCCGCTTTTTTTTTGCTCTGCGCTCGTCCTCGACCTCGGCGCGCTGCGCCGTCGCATCCCAACCAGCCGCCCCATCGCTGCCGCCTCAAACCCAGTCACGGCTCTCGACTTCGGCCTCGCGAGCTCGGCCTGCGCTCGGGCCAACCGGTGCGAGGCGGTAATATGGCCCTTCACCCGCCACAAGGAGGTCCAGCCAAGTGGACGCTCAGATTTGCCCGACCTGCGCCCAGGCCTTCGAGCATCACCAATTCGAAGGCCGCCCTTATCGTTGGTGCCGGCGCTGCTCGATTCTCTCGGCGGGTGCCGACGAGCTCGAGCGACTGGCCGAGGCGCTCAGCGCGGCGTGCGCAGGAGGAAGGAAGCTCGACGAGCTGCTGCCTCCGGCCGAGGGGCAGTGCTTCCCCGCGCGCGTGACCGGATGCCAGAGCTGCGGCGGCACGCTCTACCACGGCGATCGCTACGCTTGGTCGGTCTGCTCCAACTGCACGATGCGCTTCGTCCCCTCGATGGAGCTTTCCGAGCTCGTCAATGACCCTGCGCTCGCGCATCGAACCCCGCTCGGCATGCCGATCAAGTTGACGAAGGCGAGCGCGCGCCACGAACGCTCCGCCAGCTTCGTGCTCGGAGTAGGCGCGCTCGTCCTCGCGGGGCTGTGCGCGGTCCTGGTGTTCCAGCACTGGGACGAGATCTCGCTGGCCAAGATGCTGGTGTCGAGACGATACATGCCCGCAGCGAACTACTATCTGATCGGCCTCTTCTGCTTCGGTGGCTCGGGCATCGGCCTGGTGCTTCGCGGCGCCAGTGCGCGCGCTGGAGGCCACGTCGAATAGTCGCCTGCCCTCGGGTCGCCACTCCGGGCGCCTCGCCGCCCGCTTCGCTACGGGAAAGCCGAAATGAACTTCTTCGAACCGACCTCGGCGCTCGCCTTCCTCAACAGCCTGTACGTCTGGGCAATCTTCTTTGTGCTCGTCGGCGGCGCTTTCGGGCTCGTCCTGGCCGCCCAGGACTGGCGCCGCTCGAAGATCACTTTCAAGGCCATCCACGAGCTCGAAACGCCGCCGAGCGCCACGCTCGTCGATCAGGAGATCGCCCGGCTGCGCAAGGAGGACCCCAACTTCGACCTTGCGGCGTTCGAGCAGCGCGCGCAGGCGCTCTTCGCCCAAGTCATGGAAGGACGCCAGAAGGGCGAGCTGCCGCCGCGGCACCTGGTCTCCGACGGCTTCTACCGCCGTGAGCTGGCCATGCGCGAGATCGAGCGCGAGCACGGCGTCCGGCTCGTCCACATGGCCGTCCAGCCGATCGAGATCCGGACCATCGGCGCCTTCCACGACCCGTTCTTCGACTCCCTCCACGTTCGCTTCTACTGGAGCTCGCGGGTGACGGAGCTCTCCACGGGGAAGAACCTTGCGACCACCCGGAGGCCCGAAGAGCAGGTGACCACCGCCGTCTGGGTCTTCGTGCGCCGCCCCGGCGCCAAGACGAAAAAGGGCCTGCCGGCCGGAGGCTGCCCGAACTGCGGGGCGCCGTTCTCCGGCGGCGCGACCAACCTCTGCAGCTACTGCCAGGCGATCGTGAACTCGGGCCAGTACGACTGGGTCCTCGCGCAGGAGCTGAGCTTCGACGCGTATCGAGGACCTTGGCGCGAGTTCACCGGGCTCGAGCAGATGAACGAGCGCGATCCGGGCTTCTGCCCGGAGGTGAGCGAGGATCGCGCCGCGCTCATCTTCTGGAAGTGGATCCTCGCCCGCACCCGGCGCGACCCCAAGCAACTGCAGCGGGTCGCGACCAAGAGGATGCTCGAGGAGATGGCCGCCGAGGCCGAGGCGTATCGCCAGCGCGGCGAGCGCCGGTGGATCTGGGACGTGCAGGTGGACGGCGTTGATCTCGTGCTCATCGACCACGACAACGACGAGGACCAGGACGAGGTCTGCCTGCGAGTGCGCTGGCGCGGCAGGGTCGGCGACTTCAACGAAGGCTCCCGTCCGGTCGTCCCCATCTCCTCCCAGTCGACAGTCCTGACGCTGGTGCGTGAGAGCGGCGTGAAGACCGACGTGCACACCGGCGTGTCGAGCGATCGCTGCCACAAGTGCAAGGCCGCCCACGGCGAGGGGGACACCGTGAAGTGCTCCTACTGCGGCGCTCCGCTCGAGCCGGGCAAGCACGACTTCGTGCTCAACGAGGTCCAGGGCTGGGAGACGTGGATGACCACGCGCCGACAGCGCGCCGAGGTCGCCAAGGCGGTCGAGCCCTACCTGCCGAGCTTCAAGTTCGTAGACGAGCGGCTGCGCCTCCTGCAGATGATGGCCGCGATGGCCCGGGCCGATGGAACCGTGGACAGCTCCGAGCGCGCGCTGCTCAAGCTGTGCGCCAAGCGCTGGGGCGTCAGCTTCCGCGACGTCGCCCCGATGCTCGAGCACGACAAGCCGCCCGAGGTCGATCTGGAGCCCGGGAGCTGGATCGCGCGCTCGTTCGTCGAGGCGGTCATCGCCGCGGCGGCGATCGACGGAAAGATCGACAGCAAGGAGCGGGCGCTCATCATTCGGCTCGCGCGCAGGCTCCGGGTCGATGTCCCCTCGCGCGAGGCCCTGGCCGCGCGCGCCGAGCAGGTGCTGAGGACCAGGCGCGAGGTCGAGATCGACTCGTAGCCGGCGCGCCGGCCACCCGCGCGATCTCCGCGGAGGCCCGGCGCTCGCCGCGGGAGCGCCCCACCGCGGCCCTCCACCCGCCTCGCCCTCCTCCCGCCGGGCGTTGCCCGCAGGTGCCGAAGAACGCCCGCCCACCGGCCTCGTCTCGGCGCGCGGCTCTTCTCGCCGCGCGCCGCGTGCCGCGAGCGAGCCAGGGCAAGCCTGCCGCTCGCAGCGGCGGCGGCCGGAAAGCTCGACTCGGCGGCGTGGCGCCGGTACCGTGCCCCCGTGGTTCCCCGCCTCGCAGACTTCGGCGGCCTCCTGCGGCCACGCCAGCCGAAAACCGAGACGACCGCAGCCGCCGACGGCGAACGCACGGCGCGCCGGCTCGCCTACGCCATCGCGCCCGGGATCCTGCTCGCCGGCGTCGCCGGAGGAATCGCCTTCCCCGTGCTGCCTCTGGTGGGGCTGCGCGCGGGCCTGCCGCTGTGGCTCATCGGCACCATCCTCGCCGCCAATCGCGCCGGCCGGGTCCTCTCGGCGCCCTTCGTCGGAGCGCTGACCGACAGGCTCGGCGGCCGCCGGATGCTCGTCGCCGGGCTCGCGCTGCAGGTCGCGGTGATGGCGCTCTACCTGCTCGGCGTCACCCTCGAACGGCCGGGGCTCTACTTCCTCCTCGCGCGGGTTCTGCACGGACCGGCCTCGGCCTGCGTCTTCGTCGCCGCCCAGACCCTCGCGCTCCACGCGGGCGGCCGCTCCTACGGCGGGCTGGCCGCAGGCACGGTCCGCGCGGCGATGTCCGCCGGGATGCCGATCGGGCTCGCGGTCGGAGGCCTGCTCGCGGCGCTCTGGGGCGAGCGCGAGATGTTCGAGGCGGCGATGGTCGCCGTCGGGTTGGGCGCGCTCGTCGCTTTCCTCACCGTCCCCGACCTCCGCGCCGCGGCGACGCCCGAGGGGCGGCCGCCGCGCCACTTTCGGCCTTGGGCCAACCGGCGCCTGCTCGCCATCGGCGCGCTCAACTTCGCCAGCTTCTTCGCCGCCCAAGGGGTCGTGCTCACCACGCTGGGCCTGCTGCTCAACGCGCGGGGGCTGGTCTTCGCGCGCCTGGGCGACGTAGGCACCTCGGGCTTGGCCATGGCCTGGATGGTGCTCGTCTCCTCGGCGACGATGGCGGTCGCCGGACGCCACGGCGACCAGCACGGCAGCCACGCGCGCATCGCCGCCGCGGGCATCGTCCTCACGATTCCCGGGCTGCTCGTCGTCGCGTTCGCGGGCTCGGTCGGCTCCATCGCGGCCGGGGTCGGCCTCGTCGGTTTGGGGATGGGCGCGCTCGGGCCGTCGGTGCTGGCGCTGCTCTCCGCGGTGGTCGAGCCCGAAGACCGCGGGCGCGCGACCGGCATCCTCCAGCTCTTCGCCGACATCGGCGGCGTGGGCGGGCCTATCCTCGGCACCACGCTCATCGCCTACGGGCAGGCCGCGCCCTATCTGGCCGGCGCCTTGGTGCTGGTGCTCGTCCTGCCGGTCGCGTCCTGGATGGCCAGGCTCGAAATGCGCGCGGGCGCAGAGTCGATCGAGAGCAGACCGCTACATCCTCACCTCGAGTAGACAGCCATCGCGCTGTTTGACGGGCTTCTCTTCACCGTGCTAGCACCCGGCGCCCCAGCGGCGCGGGCGACAGGTTTCGATGAAGCGCCGCCACCGACAGGCAGGTCTACGCGATGGCTTCCGCGCTCTCCTTCTTCATGACCGCCGAAGACGAGAAGGCCTTTCTCCGCGCGCTCGAGGCGCGCCAGCTCGAGGTCTATCCCGAGGCGTTCGACGCCTCGTACAAGCCCTTCGTGGCGAGCGAAGAGAACGCTTCGCTCTTCGTTGCCGAGGGCTACTACCTGCACATGCCGGCCGCGGGCGAGCTCGTCGCCCATCCGCTTCGCCGCGGCCCGAAGTCGGGGATGCTCGAGATCGACGAAGTGCGCTCGCCGGTCATCTACTACGCGCGCAGCCTCGAGGAGGAAGGCGAGCTGCGCTCGGGCCGCGTCTGGTCGGAGCTCGAGACGATGGGCGACAAGACGCGCCGGCAGTTCAAGTCCACGCTGTTGCGCCACACCTTCGAGGACATGCGCGCCTACTTCAAGAAGCGCTTCGTGCGCTCCGAGCCGGCGGGCTTCTTCATCGGCCCGATCGCGGCGCGCAAAGCCAAGGAAGGGCTCGTGCTGAGGGAGGCGGGACGCAAAGGCGTAGTCGTGAAGCCGTACCGGTAGGGGCGCGTGGCAATGCGACCGGCGCCGCAGGCCACGGCGTATCGGCGATTGGACCGCGTGGCAATGCGACCGTGCCCAGAGCAGGCCGCCGAGACGGCAGCCCCACAGCTCTTGCCCTTCCAGCCGTTTGTCCTTGCCTCGATGCGACGCGAGCCGCCGCGACCCTACCCCCAAACCCCCTCCCCGTCGGCGCGCCTTCAAGCCGGTTACTCGCCGCGAAGATCTCAGCGCGCCGACGGGGAGGGGGGGCTTTCACGGCCGGCGCGCGACAAACGACGCCCGAGCGAAGGGCAGATCGAAGGTGCATGCCGACGATGCAGGGGAGCAGCATGAACCTGAAGCCTGACGTTTGACGCCTATGACCAGCAGGCCGCCGAGGCGGCGGCCACTCCCTTCCTCCTTTTCTCCCTGAGACGGCAGTCCTTTCGACCTCGTCCCGGGCGCGGCAATGGAGCGCAGCTCGCGCAAGGCTGCACGAGGGCCGGCGTTCCGGATTCGCGCCTCAGCCACCGGCCGAAGGGAAGACCATCCACACCTCGTCGTCCGCTGCCAGCGGAGTCTTCATCCCCTGCAGGTGGTGGATGTGGCGCCCGTTGACGAGGATCGCCGCGCGCAGCGATGCCCGCCATTCCTCCGGCGGGACCAGCGGGCGAATCTCCTCGAGCAGCGCGCCGACGGTCGTCGCTTCCGAGCGCAGCTCGGTCTGCCCGAGGAGCTTGGCAAGAGCGTAGTGAGGAACGAAGAGAGCCACGACGTGCCTCCTCAGCTTCGAATCGCCAGCGAGCGCAGCGTCGCAAGGGTCGGGACGCCGTTGCTGTCCCAACCTCGAATCCGGTAGTAGCGGCCCAGCATCTCGGCGAGCGGGACCCCGGCCTTGACGCCGGGGAAGGTCGGTTCGTCGAGCAGCCGTCGCGGCAGCGTGTCGGCCGAGGCGGTCAGCCCTTCGCGCAAGTTGTAGAGCCGCTCGAGGTTGAAGACGCGGGCGCCGACCTGCATGAGCTCGCCTATCCCAACCCGCCTGCCCCATGCGAGCGAGAGGAACTTCTCGAACCAAAGGATTTGCGCCGAGGTCTTCGCCCGCATCGCCAGCCGCAGCGCCGGACCCGTCGCGCGGCTCGCCGTCGCCATCGCGATGCGATAGGCGAACGAGTTCGGCTCGAGCTTGAACATGGTCGCCGGCAGGACGGCGTAGGACGCGAAGTAGCAGAACACCAGCGAGCTGACGGCCGCGTTCATGTCCTGCTGGAAGACGACGAGCTCGGGCTTGCCCGCGGTCGAGAGCGGGTTGATAGAGACCGGGCCCGTCGCCTCCAGAAACATGGTGCTGCCGCGGATGTGGCAGCCGCCGCGGTTGTTCGTCGCGTATTCGAGCCCCTGGCCGAAGCAGCCGCGCGGATCGTACGCCGGCAGCTCGAGCCCCTTGACCTGGATGGCGAACTCCTCGCCGCCGCGGCGCCTGGCGAGCGCGCGGGTGCCATCGGCGAGCTCCGCGCCCAGCCCCGTGCGCCGCGCCGTCGCTTCGATGGCCTCGCGATAGGCCTCCACCCTCCCCCACGCCAGATCGCTTTGGAGCATCCCGCGCTCGGTCAGCTCCGTCGCGAAGCCGAGGACGCCGCCCATCGAGATGGTGTCCATCCCCAGGTCGTCACAGAGCTCGCCCAGCTCGGCGACGATCTGCATGTCGAAGATGCCGAGGTTGTTGCCGAGCAGCCCGATGGTCTCGAACTCGGGTCCCTTGCCCTCGCCCTTGCGGAGGCGGATGTGCCGCCCGCACTTGACCGGGCAGGCCATACAGCCGTCCTTCTTGATGAGCAGCTCGTCGCGCATCCGCTCCCCGGCAAGCTCGGGCGTGCGGCGGTCGCGGCCTTTCTGGAAATTGCGGGTGGGGATGATGTTTCGGCCCGCGCAGGTCATCACGAGGTTGGCGGTCCCCAGCGTCGGGAGAATCTGCCCGGTCATCGGGTGAGCGCGCAGATACTCGGTGACCTCCTTCTGCAACGCCTTGAACGCCTCGTCGCGCTCGAAGGTCGTGGCCGAGCCATCGGCGATGATCGCCTTGAGGTTCTTGCTGCCCATCACCGCGCCAGTGCCAGCGCGGCCCGCTATCCGGTTCTGGCTGACGATACAGGCGAAGGGCACTCGGTTCTCTCCCGCGGGACCGATGACCGCCTTGCCGAAGCTCGCGGGCAGCGCCGCCTGGGTCGCGACCGTTCCCTTTCCCCAGAGGTGGGCGGCGTCCTTGATCTCGGCCTTGCCGTCCTTGATCTCCAGGTAGACCGGCCGAGGGCTGCGGCCGCGGACGATCACCCCGTCGAAGCCCGCCTTCTTGAGCTTGGTGGCGAAGCTGCCGCCGCAGTGGCTGTCGGCGATGGCGCCCGTGGCCGGGGACTTGGTGGTGACGACGAAGCGGTTCGATTGCGGCGCCGAGCTGCCGTTCAGAGGACCGATCGAAAAGATGATCGGCATGCGCTCATCGAACGGATCCAGACCAGGCGGGGTCAAGTCGTACAGGAGCCGCGCGCCGAGCCCCCGGCCTCCGATGTAGAGCTCGACCACTTCGGCTGGGATCGCGCGGGTGGACATGCCACCGCTCGACAGGTCGACCTCGAGGTA